>JBKCGF010000219.1:0-36500 GCA_046303455.1 Chitinophagaceae bacterium | reverse complement strand
TTGTTCTTCACAGCCTTGTAAAAGAAGAGAGGTGATTTCAGTATTGAAATCAGACTTGACAATAGCAATCATTTTTCTGTAATTATTGAGTGTTGGGCAAATAGTTTTTTTGTCTCTAAGTAAAGAGTATTGAACTCATTGTATTTGCTGGGAATGACATATTGTTTTAATGCAATACCAGCTTTGTTTACTGCTTCAAGCTTTAATGGATTATTGGTAATCAGTTCTCCAGTTTTAATTTGATAATGGTTTAAAATATCAATTGCATCCTGGTAGTTTCTGGCATCAGCCTGAAATCCCAATTGTTCGTTGGCTTCGTAAGTATTCAAGCCTTTCTTTTGCAATTCATAAGTCGAAATCTTATTTCCAATTCCAATTCCTCGTCCTTCATGACCCTTTAAATGAATCAGATAACCATGACCTCGCTTAGCAATTGCTGCTAAAGCATCTGTAAGTTGCTTTCCGCAGTCACATTTTAAACTGTGAAACGCATCACCTGTTAAGCATTCACTGTGTATTCTGATTAGTGGAGTTGCATCCATATTGTTTTGTGTCGACAAAACTGAATGCTCCATTCCTGTCAAGGTATTTTTGAATACTTCAATTTTAAACTCACCAAATTCAGTAGGAAGAGTAGATGCAGAAATCAATGAACATGTAGGTAAGAAATTTTCTGTGGGAGTATTTCTTTCTGTTTGAATAAATTCAACCAGCTGATTGATGCTGATCATTTTTAGTTGATGCGTCGCTGTAAAATTCTTTAGTCCATTTCTTCTCATCATGGTGCCATCATTTTCCATGATTTCACAAATGATAGCTGCAGGATATAGATTAGCGAGTTTGCATAAATCGACTGCAGCTTCAGTATGGCCTTTTCTTTCTTTAACACCACCTTTTTTTGCAAGGACTGGAAAAAGGTGTCCAGGTTTGATAAAGTCGGCTGGTTTTGAATCAGGGTTGGTGATCAGTTGTGCAGTAATGGATCTATCAAACGCGGATATTCCAGTGGTTGTGCCGTGTTCATTTATTGCATCAATCGCATCCAGGAAAGCAGTATGATGAGGATCTTTTTTATTGCTTCTTTGTTTTCTGAGATCTAAACGTATTGCTGTATTGTGATCAATGGCTATACACACTAATCCCTTTCCAAAAGTTGCACAAAAATTCAATTGATCAGGAGTGCAAGTCGAGGCCGGTATAACAATATCACCTTCATTTTCCCTATCCTCATCATCCACAACAATAATCGCATTTCCATTTTTAAAGGAAATCAGGGCATCAGAAACACTATCGAACATGATTGTTGATTAAAAGTTTTTCTGTGTATTTAGCCAGTATATCAAACTCCAGGTTTACCCAATCGCCAGCTTTTAGGTGATTAAAATTGGTCTTTTCCAGAGTGACTGGTATAATACACAATTCAATGTGGTCGGAATCGACTTTGTTGATCGTCAGACTCGTCCCGTTCACTGCAACAGATCCTTTATAAACAACGTATTTTTCAAAAGGTTGGGGGATGTTGATTTTTATGATCCAGGCTTGGTTGTCTTGTTCAACAGATTTAACTGTACTGGTTGTGTCCACATGTCCTAAGACGTAGTGTCCGCCCAGGTGTTGTCCGACTTTCAGTGGCAGTTCAAAATTCACTTCAAATCCGGTCTGGTATTGTTGTATTCTTGTTTTTTCAAGGGTTTCATGAGAGGCAAAAAATCCAATTGTTTCAGGCAATAATTCATTTGCTGTGAGGCAGGCGCCATCTATCGCAATGCTATCACCTATGGCCACATCCTGTAGTAAAGGATGCCTGAATATTTTCAGCACGGCACCATCCTGATTTTTCTCAAAAAAAGCTATCCTCGTTTTCTCTACCAATCCCGTAAACATGCTTATTGTCTTTAACTTTGGACTGCAAAGCTATAACACAAAATGGTATCGGCATATTATTTAAATGAGGCATATAATGAGGCCAAGAAGGCTGATCCGCTAGCGGTCCGACCCAATCCATTGGTTGGTGCGGTGCTGGTTGATGCCCAAGGTGAGATCGTTGGTCGCGGTAACCACCAGCAGCATGGGGGTCCACATGCTGAAGTAAATGCATTTGCAGATGCAATAAACAGAGGTATCAACCCCGGTGATTGTACCCTCTATGTGACCCTTGAACCCTGTTCCCATCATGGTAAAACACCCCCTTGTACCGACCTGATTTTACAACATGGCGTTAAGAAGGTCGTTGTTGGAAGCCTAGACCCCAATCCGGTTGTTTCTGGTGTTGATGTATTGATTAAAAATGGTGTGCAGGTGGAAGTAATTGAGCAGGATGAAATCCATCAATTGAATCGAGTTTTTTTTACCAATCAGAAAGAGAAGCGGCCTTATTTTCAGTTCAAGCTGGCCATGACTGCTGCTGGTATTTATGCCCATAAGCAGAAGCAGCGATTATGGATTACCGGTGAAGAAACACATCGATATGTGCATGAGGTGTTGAGGAAAGATGCTGATGCTATATTATCAACTACCAGATCTGTGATCAACGATAATGCAAGATTAAATCTTCGGATGGGAGATGCGGAGCATGAAAGAACTGCAATTGTCCTGGATCAGCGACTGGATTTGTTGAAAGATGAAAATAAGGGTCTTGCTATTTTTTATCCAAGGGTGAATAGCAAATTGATATTGGTCACAACGATTGATCACTATGATGCCCAACTTTCTCCACATGTTGAATTATTGGTAGTGCCTACAGGTGCTGATGGAAAGATTTGTCTGATTTCTTTTGCTCAATTGATTTATCAGAAAGGGTACTATAAGATATTGATTGAATCAGGTTATGTTTTGTTTAAGAGTTTAATCGCAGCTAATTTGGTTGATGAGTGTTTGTTTTTTGTTGCTCAGCAAAATTTTGAGACGGCGGCGGAGTATCTTTATTTTCCGGAAGTAGGAAAATTGTTACAAGAAAGATCAATTGATCAATTCAGCTTTAGCAAGAAAATTGAGCTAAATTCAGATCGAGTTTATATGTTTCAAAGATAATTGTAGCCTCGTCAGGAATCGAACCTGAATCTGGAGCTTCGGAAACTCTCATACTATCCATTGTACTACGAGGCCAAAATGCAAAGGTACTTCAGTTTAAAAAATAAAAAGCACAGTATCTTTGTTTTTCAACCCTCATCTATGTTGGAAATTATCTCGCTTGTTCTGCTAGTGGTATGTGCCTTATTGCTGCTGGCCATTTTTTTCAAGAAAGCCGATAGCAATACAGCTGCTTTGCAGTCGAAAATACAAGAACTTGAAAAAGGCTTGCAAAAAATTGAAGTTGCCTTAAAAGAGGATTTTCGTGTAAACAGGGATGAAAGTGCAAAGATGGCACGTGAGAACAGGACTGAATTGACTGATTCTCTCAGTAGAACCGGAAAGGAGCAATCTGAAAAGCTGGAAGCGCTCATCGTTAAAATTGAAGATAAGAACAGAGAATTAAGAGCAGATATTGAAAAGTCATTTAAAGTATTTGCAGAGGGCTTTGATCGTAATGTGAAATCATTTAACGATCTGCAACGTGAAAAATTTACACAACTCGATGATAGGCAAGCGAAGTTGATGGAAAGCACCGAGAATAAGCTGGAGCAAATGCGGGCGACTGTCGATGAAAAGCTTCAAAAAACATTGAACGAAAGATTGGGACAATCCTTCGAAATGGTGGGTAAGCAATTGGAAAGTGTACAAAAAGGTTTGGGTGAAATGCAAACACTCGCTACAGATGTGGGAGGCTTGAAAAAAGTACTGAGCAATGTGAAATTGCGTGGTAATGTAGGTGAGGTGCAATTGGCTATGATCTTGGAGCAAACGCTGGCGCCTACGCAGTATGATGTGAACGTTCGGACCAAAGCAGGTAGTTCAGACCCGGTTGAATTTGCCATCAAACTTCCAGGTAGAAGTGAAGATGAAAGTAGTGTTGTTTACTTACCGATAGATGCTAAGTTCCCTAAGGATGTATATGAGCAGTTGCTGAATGCATATGAGCATGCATCGACGGATGAAATAGAGGTGGCGACAAAAGCATTAGAGTCGACAATCAAAAAAATGGCAAAGGATATCCGTGATAAATACATTGATCCGCCGAACACGACTGATTTCGCCATCTTGTTCCTTCCATTTGAAAGTATCTATGCTGAAGTGATAAGAAGAAGTGGATTGGTAGATCAATTACGTGATGAATTTAAAATTACTGTAGCTGGACCAACTACTTTAGTCGCGATACTAAACAGTTTACAAATGGGCTTCCGCACATTAGCATTACAAAAAAGAAGCAGCGAAGTATGGAAGGTGCTGGGATCAGTTAAAAAAGAATTTGAGAATTTTGGAGGGATGCTTGAAAAAGCACAGAAAAATATCCAAACGGGTATGTCACAATTGGATGAGGTTGTCGGTACAAGAACGAGAGCAATTCAACGTCAGTTGAGAGGTGTTGATTCTTTACCAGCTGCGGATAGTGACAATAAGATTCTTCCAGATATAATAGAAGAAAAAGGGGACTAACCTTATTTAATCAGTCCCCCTACGTTTGAAGCAAATATTTTAACTGCAATTGCCAGCAGCACCACACCGAAGAATTTTCTGATGGCCAACATGCCTGCTTTTCCAAGTATGCGTTGTATGAAATCTAATGAATGCAACACCAGGTATACAAAAATCACGTTGATTAATATGCCGACTAATACAGGCCATTCGCTGTAGTTGGCTCTCAATGATATGATGGTGGTGAGCGTACCAGAACCAGCTATCAATGGAAAAGCAATTGGCACGACTGTCCCGGATTTTGGATCTGCATCTCCTTTAAAAAATTCTATTCCCAATACCATTTCCAATCCCAAAATAAAAATTACAATTGAACCACCAACAGCAAATGATTTCACATCTACTCCTAAAATTCCCAGGAATTTCTCGCCGACAAACAGAAAGAATATCATCAAGGCACCTGATATTAAAGAGGCTTTCATTTCATTTATGCCACCCATTTTTTCTTTCAGTGAAAGCAACAATGGGATTGATCCAATAATATCAATCACTGCAAAGAGGGTAAAACTGACTGTTAGTATTTCATCTAGTGTCATGTGCTGTATTATTCAGCAAAGGTATCAATTCAGTTTTAATCTAATCCCCAATAGATAATTGCGACCTCTTGTAGCGAAGCCCAATACTTCCTGGTATTGCTCGTTCCACATGTTTTTAACTGCTCCATATATCCGAATACGTTTGCCTAATTGGTATTCGCCAAATAAATCAGTCGTTGCATAAGGGTCAAGCTTTACAGGTGCCGCGTCAAATATGGGTTCATAACGTTTGCCTGCGATGCGCTGGAAAATGGACAAATGTATTTTCTTATTGACTTGCCAGCTGGCGCTTGCATTAAGGCTGCTTGCTGGAACACGAAACAGCTGACTGTAAGTAGTATCGCCAACAACGAAGTAGCTGAAAAATCCTGCATCGTAGGCAAATTTTGCTGTATTGACCTCTGATTTCATCAGGGTATAGTTCACATTAAAATGCCAGTTGTCGTTTCGGTATCCTACTTCAACTTCAAATCCTCTTGCATTTTGCTCACCGTAATTGAAATATTTATAGTTTGAATAATCATAGTCGATGCCATTTTTTATCTTTCTCTGAAAGATGGTAGCTTGTGCAATGATGTGTTTTGAGCCGATAAACTCGACAGACAATTCAGAAGTGATAGATGTTTCAGGCTTGAGTGTTGGAACACCTGCTATTCCATCATAGAGCTGATAAAGTGTAGGTGCTTTAAAAGCAGAAGAAAGGTTGTAAGCAAATTTCCATTTCTGGTTCAACACATAAGAAGGATTGAAAGTGAAGGTTGCGTTTTCACCATAGCGACTGTGTAAATTCAATCTTCCTCCCAATTCAATGTTGATGCCATTTTTGCTGTTGTATACAAGTGAACTTGTGAAACTGCTGAGCCTGATGCGCGCAGAATCAGCATTGAGTTTACTTTCATAATTTCCAAAATCACTTACTGAAAGAAAATACTGATCAGTATTCAACCAGCGTTGATCAAAACCGGCAAAGAACCTGAGCTTATCAGTGATCTGGTAGTTGCCATAAACCTCAGCAATCATTGAACGGCCGGTGTAATCATTTCGGATGAACCTGGTGAAACCATTTAGGGATAATGAATCATCCAAGTAATTTCTAATGCTGTTGTTCATGCTGATATTAGCATGTATGGTCGCCTTTTTGAATCTACGAGTTAAGCCACCACTCGCCATGAAATTTTCATTGGCAGCTGTAAAATCTTTTGCATCCTCAAATCCCGTCTGGTCTACATCATTGGTATATCTGTTCCATTGAACACTGGTTCTCCATCCCCATTTTTCATCACTTGCAGAACCCAGTTGAGCCATTAAAAAATTTTGTTTGAAACCGTCTTTGTCAAAACCTGCTTGCTTGGTCGTATCTATTGCAGATGAAAAACCATCAGCTGTAGAACGCAGGTATTGCATTTTATATTTCAGCTTGCCAACTTTACCTGATGATGAAAGATCAATCGTTCTTGCATTGTAGGAACCTTGTTGTAAATGCAATTGAACATTTGGTTTCTTGGTCTCATTGGTTTTGGTGATAATATTCACAACACCAGCAACTGCATCAGAACCGTATAAGGTAGATTGTCCACCTTTCAAGATTTCTATTCTTTCTATTTCACCGAGTGGAATAAAGTTGATATCAAAAGTCTCTCTGATGGTAGATACATCATAAGCAGGTAATCCATCAATGAGGATGAGCAGGTTGCCTGTTCCGGCTCCACGCATATACACATCGTTGTTAGCACCAGGGGAGTTGTTGCTTCCAATGATGGTAATACCAGCCTGACGGCCTAGTAGTTCACCTAGCGAAACAAAGGATGAGTTTTCAATTTCTTTGCGTTTAATAACTGTAATTACTTTACCCGTATTGATTTGTTTTTGGGTAAAGCGGTTGGCTGTTACTACTACTTCATCTAGAGAGTAACTCGAATCAAATTGTGCAGATGCACCTATGCTGATGGCGATCAGCATGCATGTCATGAAAATTCTGGTCATAGTATTTTGTTTTACTATGAACCTTCGGATGGAACAGAAATGAATAGCTGCCTGAACAGTTTTTACATCTCCGGCTTTTCTCCCGAAAGCTCGTGATTAATAAATATGCATCAGGCAGGTCTTCTGGCTCAATCTCCATTTCTGACCTTCCCGTTGTTACAGTGGTCTGTAGAAGAAATGGATTCCGCTAAGCGGATTGATTTTTACAGCTACGGGGATAGCGCCGGGATTGAGTTTTGGGAACTGTTACCGGACTTCCCTTTTAATGATTCCCATAAAGGAATCAACCAAATGCAAAACAAATTTATAGGCTTTTGAAAAATAGCATTTGAATTAATGTCCACATACTGTGTATAATGACTTTTCTAATGAAGTGCAGCCCAATTTAAGAGTATTGTAGTAGTGATAAATAATATAAACATGGTTACCATTATCGAATTATTCAGTTTCTTTTCCAACAATTCGGTTTTTCCATCTTTCAAAATCACTGTTGGAACAATTGCAAGGAGTGCCATCATGATGATGATCACAATGCTGCAATAAGTATTCATGATTTCGGCAAATGTGTAAACATGGCTTGCAGGTAATTTTGAGGATAGAACATAATTGGCGCCTGCAGTTGTAAAAATTGCACCCACGGTATACCTGCTGGGGTCTGGAGAAAATGGTGCTATAAATGTTACAATTACTGCAATAAAATTAATAAGAAACAGTTTCAGGATATCAGACAATCCATTTTTATTGATTTTTATACCTGCTCTAAATTGTGAGAAGTTTTCTTTGTGTTCCTCTGCTAACAAAGGATTACCTCTGGTAGATTGATAAGCATGTACTTTTTCGATCAACTTTAATGATTTTTCTAAAGTGTATCCCGGAATCATTACTCTCGAGCTTAATTTAGAATTTGTTGTATCTGGCATAAATATGACTTCACTTCTGTCGAGCCACTTGTGTTCAATTGGTACAATAAGATAATGTTCGTCAATTGGAAACAATCTAACATCAAAAAACTGAGTTGTTTTTGCTTTTACTTGATATTGAATATAACCTCTATCTTGATTGGAGTCAATTTGTTTTTCGATGAGATCTACGCTTGTTATTTCACCGTTGATAATGTTAAAAGGGACTTCATTCTGAAATTTTTCATGATTGGTGCCTAATAGATCAATTTCAGATGGTTTCCACTTGAACCAGAGATAGAACTCGTATGACCAACTTGATTTTTTGATATCAAGTTCTTCTACTCTGTCGAGATATATACCTGACATAACTTTTACGCCACTGTCGTTTTTTTGATCTGGAACTGTTTTCCCAGGATCTGCCATAATAGGATTCATGTAATCTTCTCTATGACTTTTTACGTCCGATGCAACCTTGTAAACATGATTGGTTAGAAAAATGGCATTTGTAATGCCACTGACGAGAAGGAAAACTAATATTGCCCAGAGTATGGTTGTCGATTGGTTATATTTTCTCATAAAATTGATCAAATGTATTTCTAAAATGGATTGGAATTTCCTGTTTTGGGGCAACTTAAATAAAATAACGAAAACTTAATTTTGACTATATTGGTATCTTATTGCCAATATGG
This sequence comes from Chitinophagaceae bacterium, assembly GCA_046303455.1. GTDB lineage: Bacteria > Bacteroidota > Bacteroidia > Chitinophagales > Chitinophagaceae > Pollutibacter. The sequence goes on along the minus strand of JBKCGF010000219.1, from coordinate 27,818 downwards.
TGATTCAATGAAAAGTTCATTTATGGCACCCAAAAAACAACTGCTTAGTTTATTCGATATCACCATGATTGTAATTGGATTGGTGATAGGAATGGGAATATTTCGGACAGCCTCTGATTCTGCTCGAGCTGCAGTTACTCCCAGTGTGTTTTTTATCAGCTGGATTGTAGGCGGATTTATAGCTTTGTGTGGTGCACTTACATACGCTGAAATTGGTTCTCGATATCCTATAACTGGTGGGTATTATAAAATCTTTGCGACTTGTTACCATCCCTCCATTGCATTTGCTGTCAATTGTGTGATTTTAATTTCAAATGCCGCATCTCTTTCTGGTGTTGCATTGATTGGAAGCGAATACTTGGCAATCGATGTAATTAAGCCGTTGATGGGTATCGACCTTTCTGAGCTGGCACAATCCTTTGTCGCCATGGGTGCCATTCTTGTTTTTTATGGCATCAACTTGTTGGGGCTCCGTATGAGTTCGACCACGCAGAATATATTGATGCTCATTAAGATCTCCATGATCTTAATGATCGTATCTGCTATATTTTTCCCAAATTCCCATGTATCCAAAATTGTGGAAGTTCCTCAAGGTGAACTTACTTTCATGGATTATGTAAAATCATTGGGATTGGCCTTAATTGCAGTTTCGTTTACCTATGGTGGCTATCAACAAACCATCAACTTCGGTGATGAAGTAAAAGAGCCTCAGAAAAATTTACCTCGAGGAATATTTATAGGTATTCTTGTCATCATTCTTTTATACTTGTCGATTAGTTATGCCTATTTTAATGTGATTGGCTTTGAAGAATTAAAGACTACCAAAGGTATTGCAGCAATTGTTGCGGAGCGGATGTTTGGGCCAGCTGGAAAATTCGCTTTTTCGATTTTACTTTTTATTGCTGTATTGGCCTATGTGAATGTTTTATTATTGAGTAATCCTAGGGTGATGTTTGCCATGAGTGAAGATGGAATTTTGCCAAAATCGTTTAGCAAAAAAGATGAGAAAAGAGATGTGCTTACAGTCAGTTTAACGGTATATGCATTAATCAGTGTAGTGATTTTGTTTTTTGCGGATACGTTTGATAAAATATTAGGCTTCACTATTTTTCTCGATTCAATAGGGATGGCGTTTTCTGCTGCAACTATTTTTATTATTAGAAAACGGACTAAACATCTTGATTCTAGTAAAATTTATGCGATGAAGTTTTTTCCAGTCATGCCAGTGATTTTTATTGGCGCATATATTTTTGTCGCGACCAGCATTGCTATTGATAAGCCAGAGACAGCATTGATCGCTACGGCTGTATTAGCATTTTTCCTGGCTATATTTTTCATCACCAATAAAAAGAAAAAAGCCAATGTCTGATCAACATGATATATCCTATATCATCAACCATTTGGGTGAAGACCACGCCTCTTATTTCAATGCAATTGCTCCTCCTATCATTCAGACCAGCAATTTTGCTTTTGAAACTGTAGATGATTTGCGCAAAGCTTTCGAAGATGAGATGGGCGGCTATTTGTATAGCAGAGGCTTGAATCCAACAGTTGATATCCTTAGAAAAAAGCTTGCAGCATTGGATGGCGCAGAAGATGCATTGGTTTTCAACAATGGCGCTGCAGCGGTCTTTGCAGGAGTAGTAGCTAATGTAAAAGCAGGGGATCATATACTTTCTGTACATCATCCATATACATGGACAGCTCATTTATTTGACAAGATTCTGTCGAGGTTCGATGTTAATGTAACTTATGCTGATGGTGCTGATACTTCAGCCTTTCTTTCCCACGTTCAACCCAATACTACTTTCATTTATTTGGAATCACCCAACTCCTGGTGGCTGGATATTCAAGACCTGAAAGCGATTGCTGATTTTGCCAGACCGAGGGGAATCGTGACGATGATAGACAATACTTATTGTACACCAATTTATCAACGTACTGCAGATTTCGGAATTGATATTGCGATGCAAACAGCAACAAAATATATTGGGGGGCACAGTGATACACTTGGAGGTGTGCTTTCAGGTTCAGCTGAAATGATGAGAAAAATATTTTTGAGTGAATACCTCTGTGCAGGAAATGGCATCCAGCCTTTCAATGCCTGGTTGTTGTTACGTGGGCTCAGAACACTTCCTGCAAGATTGGATAGGATTACCAGGTCGACCCAAAAAGTATTAGAATACTTGAAGACTGTCCCACAGGTTGAATCACTCATTTTCCCTCTTGATCCAAGTTTTCCTCAATATGAATTGGCCAAAAAGCAGATGAAAGGAGCATCGGGACTCATCTCTTTTTACATAAAGGCAAATAATATTGAAACAATTGAAAAATTCTGCAACAGCCTTAAGGCCTTTCGAATGGCAGTAAGCTGGGGCGGCCATGAATCGCTGGTTATTCCAAAATGTGCTGGAATCAAAAGGAAGGATTTTGATCCCCATAATCCTACGCACAGGATGATAAGGCTTTACATCGGTCTTGAAGAGCCTGAATTTCTGATTGAAGACCTCTCAAAAAGCTTTAATGGGATAAGACTGTTGTAAGCGGTCGTTTCAAAGGACGAGCGATTTTGTGAATCCCTCATTTAGTTGAATCTTTGCAGGATATTTCAGGATTTTCCTGAAACACCAAGTTTCAACTTAATGTTATGATAATGAGGGTTTTACTTTTTTGGGTGATGTCGCTTACAACGGGTCTGGTTTTTGGTCAGGGGTCCTACTGGGACCTCAAACGTTGTGTGGAGTATGGTATGAACAACAATATTAGTGTTAGACAAGCTAAAATTCAGGCTGATCTGTCTGAAATCAACTATCAACAATCTAATCTGCAAAGAATACCGAGTCTATCATACGGGCTCACTCATGGATTTTCATTTGGTAGAACCCTTGATCGTACTACAAACGTATTTACCAGCAGATCTGCCATGTTCCAGCAAATGTCCATTTCTTCAAATGTTCTTTTGTACAACTTCAATAGCCTTAAGAATACTGAGCAGGCCAATAAGTTTAGTATGGAAGCTGATAAAGCTGCAGTCGATAAGGCAAGAAATGATATTGGACTTAATATTGCGCAACTTTATCTTCGCGCCTTGCTCAGTTATGAGCAGGTAGAAATTTCACGTGTTGTACTTGAACAGACGAAAGCACAATATTTCAATACCCGTAAACTTGTGGATGCTGGTTCTTTACCAGAATTAAATGCAGCAGAGTTGGAAGCAACAGTTGCTCGTGATAGTGCAACCGTAGTGCAAGCCATCTCCCAAGCAGAACTCGATAAGCTTTCATTAAAGGCTTTGCTTAATCTTCCGGCCGACCAGGATTTTGAGTTGGTTATTCCGCAGGTTGATAAAATTCCAGTGGATGATTTACTCTCTATCTATCCAGAAGATGTTTATCAGTTGGCATTGAGTTCACAACCACAGATCAGACTGAACGATCTTCGTCGTTCTGCATCAGAGAAGAATTTATTAGCAGCAAGAGGACAAATGAAGCCAACTATAACAGCTTTCGGACAACTTGCATCTAATTTTAACCAGTTTTTGCTAAAGCCCAATGGGGTATCAATCAATGGTGAAAATTTGACAGGGTCATATATCAAACAGGGGACAACTATAATACCTGTATACGCACCTAATGTGGATGTAAATTTTGCTAATAGAAAGTTTGGTGAGTTCTGGAATGGTTATGGTCAGCAACTTAGAGATCAATTTGGTCAGGGTGTTGGCATCTCTATAAACGTTCCTATTTTTAATGGATACCAGGCTAGATCAAATGTTAAGCGCGCAATGTTAGAAGTAAAGAGAAGTGATTTAAACATTGAGCGTGATAAACTGCAATTAAAGCAAGATGTCTATACTGCATATTATAGTGCATCAGGTGCATTTCAGACTTTTGTTGCAAGAGAGAAAGCCATGACAACTGCTCAAAGATCTTTTGATCTGGCAAGTAGAAGGTTTGAACTGGGTGTAATGCAGACCATTGAGTGGCTGACAAATCAAAATAACTTGACAAGGGCAAAAATTGATAAAGCACTTGCTCAATACGAATATATTTTCAGGATGAAAGTCCTAGAATTCTATAAAGGTCAGGGACTTCGTTTATAAACAAGAAAAAGTAAAAAGAGATGAACAAAAAATGGATCTGGATTATTTCCGGAGTAGTTGTACTGGTAGTTGCATTATTGGGTTTAAAAAAAGCCGGTATCATCGGGAAAGATGAAGCAACCAATGTGGCAGTAGAGAAAGTAGTAAAAAGAAACATTACAGAAGTTGTAACCGCAAGTGGAAAGGTATATCCTGAGCTTGAAGTAAAAATTAGTCCTGACATCTCAGGTGAAATTGTTCAACTCGAAGTGCTTGAGGGTGACAGTGTAACCAAGGGGCAGTTGCTCGCTATGATTTATGCTGATATTTATGCAACGCAAAGAGATCAGGCTTCAGCAGTTGTTGCTCAACAGCAAGCGCAGGTTGAGAATGCGAGCGCAACACTTGGTTCGTTCAAAGCAAGATTAGACCAGGCAGAGCGTCAGTATACTCGTCAGAAGCAACTCTTTCAAGAAAAAGTAATTTCAAAACTTGAATACGAACAAGCAGAGAATGCATTCCTAACTGCTAGGGCAGATTACAATGCGGCGCAGCAATCTGTAAAAAGTGGTAAAGCTTCAGTTGCTAGTGCACAAGCAAGTTTAAGTCGCGCAAATAAAGATTTAGGCCGTACCAGTGTATTTGCTCCAATGAGTGGTATTGTTTCTTTGCTTAACGTTAAAAAAGGTGAACGTGTTGTAGGTAACTCAATGATGGCGGGAACTGAGATGATGCGTATTGCAGATATGAGAATAATCGAAGTAAGGGTTGATGTGGGAGAAAACGATGTTCCTAAAGTGGCTATTGGTGACACAGCTTTGGTTGAGGTTGATGCTTATAATAAAAGAAAATTCACAGGGTTGGTGACGCAGATTTCCAGTACAAGTAGAGGTACGGGAGGAGCAATAACAACCAGTGCAAATGATGCCACTAACTATGAGGTTAGGATCAGGTTGTTGCAATCTTCATATCAGGATTTATTGGACCCTACTAACACAAAGAGTTTTCCTTTTCGTCCAGGTATGAGTGCAAATGCAGATATCCAAACAAATACGCACAGCAACGTAATTGCAGTTCCAATCAATGCTGTTACAACAAGAGATAAATCAGATACTGCTGCAGTAGGAAGTAAGGATGCGGTGAAGAAGAAAGATGATAAGGCAACTGAAGAAGGCTCAGAACAATCTGCAGTTAAAAATGTAGATGAGTTAGATGAAGTTGTGTTTGTATTGCAGAAAGATGGAACTGTGAAGAGAGTTAAAGTAAAAACTGCTATTCAGGATATCAATCATATTGAAATTTTGGATGGGATTAAAGAAGGTGATGAAGTGGTTGTTGGTCCTTACACTGTGGTAAGTAAAACACTACGCCAAGGAATGAAAGTAAAAGTGGTGAAAAAAGAGGAACTTTTTGAAGAGAAAAAGTAAAAATGTGAAGAGATAAACCCAAAAGGGTGATTGGATGATTCCAGTCACCCTTTTGAATTTTATGACTTCTGCATTTTGATAACCAATATCTTTGCCGTCATGAAAATAGGAGTCATTGGAAGTGGAAGCTGGGGTACTGCCTTGGTAAAAATTCTTACCGATAATGGTTGTCATGTAACCTGGTGTGTACGTTCATTGCGCATGGCTGATCATATTCGGACAAGACACCATAATCCCAAATACCTCAGCTCAATTTATTTTAGCAATACAAATCTTGAGGTTGTTGATCATCCAGAAGATGTCTATACAAAAGCAGATGCAATTGTAATTGCAGTTCCATCTGCATATGTAAATGATTACATCTCTCCATTTTTGGAAACTATTGCGAAAGGTAAAATCATCATTTCGGCCACTAAAGGAATTCTGCCTCAATGCAATTTATTGCTCAATCAGCACCTCAAAGAGAAAATCCATTTTGATTGCGATAACTATATTGCAATTATGGGACCTTGTCATGCTGAAGAAGTAGCGGCTGAACGTTTATCATATCTCACTTTTGCAGGAACCAATTCTGATCTAACTCAAAAAATATCTTCACTATTTGCAACACCCTATATCAATACAGTGGTGAGTAGCGATGTGGATGGGGTACAATATGCAGCGGTATTAAAAAATGTATATGCTATTGGAACAGGTATAGCACATGGACTAGGATATGGTGACAATTTCCAGAGTGTTTTTGTTGCGAATGCAGCTGGTGAAATGAAAAAATTTCTAAAATCATCAAGTAATTTATCAGCACCTATCAATTATGCTGCATCAGTGTATTTGGGTGATTTGTTGGTCACCTGTTATTCTTTGTTCAGCAGAAATCGTTCATTTGGAAACATGATTGGAAAGGGGTACAGTGTTGAGGCAGCAAAGCTGGCTATGCAAATGGTAGCAGAAGGATATCCTGCTGCAAAATCCATTCATGAATTGAGTATTTCCTGTGCTGCCCATACACCAATAGCGACAGGTATCTATGATATTCTTTGGGAGAAAAAAGATGCAGGGGCAGTGTTTAGTGAACTGGAAAAATCATTGATATAGTCATCAGTCCAAAATAAAAAGAGCAGCCGCAATTCCATCAGCATAGAACTTTCCTTCATTGGTTAAGCGCCATCCTTTTTCATCTTCTACTACTTTATTGCTTTCCAGATAAGGCTGTATCATTTTTTGGATTTCGGGCAATCTGCTTTCTCCTCCTAGTTGAATCAGTCTGTTTTTTTCAATTCCTTTAGATCTCCTGATTGAAGTCATGGTGTATTCATTCAGTTTATCATTTTGGCTAAGTGTTTCTTCTTCCAATGGAAGTATTTGTTTTGCTATAGCTTCAACGTACTTGATGTTGTTGGCAATATTCCACTTTCTTTTTTTTCCATCATAAGAGTGTGCTGATGGTCCAAATCCTATGTAAGATATGCCCTCCCAATATGAGCTGTTGTGTTTACTTTCAAATCCTGGTAAAGCAAGATTGGATATTTCATAATGATGATATTCTGCTTCTGCTGTTAACTCCATAAGCACATTGAAGCGTTCTGCTTGTTCATCTTGATTAACTTCTTGTTTTTCTCCTTTTTGAATTAAAGTATGGAGTGCTGTTTTTTCTTCAACTGTTAGAGCATAGCAAGAGAGGTGTGGTATGTTCAGCTTGAGTGCAGTTTCAACATCCTTTATCCATCCTTCCTTGGTTTGTCCGGGTGTTCCATAAATCAGGTCTATGCTAAAATTTTCAAAACCCACATTTCTGATGGTATCAATCGCAGCAAATGATTGAACTGCATTATGGGCCCTGTTCATCCATTGCAAATTTTCATCAGCAAAGGATTGAATTCCTAAACTGAAACGATTGATACCAATCGACTTCCAGCTTTTGGCTTTTTGGATATTGATGTCATCTGGATTTGCCTCCAGTGTGATCTCAGCATCAGGAGCAATTTTAAAATATTTTTTAGCTTGGTTCAGCATTGAGGCGATAGCTTCACTTTCAATCAAAGAAGGAGTGCCACCTCCAAAATAAACTGTATTGATTTCTTCTTTAAGCTCTTCTGAACGGATTTCCATCTCTTTTTCGATGGATTTTAATACCTCGGGAGCTTTTTGTAAGGATGTAGAGAAATGAAAATTACAATAGTGGCAGGCTTTTCTGCAAAAAGGGATATGGATATAGATTCCTGCCATTTGTTTTCAGGTTAGGGAAGTGTAGATTTGTAGTGGTGCAAATATTTAAAGCTATACTGGTTTCGGGGTTTGTTCTGCTTCTTGTGTCAAAACAATTACAAGCACAGCAGACAAAACTTGAATTGGTTTACATCGACAAAGGTAGCAATGCTTTGCTGGAACCATTTGATGTTCTTTTTGATTTTTCGGGAAAAGAGGCGTGCAGGGCTTATTTAAAGGAAGAGTATTTGCCTCGATTGAGAAAAAAAGGTTTCCTGGAGGTGTCAATCGACAGCCTTCAAGAAAATCAAACATTTACCAAAGCTTGGGTTCATCTTGGTCCGCTATATAAATGGGGAACCATTTCTATAGATTCAAGTTTATTGTCGTTTTCTTTTCCTTTTGCAGACCAAAACAAGATCAAACCTGGTGAAGTACTGAGTATTGATCAGCTTATTTCCCTTCAGGACATGTATTTATCTGTTCTTGAAGAAAATGGTTATCCTTTTGCTTCGGTTCAGTTGGATAGCAGTTATTTTGTCGATAACCAATTGCATGCAAGACTAAAGGGAATTAGAGGTCCCTTATACAGCATCGATAGTATTCATATAGAAGGGCGGGTGAAGGTGAATAAAAATTTCCTCATTCAATATTTAGGTTTGGGTGATGGGTCGGTCTACCGGAAATCCACTTTAGATCTTGTTTCAAAGCGAATAGCAGATCTTGGATTTATAAGAGAAAGTCGAAAATGGAATTTATCCCTAACAGGTACAGGAGCTATCCTGAATTTATATTTAGAGGCGGTACAGAACAGTCGTTTTAATTTATTGGCAGGATTTATGCCATCCAATCAACAATTGGGAGGAAAATTATTATTAACTGGAGAAGCAGAGATGGATTTGAAAAATGCCTTTGGAGGAGGGGAGAATGTATATCTGAATTGGCAACAGATACAAGTCAGCTCACCTCGTTTGCAATTGGGGTTTATGAAGCCCTATGTTTTCAATAGCAATACAGGATTAGATTTCAACTTTAATTTGTTCAGGAAAGATTCTTCTTTTTTAACCTTGAACACAAGAATAGGTTTGCGGTATGAGATCAAGCCGCGGCAAACAGCGAAGTTGTTTTTTCATCAGTTTTCCAGCAGTTTGCTTGATGTTGATACAGCCAGAGTTAGGCAAACCAAAACCCTTCCATCATTTATAGACGCCACTACATCAAATGTTGGTGTTGAATTTTTGCACAATTCAACAGATTATTTTCTTAACCCGCAAAAAGGAATAGAACTTGAATTTCGGCTACTTGGGGGCATTCGGAAAATCAAAAAGAATAATACAATTCTTCAATTAAAAGAGCAAGGTGTCAATGCATTCAATTTCAACTCGCTTTATGATAGTATTTCATTGACGAGCACACAGTTTAGGCTTGTGGGGAAATTGAATCAGTTTTATAAAATTGGGATTCAATCTACATTGAAAACTGGCATACAGGCTGGCTGGTTATTGGGAAAGGAGCTTTTGTGGAACGAGCTTTTCCAGATTGGGGGGTTAAAAAATTTAAGGGGATTTGACGAAGAAAGTATTTTTGCTAGCGGATATACTACTGGTACACTTGAATACAGGTATTTGCTGTCCCGCTCTTCTTATTTATTTGGTTTTGTCGATGTTGCTTATGTAGAACGCAGAACCATTTCAGATAAAATTTCAAATTTTTACGGAGGTATGGGTATGGGTATCTTGTTGGAGACAAAAACAGGAGTTTTTAGTTTAGCCTATGCGGCGGGAAAGAAACCAGATGTTTCCATCAATTTCAGGGAAGCTAAAATTCATTTTGGTTTTATTACATTGTTTTAGTGCTGACAGGAAAGAAGTACTTTTGTGTTATCCATGAGGTTCCTTTTATCGATAACGCTTTTCATGATGTTTGCAGGTATTGCACCTGCAAAGGCTCAAGACGTAAGCCTTAATTACCCTCCGGTAGAGATGAATATCGATAGCTTGATACAAGATTCATTGAATAAACTGTTTATACTCAACCACAGGCCGCTTACTGCAGCAGAAAAATCATTGGTTATTTTCAAAAAAGAACCAAATGTATATGGTAAATATGTAAAATATTATCTTGAAAATGTACAGTGGTATTCATTGGCTATTCCACAAGGTCCTTTGTACGCGACTAAAAAATTGCGGTCAAATCTGGAATGGATTTTCTATTCTTTTTTATTTCTCTTTTTGTTTACAGCTATTTTAGGAAAATATTCCAATGGTCTTTTAAGTAAACTGTGGAAGATTTATATCAATGATGGTTTTATTTACCGACAGTCGAAAGACCAAATGTCTCAACAACCAATGTTTTCAATTGCACTCAATCTGCTCTTCATTTTTTCAGGCGGTTTATTTCTTTTTTTTGGAATGGATTGGGATCATCAATTTACAGGGAACCTGAGGTGGTATATACTGCTTTCTTCATTTGCTGTTATTGCGCTCATTTATCTATTTAAAAATATATTTTTTAGAATTTTAGGTTGGGCATTTGGACAAGAGGATACATTTGAAGATTATCTTTTTGTTGTTTTTTTGAATAATAAGTTAATGGGACTGATTCTATTATTTGCTTCTTTTTTGATGGCTTTTTCCTCCTCGTCTTCCTCTGTATTTATTTTTAAATTCACGCTATTTTTGATAGCGCTGATGTTTCTTTATCTTTTTCTTCGTGGATATCAGGTTTTTTCAAGACAATCCAGAATAGGCGTATTTACCTTGCTTTTGGCATTTATATCGCTTGAGCTTATCCCTTCAGCTGTTATTGTAAAATTTTTAGAAAAGACCATTGATCTTTTTGTGACAGGCCTTTCATAAAATGTTTGTTGAATTATTGATGCGCTACTATTAAACAGTGTTGATAATATCAATCAATCTCGATTATTTACAAGAAATTTTCCTAAATATTTTTTATAATTTTGCATAATTATTAGCGCTGGATATGATCAAAAACGGAAAGAAAGGTATTGGTGAAAAAAAGGCTGTTAAAAAAATTCTTATTACTCAGCCCAAGCCGGATTCTCCCAAATCACCTTATTTTGAATTGGCCAAAAAGCACAATGTCGAAATGGACTTTATGCCTTTCATCCAGCTGGAGGGCATTCCCTGTAAAGATTTCAGAAAACAGAAAATTGATATCGCAAATTATTCAGCAGTAATTCTCACCAGTAAGAATGCTATTGATCATTTTTTTAGAATTTGCGAGGAAATGAAATTGACTGTATCGCAAGAAACAAAATATTTTTGCATCAGTGAAGCCGTTGCATTGTATCTGCAAAAATTTATTCTTTATAGAAAAAGAAAAGTTTTTTACAGCGCTGATGGAACCAACAAAGGGTTGTTTGACGTAATCAATAAGCACAAGGAAAATGAAAAGTTTATTTATCCTTGTTCAGAAAATCAACAGGACAATGAAATTGTGAGTTGGTTAAAAGGACACAACTGCGAGTTTGTGACTCCGTTTATGTACAGAACAATTAGTTGTGATTTGAAATCAAAAATTTCAGAACATGAGTTTGATGTAATTTGCTTTTTTACACCCAGTGGAGTGAAAAGCTTGTTAGAGAACTTTCCTGGATTTAAACAAAATGGCACATTTATTGGTGCTTTCGGCAGTAATACATCCAAAGCCATTGAGGATGCAGGTTTAAACTTGCACATTAAAGCACCTCAGCCACAGGTACCTTCTATGGTGGCTGCCTTAGAGAAATTTCTAGTCGATACTGTAAAGTCCAAGTAAACATACTAAACTAAGCCCCGGTATCTCCGGGGTTTTTTTATGAAACACACCAATCAACTGATTCACGAAAGCAGTCCCTATCTACTCCAGCATGCACATAATCCAGTCGACTGGCTGCCATGGGGAAACGATGCATTAGCGAGAGCTAAAAATGAAGACAAACCCATCTTGGTCAGTATTGGGTATGCAGCATGCCATTGGTGTCATGTGATGGAGAGGGAGAGTTTTGAAGATGAAGTCACAGCCAATTTCATGAATCAGCATTTCATTTGTATAAAGATTGATCGTGAGGAAAGGCCTGATTTGGACCATTTTTTTATGGATGCCCTTCAGGCGATTTCCGGTAATGGCGGATGGCCACTCAACATGTTTTTAACAAGTGATGCCAAGCCATTTTATGGGGGTACCTATTTTCCTCCTGAGCGAGTGCACAACAGACCTTCTTGGAAAGAAGTATTGAGTCAAATTCATCAAGCATTTCAGAGCCGTAGAAAAGAAATTGAAGAACAAGCTGAAAATCTGCTGAGCTATCTCTCAAAATCAAATCAGGCAACTGGTTTTGAGAATACGATATATACCGATACCAGTTTGTTTTCGATGGATCAATGTCAAAAAGCTTTCGAAACAATCATGGGGATTTCTGATAAAGTACATGGTGGTTTTGGTAAGGCCCCTAAATTTCCTCAAACCTTCACAATACAGTATTTACTTCGTTATTATCATTTTACTGGTGATAAAGATGCTATTCAGCAGGCTGAATTGAGTTTAAAATCGATGATGAGGGGTGGAATCTATGATCAAATTGGTGGTGGTTTTTGCAGGTATTCTACAGATGCAACCTGGCTGGCTCCGCATTTTGAGAAAATGACCTATGATAATGCACTCTTGTTGGTCTGTTTATCTGAGGCCTACCAATTAAATAAAGATCCTGAGTACAAAAAAGTAGCAGTTCAGACAATTGATTTTATGAAAAGGGAGATGATGTCTGCTGATTTTGGTATTTATGCAGCATTGGACGCAGATAGTGAAGGAGAAGAGGGTAAATATTATACCTGGGCAAAAAAAGAATTTGAAGAGGTATTGAAAGACGATGCAGCTGTTATGGCAAATTGGTTTGATATAACGGAAGAAGGGAATTGGGAAGGGGTTAATATACCCAGGACAAACGAGGATATTGAAGACTGGGCACAAGGGCAGGGATTAGACATAAAGACTGCTGACAAAAAAATTCAGAATTCCATCAATCTTCTCTTAGCTGAACGGCAGAAGAGAATCAGGCCTGGCACTGATGATAAAATCATTTTGGGTTGGAATGCGCTCTTCAATCATGCACTGGTAAAGGCTGCATTGGCATTTGAAGAACCTCAATGGCTCGAAATCGCAGAGCAAAATATGAAGTTTTTGCTGAAGGTTTTCCAGGGCACGGAAGAATATCAGTGGCTGCATACCTATAAAAATGGAATCGCCAGGTATTCTGCTTTTCTAGATGACTTATCCTATCTCGTTCAAGCCTTAATTACACTTTATGAACCTACAGGGAACTTGTTATATCTTGAAAAGGCCAGAACCATTCTGCGCTACATTCAAACGAATTACATAGATGAAAATGGAACTTTCTTCTATTATACCCCATCATTTCAAAAAGATGTATTGGTTAGGAAAAAGGACATTTATGATGGCGCTATGCCCAGTAGTAATGCTTTGATGGCATGGAACCTTTACAAGGCAGGTACCTTGTTGGGTGAAGATGGGTGGAAGAGGCAGTCAGCTCAAATGCTTTTAACAGTGAGAGAAGGGGTGATTAAATATCCCAATTCTTTTGGGGTTTGGGCAAATTTAATGCTTGAAATGACGCAGGGTACCCATGAAATTTTGGTATTGGGGCCAGAAGCGCATGAAAAAGGGACCAAATTGTTAACACACTATATTCCGAATAAAGTAGTGATGCTTGGTACTGAAATAGATGATCAATATCCTCTTATGCAGCAGAAGTCATTAACAGCAGATACGCTATTTTATGTTTGTCGTGATTACACTTGCCAACTCCCACAAAAGGACCCACATGAGGTATTGTTAAAAGTCTTAACAAAATGATAGCTTTTTCTGGGCAATATGTCTGATTATGAATCGTTTTTGGAAGGTTAAGTCCAGATGTTTTCAGCTTGTTAAAATTTGGACGATTAAGGAGTTAGGTGAAAATGAAATACCCCGAATTGGTATATATTTGTTTTTATGCTCACTAAACCAGGAACTAAAATGAAAGGCATACTGTTGAATTTATTGGGAATTGTGTCGATTGGCCTCGTGTTAACCGGATGTGGCAAATTAGGTAAATCCAAAACCAGCATCGGAGATGGCCAGTTACATGGCGTTTCACTTGGGGATAAATACACTATGCCACGACCTCCAGGAATGGTATATATACCTTCAGGTACCTTCCATATGGGTCCTTCAGATGAAGATATCAGCTATGCGTTTACAGCTAGAAACAAGCAAATCTCTATCAATGGTTTCTGGATGGATGCAACTGAAATTACAAATAACGAATACAGACAATTCGTTCATTGGGTAAGAGATTCTATTGCAGCTACAATTCTAAATTTTAAAAAGCAATCACCTGATGGAACTGGCGCTATTGATTGGATAAAGGCCAAGCAAATCAAGTGGAATGATCCTAAAATTCAAGAGCAGCTTAGCGCATTAATTGTAACTCCAGATAACAGAATCAATGGAAGAAAAGAATTAGATGCTAAGAAAATTATCTTCCATTCTGAAGTGTTTGATTACAGAGAGGGCTCAAGAAGAGAAAACGCTGATAAGCCTCGTTCTAATTTTATCATCAAGACAGACACCCAAATTTATCCTGATACTTTGGTTTGGATCAGAGATTTTTCTTATTCGTACAATGAGCCGATGGCTAAAAAATATTTTTCACATCCAGCATATGGTCAATATCCAGTTGTTGGAGTTAGTTGGAAGCAGTCGACTGCTTTTGCAGAATGGAGAACACAATATTTGAATTCATATCTGGAAGCAAATAAACGTATGACTGAATCTGATTTCAGGCTTCCAACTGAAGCAGAATGGGAATATGCAGCACGTGGTGGAAGATCTCAGGTACCTTACCCTTGGGGTGGTCCATATTTGCGCAACAAAAAAGGTTGTTTGCTGGCTAACTTCAAACCTGGCAGAGGTAATTATCCTGAAGATGGAGGTTTTTATACAGTGAAGGCTGATGCATATTGGCCTAATGATTTTGGATTGTACAACATGGCTGGTAATGTTGCAGAATGGACATCCTCGTTATACTACGAAGGCGCATACAATTTTCAACATGATATGAATCCTGAAATCAGGATGAATGCAAAAGACAACGATCCTCCAAGAATGAAGAGAAAAGTAGTTCGTGGTGGTAGCTGGAAGGATGTTGGTTTCTTTTTGCAGAACAGTACTAGGACGTATGAATATCAGGATACAACTAAATCATATGTTGGTTTTCGTTGTGTAATTGATCTTCCACCAACAAAATTAAAGAAGTAATTAATTTAGTAATCCAATACTCACTTCACCATTAAATTTCAAAAAATGGCCGTTCAGTCAAAGCAACTTGAAAAAATAATCAATACTGTTGTCAGCGTAGGTGCTGCAATCGTCATCTTCGGTGCATGGGCAAAAATTCTGCACAAATCTTATGCAGACGTAATGCTTACTGTAGGTCTTCTTACAGAAGCGGCTATCTTTTTAATTTATGCTTTTCTTCCCCCAGCAGGTAGCGAGATGGCTGAAGTTGCTGAGGCCTTAAAGAAAGGAGCAGTTGGTGCAGGTTCATCTGCAAACGATGAATTGAAAAAATTGATTGAACAGGAAATCAATCCTGACAATCTTAAAAAGCTTAACGAGAGTTTTGCTAAGTTCAACTCTACAATACAAGGACTAGCTTCTTTGACAAATGTTTCTGAGGTAACCAATGATTTTGCTGCAAAAACGAAGGAAGCTTCCGCTGCATTGACCACAATGAAGGATGCTTATGCTAATGCTGCAGCGTCTGTTCAGCATTTTAATCATGCTGCAGAATCTTCAAAGGCATTCCAGGAGCAAATGCAAACACTTACACAGAATCTCGGTGCACTGAATAAAATGTATGAATCAGAAGTGAAGGAGTCGGGTGGACATATTACTGCAATGAATGCGTTTTATGAAAACCTCAACAAGACTGCACAAGCCATGCAAGGCAGCGTTGATGATGCCAAGAAAACACAAGAGCAAATTGCTTTGCTTGCTAAAAACTTGGGTAGCCTCAACAGTGTTTATGGTAATATGCTTGCTGCAATGCAAGGGCGTGGTTAAAAAATTCTGAATTCTAACATTTAAACTTATCCAATCATATGGCACTACCAAAAGATCCGCGGCAGAAAATGATCAACATCATGTATTTGGTGTTGACAGCACTGCTTGCATTGAATGTGTCTGCTGAGATACTTAACGCCTTCAAAGTAGTTGATCATAGTCTTGTTGAATCAAACCATGTTCTTACCGGGTCAAATAATGAAATCTACAAGAGTTTAGATGAATTACTGGCTGATCCTAAAACAGCTGAAAAAGCAGCTATCTGGAAACCTAAAGCTGATCAAATTAAAGCTATCGCTGCTGATGCCTATGCTTTAATTGAAATCCAGAAGCAGGAACTTAAAGTTGAATCTGAATTAGATACAGAAACAGGTGAATTTCGTGAAGACAATATCGATGCCGCTACAAGATATTTTGATTCAAAAAAGAATGGTGAAATTCTTTATAAAAAACTGGAAGAGTACAAGACTAAGATACTTGCTATTGATCCGGAGTTGAAAAAGGAAATCATGGATGAATTTCCATTGAGCTTAGAAATTCCTAAATCTTCAGCTGGAAATATTTCAACAGGTAATCAATTGCGCGATTGGGTTAGTAGTTATTTCAATATGACACCAACCATTGCAGCGCTTACTATTTTAAGTAAGTTTCAGAATGATATCAAAAACTCTGAAAACCTTGCAGCAACATTTTGTTTGAACCAGGTAGGATCTGTGAAATTAATCATGGATAAATTTGAACCTATGGTTGGTACCAGCTCTACTTATTTGATGCCTGGAGAAGAAATGACTGTTATTGCTGGTTTGGGTGCCTTTAACTCTAATGTAAAGCCACAAGTCACTATAGATGGACGCAATATTGCTGTTAACGCAAACGGTGTTGCAGAATCTAAATTCAATGTAGGGGGAACTGGATCAAGAAGCATGAATGTTACAGTGAAATTTGTTGATCCAAATACCGGGGAAATGAAAACTGTTTCCAAGAAAGTGGATTACACTGTGGGTGCAGCAGCAGGTGTTGCTGTTTCTGCCAATAAAATGAATGTGCTTTATATTGGAGTAGACAATCCACTCACAATAACTGCTGGAGCTGGTAGTGAAAAAGTTTCAGCTCAGTTCAGTGGTGGTCAAATTAAGAAAACAAGTGGTAACCAGTATATAGCAATACCTTCGGCCGGTTCTTATGGTGAACATACCATATCGGTGCTAGTTGAAGGAAAAGCTGCCGGTAAGGTTGGTTTTAGGGTTAAGCAATTGCCAAATCCGACTGCTTATGTTGGAAATCTGAAAGCTGGACCTGTTCCATCTGCTTCTTTCAAAGCAATGGGCGGTATTATTGCTAAACTTGAAGATTCTGAATTTGATGCTCCTTTTGA
Source organism: Chitinophagaceae bacterium (assembly GCA_046303455.1). Classification (GTDB taxonomy): domain Bacteria; phylum Bacteroidota; class Bacteroidia; order Chitinophagales; family Chitinophagaceae; genus Pollutibacter. Next base: position 10,606 of record JBKCGF010000219.1, on the reverse strand, counting down.
AGTTGTTAGTTATAAAATTGGTGCATTAAGTGCAGATATCCCAGATTATGCTCCTGTTGAAAATAAGGGTGCTAGATGGTCTGGTGCTGCAGCAACTTTAATCAACAAATTAAAGCCTGGTGCACTTGTTGCTATAACAGATATCACAGTGAAAGGTCCGGATGGTCGTACAAGAGTACTTCCTTCAGGTCTTTCGTACAATTTGAAATAAAAGAATAAACCTCAGGGTATGAATAGTAAATGGACTAGCTCGGTTTTGGTGATGGCAGTATTTGCCTTGTTGTTTGCAGATGTACATGCGCAAACAAAAAAGAAGTCTGTGCCAACCAAAAAGACGAGTGCTAAGTCGTCTCAAAAGCCCAAACCTGTTGCTACAGAAACACAGGTACTTGATGCTGGTTTCACTGAACCTGCAAAAGATACCGTAAAGCCTGTTGTTCCAGCTAAAGATCCTTTTGCTTTTGATTCTCTAAGAATATCATTACGCCCTGATGCTGCTATTGATAGGAACTTAGTGAAGAGCAGAACACCTTTGGCATATGAGCATATTCGTGAAGACGATGCATGGTACCGTGAGCGTGTATGGAGAGAGATTGACATCAGAGAGAAAATGAATCTAGCATTCAGATACAAGGCAGAAGATGATAATGGGAATCAAAGATTCATCAATATTTTATTGAGGGCTGTGCGAAAAGGAGATGTAACTGCTTTTGATCCGAATGTTGATGATCGATTTACAACACCAATGACTGTAGCAAGGGTGGGTGAAGTAATTTCCGGAAAATGCGACTCTGTTCAGGTTATTGATTGGGCAAAAGATCCAACTGGTTCAAAAGGAATTTTCAAGGACTCATTGGTTTGTCGTGAATTCAATCCTGATGATATTGTAAAGTTCAGATTAAAAGAAGAGTGGGTATTTGATAGAGAATCTTCACGTATGTATACAAGAATTCTTGGTATCGCTCCAATTAAAACATATGTTGATGATGCAGGAAATGTATTAGGAGAATCGCCTTTGTTCTGGATCTATTACCCTGATCTTCGTCCCATACTTTCATTGTACGAAGTTTACAACGGAAAGAATTTTGGTGCGAGAATGAGCTGGGAGGAGTTATTTGAAAGTCGTTATTTTGCCTCTTATATCGTGAAATCTACTATTGATAATCCTTACGACTTGTTCATCAAGCAATATTTAAAGGATGATATCCTCAGGTTGTTGGAAGGTGATAACATCAAGACTAAGATTTTTAATTTCGAGCAAGACCTCTGGTCATATTAAAACAAGAAAATCATTATAAAAAAGAGCATCATTTAGATGCTCTTTTTTTATTTCCTGAAATGATTGTAGATCAATTTTGCTTTCTTCAGGCCTATTGTTTTGGCAAGCTCTTCTTCGGTTGTTTTTTTAATATTAGCCACAGATCTGAATTGAGTCAGTAAATCAGTCGCTGTTTTTTCTCCAATGCCTTCTATATCCTCCAATTCATTTTTAAACGTGCCCTTGCTTCTCTTTGCTCTGTGAAAACTAATCCCGAACCGATGCACCTCATCTCTTATGCGTCTTATGAAATGCAGTACCTCTCCGTTGTAATCGAGTTTGAGCGAATCCTGATCACCTGCAAAAAATAGTTCTTCAACATTTTTAGCCAAACCAATTAAGGTCATTTTTCCGGATAACCCCAGCTCGTTAATTGCCTCAAGAGCAGCACTCAGCTGACCTTTACCACCATCAATAATTACGAGTTCAGGAAGTGGTTCATTTTCTTTCATCAGTCTCTCATATCTCCTTCCAACGGCTTCTTTCATAGTGGCAAAATCATTTATACCCGAAACGGTTTTGACATTAAAATGTCTATAATCTTTTTTACTGGGTATGCCATTTTTAAAACAAACCATCGCTGATACTGGATAAGTACCCTGGAAATTTGAGTTATCAAAACATTCAATATGTTTAGGCAGTGCAGGTAATGATAAGGCAGCTTTTGTTTTTTCAAGCAACTGATATTGTACTTCTTCGCTTTTATGCAATTGAAGCATTTTTGTTTTTTTCAATTCCAATACATGGTAATCTGCATTGGTTTGTGCCATGTCAAGCAATTTTTTCTTTTCACCTGCTTTAGGGACAGTCATGGTATATTTTTCAAACCCGAAATCAATTGTAATGGGAAGTACCAATTCAAGTGTATTGCTGCTGTATATGGATTGTAAGTCGACAATTGCCTGCGAAAGTATGTCTTCGTCAGACTCTTCAACGGCAAGGGTATAGCTTTTGTTGGCAGAATTAGAAATGGTTCCGTTTCGAATAGTAAGGTAGCTGACGATAATTTTTTGTTCGTATCTGGAAAATGCAAAAACATCGAGGTCGCCTAACTTGGGACTAACTACAACTGATGATGAATGATAATTTTTTAAACCCTCTATCTTTTGTTGAATGAGTCCTGCTTTTTCAAATGAAAGTTGATCAATTAGTATTTGCTGATCTTTTTTATATTTTTCTATTACACCAGATAAGTTACCTTTTAATATGTGTTTGATTTGGTTGATTCCTTCATCATATTCATCTTGAGTTTGAAATGCCACACAAGGTCCTTTGCAATTTCCAAGATGGTATTCCAGGCAAACCTTGTATTTGCCTTTCTGTATACTAGCAGGTGAGAGGTTAAGTGAGCAAGTCCGTAAGGGTATATGTAGTTTAATAAAGGAAAGTAATTCTCTTGCTTTATTTACTGAAGTATAGGGTCCAAGGTATTCTGATCCATCCTGTATCCTTCTCCTGGTTAAAAATACTCTTGGGAAGGCTTCTTTCTTGATTACAATAAATGGATAGGTTTTATCATCTTTTAATTCAATATTATATTTGGGTTTGAATTCTTTGATCAAGGCATTTTCGAGGAGTAAGGCATCATGTTCTGATCGAACAATGGTAAATTCAATTTTTTGAATTCTTTTTACAAGCTCATGTGTTTTGAATGTATGATTGCTTTTTGTAAAATAGGAGCTGATTCTTTTCCTGATGTTCTTGGCTTTTCCGATATAGATCAGTTCTCCTTCACCATCAAAATATTTGTAGATTCCCGGTGCATTGGGCAAGGTTGATTGAATATGTTGGAAATTAAAAATCTGCATTTTTTATTCGATTGACCAGCTGTATTTCTCTGTAAGGGTTTCTTGTATCTTGTTGTTTTTATAGTAGATTGAAGTGATAGAGACACCTTTTTTTGTGCTCCATAAAATTTTTCTTACAATTTTGATATCACCGCTAATGTCCAATCTTTCTGCATAAAAATTTTTCACCATCGATGTTCCCGTTCTAATATTCAGTTGGAGTTGTTTGATAGGGTAACTCTGATTTTCTGTTGTATAATGGATCGCAATATTTTCAATATCTGTATCTTCTAATACAAGTTCCTTGTAAGCTTGAATTGTTTTTTTCTCCTGAAGATCTAATTCGAATAAGGATGTTGCTATTTCAAGGAATTGTTTTTTTTCGATGATACTGGTGTCTACTTTACCATTTCGTGTTTGGTATTTAAAAATGGCAATGGGTAAAGAATCAAGTTCGTTTAATTCGTTTGTCAGGAATGACTTGAATGGAAAATATTCTTTAGGCTGCTCTGTGTTACAGGATGTAATTAGATATGCTGCGAAAAATACCAAATTCAGGTAGGCTTTCATTTGCCAAAATTACATCAGCAAACGACTAATTGATTGTTTTTATGATACCAACTTTGATACCCATGTCCATTAGGTTCTCTTTGATGGGGTATTTGTCTTTGAAGCTGGATAACATCTGGTATCTGAATTGAGGCGCAATGCTCCATCTGTAACCTTTGTGTTCGAAATTAAGACTTGCCTCAACTGCTCCATTGATGTTCCAGGTCCTGTTCAGACTTGGTTCTTTAGCGTAGTTCTGAAGGTTTGACGACAATAAATAAGAATAATTGGCAAATACGTAAGTTGGCTGGATGGTTGAGGCCACTGAAAAATTCAATTTGTTTGTCCCACTCACCCTATATTCTAAACCCACTGGTAACGAAAGCATGTAATGCTCATTTTGTATGGTGGCAGGAGAAAGTCCCTCGTTATTTCTGTACATGGATACTGCGCTTAATGGAGCAGCTCCTGAGCTGTTATTGTTTACGCTGTACGTTGCAATTTCAGGAACAGAACTAAATGCTTTGATTTGATATTGATTGTAATTGGCTTGAACCCCTGCTCTGAAGTTTAATCTTTTTCCAAGGGGATAAAACATAGCAGTTCCAAGTTCAAATCCCATTGCAGGCCTATGGTTCACTACATCTTTTACGTCTCTGGCAAACGCAGCATTGGTACTTAAAGAGTATACTGCATATTGGTAAATATTTCTAGTAGCCTCACCTTTCAATCTTCTGTATCCAACACTTGGACCACCATAAACTTGCCAACTGATGTCTTTGCTTATTTTTTTAGCAGCAGTCACAACCAAATCAATAGTTTCTGAAAGACTATGTTTCTTCTCCTCTTTCTGAGATTTACTTTTAGCGGATTCATTTAGTGGTTCAGAGAAGAAGGAACGATTCATTGAAATTCTATCAGGCAAATCAATTTCTCTTGTTTTTTCAAGCGTTAAAGCTGGAGAGAGAAGATCTGACATGGCTAGCTTTGGAGATAAGTCTAAAGCTGTTTTTGATGTGGGGACAGGAATGTAAATTGTTGGCAGGAATAAGGTATTCTTTTCCAGGCTCACAGATGGACTCTCTATGTATTGGTAGATATTTTTTTGGTCAATGAATGTTGCTTTGGAAATCTCCTCTTTTTTTACATGAATGCTGATGGTTGCGATAAAGAGCAATAGAAGGGCAAAAGACGCATAGCGCCAGCCGTGATTTGGATGCAATTCTTTATGAATATTTTTCCAAATACGATCAGAAGGATATAAAAGATATTGATCTGATTTCTCCTTCAGTAACTCATCCATCTCCTCGTTCGAATAGCGCTTCATTTCTTTAATTATTCAACCCAACTATCATTGTGCTTTCACACTTGAAAGCCATTTTGTTTTTTCTTTTTTTGGCTGGAGAATATTCTTTTTAACCAGTATATCTTCCAACATATTTTTAGCTCTTGTGTATTGAGACCTGCTTGTACTTTCTTCAATTTCCAGCATAAAGCCTATTTCTTTGTGTGAATAGCCTTCAATCGCATAAAGATTGAGTACAGTTCTGTATCCAATTGGTAAAGAGCGAATACTTTCAACGACTTGTTTTGCCTGGAGTATGGCTGGGATATTGTCTTCTTTGATCATCAAATCTCCCGCATAAGCCAAGTCTACATGTTCGTTGAACTTTTTATTTTTCTTGAGGTGATTAATACAGGTATGTACGATGATGCGTAAAATCCATCCTTCCAGAGATCCACGGTTTTCATATTTATCCATTTGAGTGAAAACCTTGATGAATCCTTCCTGAAGCATGTCTTCGGCATCTTCTCGTGATTTAGCGTAACGATAGCAAACGGACAGCATTTTGGGACTGTATTTGTAATACAGTTCTTGTTGTGCGTATGCATCATTCTTCAAACAACCCTGAAGAAGTACCTCGTCTGTCATGAAATCATTTATTGATTTCTGAATTTAAGACAATTTTTGGATTCTGTATGCTGCGTGGACTGCTTCTTTCTTGTTATTTATCAAAAGCTTGATTTACAATGATTAAGCTTTCGCAAGAATATTACCTGTCATCTCTGAAGGGATAGGGATACCCATAAACGCTAAAATTGTTGGAGCAATATCACCCAGTTTGCCAGGTTTTACTTCACCTTTCCAGTCCTTGTCAATAATAAAGAGCGGGACAGGATTCAGTGTGTGTGCAGTATTGGGAGACCCATCAGCATTTTTCATAAAATCAGCATTTCCATGATCTGCAGTCAAGAAAACAGTGTATCCATTTTCCAGTGCAGCCTCAACAACTTGCTTTACGCATTGGTCGACTGTCTCTACTGCTTTTTTTGCGGCTTCCCAAATACCTGTATGACCAACCATATCGGCATTGGCATAATTCAGGCAAATGAAGTCAGCTGTTTTGTTTTTTATCTCAGGTACTATTTTGTTGGTCAGTTCAAATGCACTCATCTCAGGTTGTAAGTCGTATGTAGCCACCTTTGGAGATGCTGCCATGATTCTTGTTTCTCCTTCAAAAGGAAGTTCTCTTCCTCCACTGAAAAAGAAAGTCACGTGTGGATATTTTTCAGTCTCGGCAATTCTAATTTGTTTCTTACCATGTTGCTCCAAGACTTCCCCAAGTGTATGCGTAAGGTTATCATTTCTGAAAATAACATGAACATTTTTAAATGTATTGTCGTATTCGGTCATTGTTGTATACTCCAATACTAGTTTCTCCATGTTGTATTCTGGAAAATCTTTTTGGGTGAGCACTTCTGTTATTTCTCTGCATCGATCTGTTCTGAAGTTGAAGCAAATCACTGCATCTCCTTCTTCAATTGTCGCTACAGGTTCTTGTTCTGCATCAACTATTAGTAAAGGCTGAATAAATTCATCTGTGATGTTATTGTCATAGGCATCCTGTATTGCAACTGTTGCTGAGCCTACTTTTGTGCCGATTCCCTTTACCAAAGCATCATAAGCAAGTTTCACTCTTTCCCATCTTTTATCGCGGTCCATTGCATAATATCTTCCAATAACAGATGCAATTTTCGCAGTATTGTTTTTAAGGTGGTTCTCTAAATCTGCGATAAAGCCCAATCCGCTTTTTGGATCTGTATCTCGTCCATCAGTAAATGCATGAACAAATACGTTTTGTACTTCCTCTTTGGTGCATAAGTCGACTAGTGCTTTCAAGTGGTTGGTATGTGAGTGGACGCCACCATCACTTACAAGCCCCATCAAGTGTAATTTCTTGTTGTTCTTTTTTGCATAGTGTATAGCTGAAAGTAAAGCAGGGTTGCTTTGCAATTCTCCCGTACGTATTGCCACGTTTATACGTTGCAGTTCTTGGTACACAATTCTTCCTGCACCAAGATTTAAATGTCCCACTTCACTGTTCCCCATTTGTCCTTCTGGTAATCCCACCAATTCTCCGCAAGTAACAATAGTGGTATTTGGATAAGTATTATATAACGAGGATACAAAAGGCACATTTGCATGTTGTATGACATCACTATCAGTTACTGCTCCATGTCCCCATCCATCCATGATCACGAGTATACATTTTTTATTTTCCATGATGTAAAATTACTCGATTTCAATTTATCTACCTTTGCAGTAGTCAGATTCGTTAAGTTCAAGTCGTTTTATGAAAAAGAATAAAGACCAGCGTTCAACATTTGTGTACAGTACGGACCCTAATTTCAAGATGGAAGAGGAAGCGCCTGCTCAGGAAACGTTGCCCCCTAATGAGCAAGTTTTACGCATACAATTGGAAACGAAACATCGTGCAGGTAAAACCGTGACTGTAGTTTTGGGATTTATTGGGCTTGAAGATGACCTTGTGCAGTTGGGGAAGGACTTAAAAAATCATTGTGGAACTGGTGGTTCTGCCAAGGATGGTGAAATTATCCTTCAAGGCGATCATAGGGAGAAAATAAAGCAGTGCTTGCAGAAAAAAGGGTACAAAACAAAATAAAAAAAGACAGGCCAAAAGCCTGTCTTGTGCTGTATTTGCGTAAGTGAACTACCAATCTTGTTTTGCAGTACCAGCTTTAATAGCTGCCAATGCGTTGGCTTCGCTGAGCAATGCAGTTAACTTGTTGCCTTTGCCATCATGACCTTTGGCAATGTATCCACCTTTAGCAGTTCTTGATACAACTGCATCTTGTACTGGTACATTTTTTTCCTTGGTCTTAACGTTGTAGGCTTTGATCATGTTGTCGTTTGACATAGTGATTGTTTTAATGGTGATTAAAAATATCAAATATCCAATTTGGCGTATTTGGCATGTGATTCAATAAATTCTCTTCTTGGTCCCACTTCATCTCCCATCAGCATACTGAAGACCCTATCGGCCTCTGCTGCACTTTCAATGGTGACCTGTTTGAGTGTTCTGGATTCTGGATTCATAGTAGTGTCCCATAGCTGACGTGCATTCATCTCTCCCAATCCCTTATAGCGCTGAACGGTTACGCTGTCTTCCTTCCCGCCAGCCAGGCGTTCTACAAATGATCTTCTTTGCTCTTCATTCCAGGCATAAGCCTGATCTTTTCCTTTCTTCACCAAATACAGTGGAGGCTGTGCAAGGTATACATAACCCTGCTCTACCATTTCTTTCATGTAGCGGAAAAGGAAAGTTAGGATAAGTGTTGCAATGTGACTTCCATCCACATCAGCATCCGTCATGATAATTAGCTTATGATACCTTAATTTGGAAAGATCCAGTGCTTTAGGATCCTCAGGTGTTCCAATTTTTACACCCAATGCTGTAAACATATTCCTGATCTCCTCGTTGTCGTATATCTTATGCTCCATGGCTTTTTCCACGTTGAGGATTTTACCTCTAAGTGGAAGGATGGCTTGAAAATTTCTGTCTCTTCCTTGTTTTGCCGTGCCACCTGCTGAGTCACCCTCTACAAGAAACAGTTCACTTTTTTGAGGATCTCTTTCAGAGCAATCGGATAGCTTACCAGGTAAGCCGCCTCCTGTTAAAACAGTTTTTCTTTGAACGAGTTCTCTTGCCTTTCTTGCTGCTGCACGGGCTTGTGCTGCAAGAATAACTTTACTGATGATGTTTTTTGCTTCTCTTGGATTTTCTTCCAGATAAGCTTCTAAAACTCTGGATACAGTAACGTCTACAATACCCATTACCTCTGAGTTTCCAAGTTTGGTCTTGGTTTGTCCCTCAAACTGTGGTTCAGGCACTTTAACAGAGATGATAGCACTCAAGCCTTCTCTGAAATCATCACCTTCAACTTCCACCTTTGATTTTTCAAAGAGGCCTTGTTTTTTGCCATATTGCTGAAATACACGTGTGATGGCTCTTCTGAAACCAGCAACGTGTGTACCACCTTCAATGGTGTTGATATTGTTTACATAAGAGAAGATATGTTCGTTATAAGAGTCGTTATAGTTAATTGCAACTTAAAAGGCTACATTTGAATCTGCATCCAATCCTTCCATGTAGATGACAGCCGGAAGAATAGTATTTATTTTGCCATTGCGGTCAAGCATTTCAACAAACTCAACTATACCACCTTCACTATAGAAAATTTGCTGGTAGGTGTTGCCATCATCGTCTTTTTCCCTTAAGTCGTTTAAAGTGATTTTAATGCGCTTGTTGAGGTAGGCCAATTCGCGTAACCTGCCTTCTAAAATATCCTTGTTATAGACATTTGCAGTAAAGATGGTGGTGTCTGGCCAAAACTGCACCATTGTTCCAGTCTTGTCGCTTGTTCCAATCTCTCTAACAGCATATTTAGGTACACCTCTTTCGTATTCCTGTTCAAATATTTTTCCTTCACGCTGAACAGTCACTTTTAGATCTTTACTCAATGCGTTTACGCAGCTTACACCCACACCATGAAGACCACCAGATACTTTGTAAGTGTTTTTATCAAACTTACCTCCTGCGTGGAGAACCGTCATAACTACTTCCAGCGCACTTCTTTTTTCTTTGTGGTGCATTCCAGTTGGAATACCCCTTCCATTGTCTTGAACCGATACTGAATTGTCTTCATGAATGGTTACCACAATATTATTGCAATAGCCTGCAAGAGATTCGTCAATTGAGTTGTCCACCACCTCATACACCAGGTGATGTAATCCCTTTACGCCAATATCTCCAATGTACATGGCGGGCCTTTTCCTAACGGCTTCTAATCCTTCAAGTACTTGTATACTATCCGCGCCGTAACCACTATTTTGCTGTTCGTTCGTGTTTAAATTTTCTGTGCTCATACGTGTCTTCTGCCTCTTTATTTTTATGCTGTCCTTAACCGTCTACAAATTTACTAAAATAGGGGGGGATGCCCTCATTTTCAGCCTTTTAAAAAAGGTTTATTTTTAAGATGATTTCCACATATTTGGAAATTCGGTTTTTAGGGGAGAAAATGAGCAGCATTTTAATTTAAAGTATCTTTGCATTTGGATGAATACAGCTGCTGAAATACCTGTAATAGTAAAATCAGAGCCCTTTTTTGAAGGGTTATCACCTTTGTTTGTCAGCGAAAAAAAGATCCCAGGGTCATGGCAATTTGCAATCAAGCGTTATGCTAATGATGCAAAAAATGATGTGGAGGACTATGGAACGCTAGTCTATAACTTTGATAATCAGCCTGATAGAAATTTCCTTGAGTTGAGGTTTTGTGTAACAGGGCAAACCTATTGTAAGCAGTCGGTTGTAAATTGTGAGGACTGCAAATTGAACAAAAATGCTTTGTGTGTAGAGCAGAGCGGGACAGTCGATTTTCTTCAATTCAGATTTGAGCCAGTTCACCTTACCAACCTGATTACCTCTGAACCCGGCGGGGAGACTGAGGATATCCTCAATTTCAGGTACAAGCATACTTTTTCAAAGCCAATAGTGCTCAATGGTAGAATCAGGCATACGCTCGACTCTATTCTGAATCACCGGTACAACGACACCGTTGAAAATATTTTTATCAATGCCCAGACCCAGAT
>JBKCGF010000218.1:0-2442 GCA_046303455.1 Chitinophagaceae bacterium | reverse complement strand
GGTAAATCATATGCCAATTTGGTTGGAGTACTTACTAAAAATACCGCTGCTGCTTCATTACGCTTGAAACTGGTAAATCCAAAAGATCCAGACAACAGTTTTCTCATGCATAAAATTGCATGTGAAACTGGTCACCATGCATCGACTGCCAATTTTGGAGCGCACATGCCTTTGGGAGGAAATTTTCTTTCACAAGGTGAGGTTGAATTTATACGCAAGTGGATTATCAATGGTGCCAGCGCAACCGATGGTTCTGTAAACGAATCGCTACTTGATAATAAAAATCCTTGTCAACCACAAATAGAACCTTTGTCGCCACCAGCTGCAGGGACAGGATTTCAAATGAAGATTGATCCTTTTGATATACCTGCCAATTTTGAGCGCGAAGTATTTATCCGAAAAAACACACCCAATACCGGAACAGTTTATGTAAACCGGATTCAGCTAAGAGGTATGTCGAATAGTCACCACTTAGTAGTATATAATTTTAGAAGTGCATTGCAACTTCCCACTGAAAACGTTTTGCGTGATCTCAGAAATCCCAACGGTACAATCAATGGTGAAAATATTCAGAACCACATTTACATGGGTGGTGGTAGTGATGTCAATAATGATTTTAGTTTACCGACAGGAGTTGCCTTGAAAATAGATCCAGCAACTCCTTTGGATTTGAATGCACATTACTTTAATAAGACATCTTATACACTCAAAGGAGAGAATTATATAAATTTTTATACCATCCCAGCTGGTTCCGTACAAAACATAGCAAAAACACTTGATTTAAATAATCTAGAAATCAGTATCCCAGCTGGTCAGCGTAAAACTATTACCAAGACCTTCACTTTCAATCAACTTACAAGAGTTGTGATGTTAACTTCTCATTTTCATAAACTAGGAGAGAAATTTGTAATTAAAATTTCTGGTGGACCTCGTAATGGAGAAATTGTATATACCAACACTGACTGGGAGCATCCTGCATATACTTCCTATGCTACTCCTATTGTGCTTCAAGCTGGGGAAGGGCTTACGTCCGAAGTGACTTATTTCAATAATACAACCAAAACAGTCAACTTTGGACTGACCAGCGAAGATGAAATGAACATCATTTTTGGTTATTACTATTGATAATTATTGGATTTTTTTAGGCAGATATAAAAGTTAGGCCCAACATATAAGCTGATAAAAATTATTCTTTCTTGTAACATTTTCTCCAATATTGCAACTTATACTCTAACAAGAACCTGGTTTTTGAAAGCAGCTAAAGAAAAGGAATTTTTGGAGCTCTTGCGGCAGCATGAAGGCCTGATTCATAAAATATGTCATGTCTATGCTGCTGATGTATTGGCAAAACAGGACCTTTTTCAAGAGATTGTCATACAACTATGGAAATCATTTGATGGTTTTCGAAACGAATCCAAGATAAGTACCTGGATGTACAGGATTGCACTGAACACTGCACTCACTGATCAGCGCAGAAGTAAAACAAAGGTTTCTTTAAGTTTTACTGGCTTTGAACTGAATGATAAGATTGAAGAAAATGATAGTAGCAACCATCAAGAAAATATAAGTCTTTTATACGGCGCCATCAGCAAACTTACTGAGGTTGAAAAAGCGATTGTCATGCTTTATCTAGACGACAAAAGTTATGAGGAGATGGAAGAGGTACTGGGTATCAGTCAGGGTACACTAAGAGTGAAAATGAACCGGATAAAAGAAAAATTACGTCAGATGACTAAAGAGAATCAATATGGAAATTGATCAATTAAAAGCAATCTGGAAAGATGCCGATAAGTCTGCAACACCAATGAATGAAGCAGGCTTGCATCAGATACTTACACATAGTTCAAAGCTACCCATTGCCATTATGAAGCGAAACCTCAGGTTAGAATTTTTCTTTTTTATAATAATATATGGCTATAGCATATGGCTGATTTTAAATGAGTTTAATACAAGTCTATTATATTTTGATCTTATATTGCTAATTGTTACTGCCATACCCTATACTATTTATGCTCGATATAAATACAAGCTGCTTAATAATATGGAATGCCTGAGTTGTGAGGTCAAATCAAATCTCGACCATCAAGTGAATTCATTAGAAAAATTGGTTAAACTATGTTTTAAAGCAGGTAATATTATTGTAATCTTGGTTTATCTTATTACTGGTGCAGTATCATACATGAATTCCGTAGGCGAATCAGTCCCTTTACCCAAAAACATTGAAATTCTGATTTTTATCGTTATTGGAAGTGTGCTTACAATAATCAATTACTATTTCGGGAGATGGTACCTGTTCAATCTTTATGGAAAACATATTCAAAAACTAAAAAATATAATTTATGAAATGGACGAATCTGATTAAAGACAAAAGTAAGTTATTTATGGTTTTTTTATTTACAATTTTTGTTATGCAATCAAATGCACAAAAGGGAAAAACCAATA
>JBKCGF010000217.1:0-3213 GCA_046303455.1 Chitinophagaceae bacterium | reverse complement strand
ATTCAGAATTATATTATCGATCATAATAAAATTCTAGCTCAGTTAGAAGCCAACAAGAAAAAGCCAAAAGAGAAATCAAAATGGCAAGAGCGTTTAGAGCAAATGCAAGCGACCCAAAAGAAAGTGCAATCGATGCAAGATAAAGTCAAGAAAAAATAAGACTATGCGTTTATCTTTATTCATTCTTTTTTTGGCTATAACTTCAGTTGTAGTTGGACAAAAAAGATTGTCTGAAGGTAGCCTTGTATTCTCTGTAGTAACTACCAAAAAAGATCTTCTTGTTGGAGACACACTTATTGCACAGCATTATTTTAAAGGATCTCACACCAGGACAGATTTAACTGGTGTTGTTGGTAAGTCGGTTACTTTATATGATAGCCGAGAAGGCTCGGGTGCAATTGTTCGTGAATTTGGTTCGCAGAAAATTTTGATTCCATTAGATACTTCATCTTGGTCAGATAAGAACGGATGGTACAAAGCAAGTAGTGTATCATATTCTTCTGATGAGCAGAAGTTATTGGGTTATGCGTGTAAAAAAGCATCAATCAAATTGGTAGATGGGGGACAGTTGGAAATATGGTATACTCCTGAGGTAGTATTGGATAATAATGATACTGAATTTCAAATGGGGGATATACCAGGGTTAGTCCTCTCGTATGCATATATCATCGATGAAACTCGAGTAATTTATATGGCCAGGAGTTTAAACTTTGATCCAGTACCAATACAGAAGTTTGAAATACCCAATGCCGGATACAGGATATTAAGTTATGCGGACAGTAAAAAGCAGTTTTGATTATTGCTGAGGCTTTTCTGGCGTCTTGAATCTGTGCAAGGCAGATTTAGTTTTGTACGGAAGAATGTAAGTGATATTACCTTTCTGATAGGTGATGATCGAATTCAATGAATGATCTTTCCCCGTTTTTCTATAACCAAAAGAACGATTGTCGCGGTAAGTGTAACCAGAGCTCAGGTTGAGACTGAGGTTCTTTTTCATGTTGGAATATGCTGCTTTCGAAGACTTTGACTTACTAACAATTCCGTCAACGGCAAAAACCGTTAAAGAGACAAACAGCAATGCAGCGAGAGCTATGGCGCTTTGACTGAACGTATTTAAGAATCTTTTTTGGGTTTTCATTAAGACAAAATTAACATTTTTTATTAAAATACCAACATTTGTCGTGTTTTTTACTAAAATGTAACGAATTGAAAAAGAATTTATTAGTGAGTAAGACCATTATACTGTCTTAATCATTAAATTACAATAACCCTCAATACATGGCTGAAAACCCACGTTTCTCCGAAAATGAAGATTTGCAAGAGTTGCTTTCAGCTTATGAAAAGCTCCTTTCAGGCAATGGTTCCGGTTTTCTGAGTGAAGAATCGTTTGAACGCATTATTGATCATTTTGATGATCAGGATGCAATTCCTAAAGCCATGGAAGCTGTTGAGATTGGCATTCTTCAATTTCCCTATTCATCAACTTTATTGGTTAAGAAGGCAGATTTATTGATTGCCTCAAGACAATATAAACGAGCGTTATCGCTTTTGGATAAAGCCGAGATTCTTGATAAAAACGATATTGATATTTATATTCTTCGCACGGATGCTTACCTGGCTCTGGATATGCAGGAGAAAGCGGTCGATTTGCTGCAGGAAGCAATACAGCAATTTGAAGGTGATGATAGAATTGATTTGTTGTTTGAACTGGCGGATGTGTATGATGATTATGAAGCTTTTGAGAAAATATTTGATTGCCTAAAGTTGATATTGGAATACGATCCCAACAATGAAGAAGCTTTGTACAAGATTTGTTTCTGGACAGACTTCACTGGCAGGAATGAAGAAAGTATTCGTTTGCACTTAAAAATAATTGAAGACTATCCATACAATGATCTGGCATGGTTCAATCTAGCAGCGGCTTATCAAGGGTTGAAGTTATTTGAAAAAGCAATAGATGCATATCAATACGCCATAGCCATCAATGAAAAATTTGATTATGCCTATAGAAATATGGCAGATGCACAAATGAGATTGCATCGCTATAAAGAGGCAATTGAAAGTCTCGAAAAAGTTATTGAATTAGCGAGACCAGAAGATTTGATTTATCAGGCAATTGGGTACTGTTACGAGAAAATCAGAAATTTTGCGCAGGCAAGATTTTATTACAGAAAAGCATCGCATTTGAATCCAGATAATGCTAGGCTGTACATTAAAGTGGCTACTACCTACATGAAGGAAAACAGGTATGTCCAGGCAATAAAATACCTGGATATGGCCTTGCGCATAAAGCGACTGGATCCTGAGTTTAATTTGATCATGGGTGAGTGCAATATGAAATTGGGCAAATACAAAGATGCTGTTCATTATTTCCTCACGGTTGTTCAATCCAAGCCCCGTAACCTTAAAGGATGGGAAGCATTGATTCGTTCTTTGTTTGAAGCGGGACAATTTGCAGAGGCAGGAAAACAAGTACAGCAGGCAAGAATACGGTTAGGAGAGAAGCCGATATTTTCTTTTTATGAAAGCGCTGTTTTGTTGTCTGAAGGAAAAACAAAGCTTGGTTTCGCATTGCTTGAAAAAACAATTGAAGCTCACCCCAAGCAGCTCAAATTATTCCTTAAACTTTATCCATCTGCGGTAAAATATCCTCAGGTGGTGGAAATGTTGTTGAAGTCAAAACGAAGAAGACATTTTTAGTCAATCCCTTTTTCAATTGTGTAGTTTATGCTTGGTTTCGTATTTTTGAAGCCTAATACAGTTCCTACGCATGAATTTCAATTTATCACAGATGCCTGCTCGTCTTGCTAAGCCAAGAAAAGAGGGGATAACGATGGTGATGGACAAAGGTCTTACACTAGAAGAAGCAAAAAATTTTATTGAAAATGCAGTCCCTCACGTAGACATTGTTAAGCTTGGATTTGGTACAGCCTATGTTACGCCAAGGTTGAGAGAGAAGATCGAGCTGTATCAATCAGCCGGAATTCCTGTTTATTTTGGAGGTACGCTGATGGAGGCATTTCTTATCCGAAACCAATTCAATGATTATATTTCCTTGTGTAAGGATTATAATATTTCCTACATGGAAGTTAGTGATGGGTCCATCACCATTCCGCACACAGAAAAATGTGGTTATATAGAAAAGTTGAGTACCATTGGTACAGTATTGAGTGAGGTGGGAAGCAAAGATGCTGCTCATATTATTCCTCCATA
>JBKCGF010000216.1:0-6999 GCA_046303455.1 Chitinophagaceae bacterium | reverse complement strand
AGTCAAATCGTTTCTCATAAGTAACGCTCGCTTTTGGTTTGATTGTTTTCATGTTGATGGACTAAGAGTTGATGCAGTATCGTCCATGCTTAAACTTGATTATTCCAGAAACGAAGGAGAATGGGAGCGCAATGAATTTGGTGGTAATGGGAACCTAGAGGCTATCGCTTTTTTAAAAGATATGAACCATATGGTGTATAGAGATTTTGAGGGCGTACAAACCATAGCAGAAGAAGCAACAAACTGGCCTGGCGTTTCACGACCAACATATGCGGATGGGTTAGGCTTTGGTATGAAATGGATGATGGGATGGATGCATGATACTTTGCGCTATTTTAAACAAAATCCTATTTTCCGACAATTTCAGCAGAATCAGCTATCCTTTAGCATGATGTATTTTTATGATGAAAATTTTGCTCTTCCTTTAAGCCACGATGAAGTTGTACATGGTAAGTCACCCATGATTTATAAAATGCCAGGTGACGAATGGCAAAAATTTGCGAACCTCCGTCTTTTATATACCTATATGTTTACACACCCAGGGGCAAAATTATTGTTCATGGGTAATGAATTTGCACAAACAGAAGAATGGAATTATAAGACAGCTTTGAGATGGGATCTTTTACAATATGATTGCCATAAAGGAATGAAAGCTTGTGTGAGTGGTTTGGCAAATCTTTTAAAAGATGAACCGGCTATGTATGAAAGGCAATTTGAAACTGATGGTTTTGAATGGCTCGATCTCAATCATCGTCAGGAATCTGTAATTTCTTTTAAACGCAAGTCAACCAAAACCAATCAGGAGTTAATTGTCATTTTGAACATGACGCCTGTTGAAAGGATAAACTGGAACATTGAAGCTGCTATCGATCAAGAATGGCTTGAGATTTTCAACAGTGATGATATAGCATATTGGGGCACAGGTAACTATATGAATGATTCTGTTCTGGTTACTGAAATCAATAAAATAGAAAAATCTTATCGAATCAGTTTGAATTTACCGCCTCTTGGTGGGGTAGTTTTAAAGCGGTTGAAATAACATTACATTTTCTCTGGTACCTGAATGCCTAGCAAAGACATCCCAGATGAGATGATTGTTGCTACCCAAGCTGCAATTTTTAAACGCAGTTGCTTTTTTTCCTCAGACTCAGCATTCATTATACTCAAAGCTGCATAAAAAGAGTTAAAAGATTGCGCCAATTGAAACAAATAAATTGCAATTGTTGAAGGATCTAATGATTCAGCTGCTTGCTTGAGTATTTGTTCATACTGCTCTGCCAGAAGTAAAAGTTCTTTTTCAGCAGGAAGTAACTCTTGTGTATAATTGTTTTGGTTTGAATCAGTTTCAGATTTTCTTAATACTGATTTTATTCTTGCGTGCGTATACTGTATAAAGGGGCCTGTAAATCCGTGAAAATCGATTGATTCCTCCGGATTAAAAATCATTTTTTTCTTTGGATCGACTCTTAAAAGGAAAAATTTCAGTGCACCAATTCCTATTGTATCATAAAGTGACTTTAATTCTTCTTCATTAAAGTCCTTTACTTTTCCGAGGCTTTGTGTATGTGATGATGCGATAGCAATCATTTCATCAACAAGATCATCTGCATCTACTACCGTGCCTTCTCTGCTTTTCATTTTCCCTGTTGGAAGTTCTACCATGCCGTATGATAAATGATGGATTCCATTAGCATAGGGGAGCCCTAGCTTTTGACAAATCAGTTGTAACACTTTTAAGTGGTAGTTTTGTTCGTCTCCTACAACGTATATACTCTGATCCATCCCATATTCTTCATACTTTCTTTGGGCAAGGCCAATGTCTTGAGTGATGTATACTGAAGTGCCATCTTTTCTCAAGACCAGCTTTTCGTCCAGGCCTTCATTTGTAAGGTCTATCCAAACACTGCCATCCTCTTTTTTGTAGAAGATGTTTTTTTCTAAACCTAGTTCAACAGTATCCTTCCCAAGTAAATAGGTGTCACTTTCGTAATATGTCTTTGCAAAATCTGAGCCGATTCTTTTGTAGGTAACATCAAATCCTTCATAAACCCATCCATTCATTTCTCTCCACAATTTCATTACAGAAGCTTCTCCTTTCTCCCAGTCAAGCAACATTTGCTGTGTTTCCTTCATGATTGAAGCCTCTTTCTCTGCCTGCGCCTTATCCATACCAGAAGCTACCAATTCTTCAACTTCTTTTTTATAAACATCATTGAATTTGACATAATACTCGCCAACAAAGTGATCGCCCTTTGTTTTTGTTGAAGCTGGTGTTGCGCCATTCGCATAACGTTGCCAAGCAATCATGCTTTTGCAAATATGGATGCCTCTGTCATTTACAATGCAACTTTTAATTACATCATAACCATTGGCTTTCAGTATTTCTGAAATACTCCATCCCAAAAAATTATTTCTGAGGTGCCCCAGGTGCAGCGGTTTATTGGTATTGGGGGATGAATATTCCACCATTACTTTTTTCCCATTCATTGAGGCTTTTCCATAGCAACTGTCTTGATGGTGTTTATTTAGTAATCCAAGTAAAACAGAGGAATTGATTTCCAGGTTTAAAAAACCCTTGATGATGTTGAAGCTGGTAAACAAATCTGGGTATGTTTCAATCAGTTTTTCTCCCAATTGGTTTCCCAAAACATCTGGACTCAACTTTAAGGGTTTGACCAATGAAAAGAGTACGATTGTATAATCACCTTTGAACTCAGGTTTAGTAGTATTTACCTGAAAATCTTTTTCGGTAAATGTTATTTGGTACAATGCGTTCAACGCCTCAATTGCCTTTTCCTTTATTAAATTATTTAGCATGTCTGAATAAGATTGTCGCAAATGTACGATTCCCCCTAATTTTATATCATGTATACAGAGATTAAACTTACCATAACCAGCTTGTTTTTTATGTTTTTTATTCAAAATGGACATGCACAATCGGCTTCAATTGATTTACAGGGACATAGAGGGTGCCGCGGATTGATGCCTGAAAACACAGTCGCTGCCATGCTTGAAGCCCTAAAATGGGGTGTAACAACTTTAGAACTGGATGTAGTAATTACAAAAGACAAGCAAGTTCTGCTCTCTCATGAACCTTATATGAATCTCGAAATTGCTACTCCTCCAGGAGGTGATATTACAAATCGAACTTCGTCAAAGCAATTTAATATTTACCAAATGGAATACAGTGAAGTGGTTAAATGGGATGTGGGTATGAAGTTTAATCCGCGGTTTCCGGAGCAACAGAAATTAGAGGTTCATAAACCATTATTGAAAGATGTAATTGTTGCTGTTGAACAATATATCAAGACTAATCAATTAAAGCCCGTTGCTTATAATATCGAGACGAAGATGAGTCCAGATACAGACAATCTTTATCATCCTGATCCAAAAGAGTTTGTAAGCTTACTATCGAGGGTTATAATTGAAGGGGGAATCGCAAGTAGAACTATAATTCAATCTTTTGATCCTAGATCATTAATTGAATTGCACGCAAAAAAAGTGCCATTTCAATTGTCTTTTTTAATTGAGGAAACTGATAAAAAAACAGCCACTGAAGTTATTGACCTATTGGGATTTAAACCAGACTATATCAGTCCTGCTTTTTCTATGGTGGATGAATCATTTGTAAAAGATTTTCATCAACATCAAATGAAGGTTGTTGTTTGGACTGTCAACCAGGAAGCTGATATCAAGAAAATGGCACTTTTTGGTGTTGATGGAATTATATCAGATTATCCCAATCGATTTAAAGTTTTGAACCAGTAGGAACAGGGTTCATGTTCATTCGCTTCAAATTGGTATTTTTGTTCATATTCCAAAGGCAATGAAGACAATTGAAGTAGCAGATAAATGGTCTATTGATCAATTTTTAAAACTTCCTTATACTATCTATAAGGATGATCCTAATTGGGTTTGTCCACTTTTCAATGATATAGAATCTATTTTTGATCCAAAAAGAAATAATTTTTTCAGTTTTGGAAAATGTACAAGATGGATCTTGGTAGATGATCAAGGCAAAACAATTGGCCGTATTGCAGCATTCATCAACAACAAAAAAGCATACAATGAGTCAGTCCCAACCGGTGGCTGTGGCTTTTATGAGTGTATTGATGATGTGAAAGCTTCTGTTGTTTTATTTGATCAGGCAAAACAATGGTTAGCGTCTGAGGGTATGCAAGCCATGAACGGGCCAATTAACTTTGGTGAAAATGATATGTGGTGGGGCTTGCTGGTGGATGGTTTTAGCAGACCATTCTATGGTATGAATTACAATCCTCCCTACTACAAATCACATTTTGAGAACTATGGATTTATAGTGAAGTACGAGCAAATATCCAACCGCGTAAATGTTAGGGTAGGGTTGCCGGAAAAAGTGATAAAAATCGCAAATTGGGTTATAGGTAAACGTGGTTTTACTTTCAAACCATTTTCATATCAAGCGCTGGATCAATTTGCAAACGACTTTAAAGAGATATACAATGACGCCTGGAAGGACTTTGAAAACTTTACAGAAGTTACTGACCTTACCATACAAGAAACCTTGCGCAAGATTAAGCCCATCATGGATCCTAACTTAATTTGGTTTGCCTATTCTGCTAAAGGAGAGCCATTGGCATTTGTATTGATTTTACCGGACGCCAATGAATTGTTCAAAAACTTGAATGGGAAGTTAGATTTAATTGGAAAGCTAAAATTTTTGTGGAACAAGGTGACAGTTAAGCATACCCGCATGCGTGCTGTCATCATGGGGACAAAAGAAAAATACCGTAACCAAGGTTTAGAGTCTTGTTTGTTCATGAAACTGCAAGAATATACACGCCCCTTGGTTCATTACGAAGAACTGGAATTATCTTGGGTTGGAGATTTTAATGACAAGATGCTCGCGTTGCATGAAGCTATTGGAGGTGTTTTTGCAAAAAAACATACAACATACATTTGCAAATTCAAATCAATAACTTCTCAATAGTTTTAATTGGTAAAAACAATTCATAACATACTCGATTTTTTCTATCCTTTATTCAAAAGGTTTTTTGATAAAACCACTTATTATTATGCTGCTTGTGGTGGAGTGAATACCCTATTTGATTTGTTCTTGTTTTTTATAAGTTACAATTTCATTCTTAAGAAACAACTTGTAGAGTTGCCATTCATTGCTGTAAGTCCGCATATTGCAGCTTTTATCATTGCTTTTTTCTTTAGTTTTCCGACTGGCTTTTTATTGATGAGGTATGTTGTTTTTCGATCATCTTATTTAAGAGGAAGTGTGCAGCTATTTAGATATTTTCTTTCAGTTTGCATAAGCCTTTTGTTGAATTATATTTTTTTGAAAATTTTTGTTGAACAACTTCATTTTTATCCAACTGTGTCCAAATTAATGATTACGTTTATAGTAGTAGGCTTCAGCTATTTGACACAGAAATATTTTTCATTCAAGACTGATAAAAATCCAGATGATGTACAACTCCAGTAATGAATACGATGTGTTGATTATTGGTGCAGGGCCAATTGGCTTGGCATGTGGTATTTCCTGTTCTAAAGCTGGTTTAACTTATTTAATTGTTGATAAGGGCCCCTTGGTCAATTCTTTGTATAACTATCCTTTGAACATGACCTTCTTTTCAACATCAGATCGTTTGGAAATCGGCAATGTTCCTTTTATCTCTCATTCACCAAAGCCTACCAGAGCTGAGGCATTGGAATATTACCGAAGAGTTTCATTGCACTGGAAACTCAATCTTGCACTTTATGAGACGGTCGACTTTGTTCAAACAGAAAATGTTTCTTTTGTTGTAACCAGTTCAAAAAAACAATATAAAGCAAAACATATTGTGATTGCGACAGGCTTTTACGATATTCCTAATTTGATGGATGTACCAGGCGAGGATCTTGCTAAAGTGCATCATTACTATAGAGAACCACACATATATTTTGGACAGAAAATAGTAGTTGTGGGTGCAGCCAATTCCGCCGTAGATGTTGCAATGGAAACTTGGAGAAAAGGAGCTGATGTTACCATGGTGATCAGAGATGAACAGATTCGGGAATCAGTAAAGTATTGGATCAGACCAGATGTTGAGAACAGAATTGCCGAGGGGTCGATCAAGGCTTATTTTAATTCAACCTTAACTGAAATAAGGGAGAACCAAGTAGATATCCAAACTGAAAACGGCATAATTACCATAGAGAATGATTTTGTGCTCGCCATGACAGGATATTTGCCTGATTTTGACTTTTTAAGCAGTTTAGGAGTGATTCTTGGCACGGATGAGTATAAAACGCCAGTACATGATCCTGAGACAATGCAAACAAACGTGAAAGGAGTGTATTTGGCAGGTGTTATTTGCGGGGGGCTCAAGACCAATAAGTGGTTTATTGAAAACTCCAGAGTTCATGCTGATTTAATTGTTCAGCATATATTATCGAATACAGTCTCCTGACTTTTTTTTAAAAAATCATGTCATTTTGAGCATAAATAAGGTATTTAAATACCTGTTTGTCATGTAATTGGACAATAAACTGACAAGATTGCCTGATTTTGCCCTCGGCATACGACTTGCTCATGCTAGTTATCTAAATTGAAAATTATGGCAAAAATCATTGGAATTGACCTGGGAACAACCAACAGTTGTGTGTCTGTAATGGAAGGTAATGAACCTGTTGTAATAGCTAACGATGAGGGTAGAAGAACAACCCCAAGTGTTGTAGCATTTCTTAAAAATGGTGAGCGTAAGGTTGGAGATCCTGCAAAGCGTCAGGCCATTACCAATCCTATCAATACCATAACAAGTGTTAAGCGCTTCATGGGTCGTCGTTTTGATGAAGTAACAGAAGAAATTAAACATTGGAGTTACAATGTTGCAAAAGGCGACAACAATACGGTGAGAATCGATATTGATGGTCGTTTGTATACACCACAAGAAATCAGTGCAATGGTGCTTCAGAAAATGAAGAAAATTGCTGAAGATTATCTTGGTCACGAAGTGCACGAAGCAGTTG
>JBKCGF010000215.1:0-1028 GCA_046303455.1 Chitinophagaceae bacterium | reverse complement strand
TGTTCTTAGCAAAGCAGCCCTGAACATGGTAGCAGAAGTATACAAGACAATTGCAATGACCAACCAGCGAAGCACATCCAGTGGCAAAGATTTTACAACCAGTGCAGCAATCAGCACAGCAATTGTCCCAGGAATGGCCATGGTCAATGCCGCTTTTCTATTGTAAGCACCCGATTGAATAAATTTAAATGAAGCAGGAGGCATCAAAAAAGCACAAGATCCCATCATGATTGGAAATGCAACTTCAGGAGACATCCCCAGTAAAAAAACCAATGCCATGCAAGGCGCATACAATCCCACCCCTGCTGTCATCATCGCACCTAAAATAAAATTGACTACAGCTGCCAATACCAATTTCCAACCATGAATGCCGATTGCAGTCCCTTCCCCTTGGATCCAATTCATTTTGTTGGCAAACATGAATATTGCAGTGATGAGCAAAGCAACGCCCATGGTCAACCGAATTTTATGTTCGGAAAGTTTTGCCACAATACCAGCACCCCATATTGCACCGCCCATGGCGGTTAAAAACATTACGACCAGTGTTAGAGGTTCTACCTCGACAATTTGAATAAATATAATTGCTTGAACCAGCACAGGTATGGTATTGGCCACGTTCATTGTGCCGGGTATTAATTTATCCGTGGTTTGGTTCGTGAATTTCAACAATGCTGTCTGCGGTGCAAAGGCACCTATCCCTAGTACATCAAAAAAATTAACGACAAATCCTATTGCCCCAGTTTTAAGCACACTGATGTTCTCCAGATTTTTTTTATTTTTTAGAATGTCGGATGCCAACACATAAATAAACCAAACCGAAAACAAAATCAGAACAATCCAAATGAGGTTTACCATTTCTTTTTTATTTCTTGTTACTAGTTTTTAAGCAATGCATCCAATGCATTAAAAAGATAGACTGCTGGTGCATTCCAGTTGATTGCAATTTCATTGCTCGCATAAGAGCAATCGTCATCCGTGAATGCTGTCTCACGCTCAATAAATTTATAGACACAATTGTCTTGTCGGTA
>JBKCGF010000214.1:0-26426 GCA_046303455.1 Chitinophagaceae bacterium | reverse complement strand
ATATAATACATATAAGACGCTGTGTTGATGCCTGCCCTAAAAGGCACATTAAACAGATTGACATCCGTAATCCATTCATCTGTTAGGTTTCCTGGCTTAATCCAATCAGTATTTTGCAAACGACTCGGAGAAGCCAGACGGAATACCAAATCACTTGAAGGCAAATCTTTATCCTGTGCTGCAACAATGAAAACACGCCACGGGTAAGTCCTTTTACCCTTTGTTTTAGCAATATAATTCGCCCTTTTACTCACTACCATTTGTGGAAATTCACCCCCCACCAATTGTTCTTCAGCAGGATAACCAGCGTGAACTCCAACCAAACTATTATCAGATGTTCCACCTATAAACATGCCAGGATAATCTTCAAGATCTGATTCAGTTATACCGATTTTAGGAAGACTAGAATTAACAGGTATTACCAATACAGGCGAATAGCCCATCATTTCCTTACCTATATCTTTAAGCGGAAGCAACTGATATAACTCTTCGAAACTTGTATGAAACTCATCAACATTATCCCGTTTTGTAACTACTGGTATATAAGCAGAAGCGGATTGCGGAAAATTGATTTCGGCAATTTCGCTTTGTATAATAATACTATCTCGCAATGCAGTTGTAATTCTATAAGCAAAACCGTCATCATACACCCTCACCTGCAAGGCATAGGGTTCTTTCATTTGTATGTTTAATAAGCGATAGTGGTCCTTGATATTTTTTCTTTTTTCTCCAATAGGTGAAACAATAGTGTCATGATACTCATTTAAGTTAGCCGACTTAATCTTGGTGAGTTCATTAAAGAATCGCTTACCATTTCCATCTACCATATTAATGGCTGAAGGTTGAAAAATCATTTTACCATCATACCATACCGCATATTTGATGTCTTGATCTAACCAAACAGCAACACGAATTTTTTCAGAAGGTGACACTACCGTTAAAGTATCTTTTGCAAATACTCCAGATACAGATAAAGCCAAGAAATAAACAAATGAAAGCGAAATTTTGAGTGTATAAGTCACGTAGTATGAATTAAAGTATCAATAATATATTTAGGAAAGTGTATCGTTTCTAAATCCATCAATCATTTTAATGAACTGAGCAGGAACCCCTCCAACAATTGAATTTTCAACTACATCTTTAGTAACTACAGCTCCTGCAGCTACAATTGCATTTTCACCAATGGTTACTCCAGGAAGAACAGTAGCGCCTGCGCCAATCCAAGCATTTTTTTTGATTACAATTGGATTTCCCATCAGTAGTTTTCTTTGCGATGGATCAACGGGATGATTCTCTGTTACCAAATTAACTTTGGGTCCAATCAAAACATGATCTTCAATTACAATACCGCCCAGGTCAAGAAATGAACAACCATGATTGATGAAAACATGCTTTCCGATTTTTAAAAACCTGCCAAAGTTGGTATGAAAAGGAGCAAAAACTGCAGTAGTCGAATCTAGTTCTGTTCCGATAATATTACTTAGTCTTTCTCTCACCTGATTAACATCTGTGGATGCATTCAACCCAGGCGTAAGCGATAATGTCCTGTTGATATAATACCATAAAGCCTGGAACTCAGGCTTTGACATATCAATTGGTCTTCCTGATTGCATTGACTCAACTATCTCATTAGTTATCTCCATCACTTAATTTACTTTGATATATTTATTTAAAATCTAGTTTCATCATCCAATCCTTTTGCTCATCATCTCCCATTCTAAAAATATGGGTATCAAACTTGACAAATCCATTTTTGGAATAAAAATGTTTTGCTCTGTGGTTCTCTTCCCAAACCCCTAACCAGACATACGTGCAAGTTGTTTTTCTGGCTTCTTCAAGTGCTTTATCAATTAATTGCTGTCCTACTTTCTTTCCATGATAAGCCTGCAAAACATAGATACGTTCAATTTCAAAAGCATTTAAATCTTTCAATTCCGTTTGTGCTTCCCCTGTATTGGTTTTTAAATATCCCACTACCTCCTCACCAATTTGAGCAAAATAAAATTGAGAGTGTGGATTAGATAGCTCTTGACTTAGTTTTTCAATGGAGAGTTTCTCATCCAGATATTTTTTTAAATTTTCTGGTGAATTATACTCAGTGAACATATCAGAAAATGTTTGTTGCGCTATCTTTTGTAATGCAACTACATCATCAATACCTATAGCTTTAATATCTACTAGTTCCATATTCAATTCTAAAATTCATACGATAATAAAAAGAAATAACTTAGCAAGATGCCACAATATATCGCACAAATTGCACTTGTCGTACGCGACTATGACGAAGCCATACAATATTATACATCAGTACTAAACTTTGAATTGATTGAAGACACTACTCTAAGTGAAACAAAACGCTGGGTAGTTGTTCAACCAAAAGGCAGTAACAATGGATGCAAATTATTACTTGCAAAAGCTGCATCTGCAATTCAGGAACAGGCAATAGGAAATCAAACAGGTGGAAGGGTGTTTCTCTTTATGCATACCGATGATTTTGACCGTGATCACCAGGACTATACATCAAAAGGAGTGGTTTTTGTACGACCACCAGTAGTTGAACCCTACGGGAAAGTCGCGGTTTTTAAAGACCTCTATGGCAATCTGTGGGATCTTATTCAACCAAATACCCCTTAATTAAGGCCAATTTTTAAAGATTTCTTTTGCGTTCTCAGGTTTTTCTATTTACTTTGTATTTCAAAGTACTTTTATTTTTATGAATACTCCAAAAGAACAACTGGACGCCATCAAAGACATGCGCAACCTGATGGAGAGATCTTCTAGGTTTCTTTCTTTAAGTGGATTGTCGGGTGTAGCGATAGGTATAATAGCCCTGATGGGCGCTACAGCACTTTATTGGCAGTTTGGCCTTTCTCCATTGAACAGTGGTTTTGAAAATAAGCTGGTTTCGATTAAAGCATCATTAGACGATAAAAACTTTCTGTTTTTAATGGCAGATGCGCTGATTGTAATGCTTGTTGCCATCATCGCAGGGATCTTGATGTCTGTCAATCAATCAAAAAAACTTCAATTACCTGCATGGGATCTTACAGCAAAAAGATTATTGATCAACTTGTTTATACCACTTGCAGCAGGAGGGATCTTGTGCCTGATCATGATTGACAAAGGAGAGCTTGTCTACTTGATTCCAATCACTTTAATTTTTTATGGACTATCACTAGTCAATGCCAGTAAATATAGTTTTGATGAAATCAGAACATTAGGAATTTTACAAATTGTATTAGGCCTAATTGCTGCATGGCAAGCCGATTATGCCTTGCTGCTTTGGGCAACTGGATTTGGGATCCTGCATATTGGATATGGATTATTGATTCACACCAAACACCAAAACGGAAACAAGTGATTGGTGAATTAAATAAAGCATTTGAGAGCAGAGTTAGACTGGGCATCATGTCTATTCTGTTGGTCAATGAGAGCGTCGACTTTAACACGCTTAAAGAGTTGCTCCAGGTTACTGATGGTAATATCGCCAGTCATATTACTGCACTTGAAAAATTCAACTACATAGAAATCAGAAAACAATTCATTGGTAAAAAACCCAATACCTCTTATGCAGTAACTACCTCAGGGAAAAAAGCATTTGCGGAACACTTGGATGCACTAGAAAAACTGATCAAGAGTACAAATTAATCCCTTTAACGCACCAACATGAACACAAATCAACATCTAGCGAATAACGATACAACTGATAGTCTAGTTTTCTCGAAAAAAGACATGATTTTTGTCGCCATAGCAGTCTTTATCGCTGGATGGATTGTCAAAATACCAAGATTAATTCACCAGGAAGAAGATCTATTCTTTGCCCGCAATATAGGATTCATCGTATTTCCAGCTTTACTATTCTATTTTACCTGGAAAAGAAAAACAAACTTTAAGACACTCATTACACCGGCAATCATCTTGTTAGCTGCAGCAATTTTTATCAACAGTTTGCCACAAGATGAAAAAAGTGATACGCTGATTTTAAGCCGTATTCATCTGCCTATTTTAATTTGGTCGTTGGTTGGTTTTGCATTTTCAGGTAGCAATCCTAAAAATATTTTAGAAAGAGTTGGGTTTCTCAGGTTCAATGGAGATCTAGTTGTGATGGGAGCTGTTATGATGCTTGCAGCTGGATTATTTACTGCTATAACAATGGGACTTTATAATCTCATTGGCATGGACATTGAGGATTTTTATGTTAGCTATGTAGTCACCTGGGGGCTACCTGCCATTCCAATTATTGCTACAGTATTAGTTACCAATAACCCATCACTTGTTGGAAGAGTTTCTCCTATCATCGCTAAAATCTTCACGCCGTTTGTCTTTGTGTCTTTGGCTATTTTTTTAGGCGCAGTTATTGGCACTGGAAAAGATCCATTTAACGATAGAGAGTTTCTTGTTGTATTCAATGGACTACTGATTGGTGTAATGGCCATCATTCTTTTCTCCTTGAGCGAAATCACAAAAGGGAAAAACAATAAAATTCAATTGCTGTTTTTAGTCGGCCTATCCTTACTCACCATCATTGATAACGGCATAGCGCTTTCTGCAATTGTGTTCCGCCTTGCAGAATATGGTGTATCACCCAACAGAATAGCCGTATTGGGAAGCAATCTCTTAATGCTTACACACCTGAGCATGATTGCTTATCAGTTAATTAAAATCTTGAATAAAGATGCGGAACTCATAGAAGTAGAGAAAACCATAGGTAAATTCTTACCGCTATACACTGCGTGGGCTGTAGTTGTATTATTTATATTTCCCGTACTATTTGGCTTCAAATAAATGGGAATTAGTATATTTAAAAATGCCTATTGGTCTTAATCAGATTAAAAGTTTATTCAGCAAAGAAAGCAGCTTCTATCGCTATTTAGGATATGCACTAGGGGAGTCTATCCTTGTGATAATAAGTATACTTGTTGCTGTTAAAATTGATAATTACAACGAAGACAGAAAAAGCAGAGAGAATATTATTGTCGCATTAAAACAAATCCAATCAGAATTAATTACGAGTGCAAAAGATGCTGAGGCTGTTATTGATTTTTACATCAATGCAGATACAATGATGTATAATATCATGTCAGGTAAGTTAACTGAAAAAGATTATGTAGGAGAAACAGGTAACCGATATGCCCTTGTTGGCATGGGCTATACCACTTTATCAGTTGAAATGGAAGGTTTCAATACATTAATGAGCAAAAGCGAAGATATACCAGAAGATTTTAACCAGGTTGTCAGCGAGTTAAAATACCTCTATCTAAAAAATGTGAAGCTTGTTGAAGAGATGAATAAAACCATGTCTAATACAACACTTGATTTTTTTAAATGGAGAATGGTCAACACAGATTGGGCTTACCAAGAATATTTTAACGATAAAACACTCACAAAAGACAAAATAAACTTCTTTCTTAAAAACCCATATTATAAAAATTATTTACAACAGTATAACATGATCGGTATTGGTAACCATTCACAGGTCATCATGGAATTTAGATCAAAA
Organism: Chitinophagaceae bacterium; assembly: GCA_046303455.1. Lineage (GTDB taxonomy): Bacteria > Bacteroidota > Bacteroidia > Chitinophagales > Chitinophagaceae > Pollutibacter. Next base: position 20,926 of record JBKCGF010000214.1, on the reverse strand, counting down.
GCTGAGGAATGTTATAATAAATTAGACAGCCTGCTGTACCCTGATGGCAAAACCTATACCGAAAATCACTTTACAAAAACAGACACCACGGGACTTTCACAGCTTATGGGAAACTATCAATTTGAAAAAGACACTATTAAACTTTCAACCAGTGGCAACAAAATACTTTTTCAAATCAATAATGACAATAAAGTTCCCGTATTCATGATAAACAACAAACGATTTGTACCAGATGCCATAAAATCTGGCTCACTGCCTTTCTATTATTTCAATTATGAAAATGATAGTTTAAATGGGATTAGGGTCAAACTGCAAGATATAAATGTATTTTTTAAGAAAATATAAGCTAGTCAACTAAACTCCCTTATCCAACATCAGAGCTTTAGTTTTTCGTAAAAATATTCTTGTGTGACTTCCTTTACTTGTCCGGGTAGCAGATCATAAACTGTCAGCCCTTCAATAGTAGTCCGTATCAACCTTACACATTTATGTTGTACTGCAGCTACCATCTTTCTCACTTGATGAAATTTACCTTCTGTAAGTGTAATCTTCACCCAGGAATTTTTGACTTTTTCATGCAAGGGTATTTCCGCATCCTGGATATATACTGGTTTATCGACCAACTCCACTTCACATGGCGTTGTCATGTATTCTCCACCCATTGGTGCACTGATGGCAATTCCAGATGATAATAGTGAAGCAGTTTCTGTAGTCATCACATTCTTGACTTGCACCAAATAAGTCCGTTTGTGTGGCATTTTCCCCTGAAACAACAACCTGGTCACTTTTTTGTCAGTCGTGAGCAACAACAAACCTTCAGAATCTTTATCCAACCTTCCAATGGCATGTGTCCCCTCAGGAAAATTAAAATCAATTGCCCCAAGCAACCTCACCTTATCCGAACTTACAAATTGAGAGACCATATTCACGGGCTTGTACAATAAGAAATAACGGTGGCTAGACATACATGCAAAATACATTATCTAATTTTACAACACAGACTTTTAACTGCAAACAAAATTTCATAGATGAACGTGCATGGCATGCCCTACAGAACCATTTGGTTAAAACAAGATGACCCTTGCACGGTCATGATTATTGATCAACGAAAACTACCACACCAATTTGTTGAAGAAGAAATTCGATCACTTGAGCAAATGAAGATCGCCATAAAAGACATGCACCTTCGAGGAGCAGGATTGATTGGCGCTGCCGCAGCGTATGGGATGTATTTGGCTACGCTTGAAATAAATGACTTCGAAAATTTTCAAGATGAATTGTCGAAAGCTGCAGAAACTTTAAAAATGACCAGGCCGACTGCCGTTAATCTTGCATGGGCAGTCGACCAACAATTAAATGCATTAAGCAATGCAACCAACTTAGAAGAACTACAATCAATTGCTCTTAAAACAGCAAAAGTAATTGCCGACGAAGATGCAGAGAACTGCAGAAGAATTGGAGAGCACGGTCTTCCTTTAATTGAAAGAATCAGTCGACAAAAAAACGGAGCTACAGTAAACATCCTCACCCATTGCAATGCAGGCTGGCTCGCGTTTGTGGACCATGGCACTGCAACCTCCCCTATTTATGCTGCACATGAAAAAGGATTAGATGTGCATGTTTGGGTAGATGAAACAAGACCTAGAAACCAAGGCGCAAGTCTGACTGCCTGGGAACTTGGTATGCATGGTGTGCCTCATACAATTATAACAGACAATACAGGTGGACATTTGATGCAACACGGAATGGTAGACATGGTGATAGTTGGATCAGACAGAACCACAAGCACAGGTGATGTAGCCAATAAAATTGGAACTTATCTGAAAGCATTGGCGGCAAAAGACAACAACGTCCCTTTCTATGCGGCAGTCCCAATGTCATCATTCGATTGGCAAATGGAAGATGGTGTTTCCCAAATAGAAATTGAAGAAAGAGACCCAGAGGAAGTCTCGTTTATTGAAGGACTTTGTGAAGGAGAAATAAAGAAAGTACAATTGATTCCTGTCGGAAGCCCAGCCAAGAACTTTGGATTCGATGTAACACCTGCAAGATTGGTCACTGGCATCATCACCGAACGTGGTATCTGCCAAGCAAATAAAAAAAGCATACTGGAGTTATTCCCAGAAAAAAGATAATGGACGAAGGTTATATTAAATACCAATGCAACTGGGTAAAGTCGGATATTATCCAACCTCAACAAATTGAAGAAGTCAATAAATGGAGAACACTTCTTTTTGATGAGGGATACATCGGCATGTATGAAAATGGAATTGGGTTTGGAAACATCAGTATTCGGTTGGATGAAAACTTATTTTTGGTTTCTGGTTCAGCAACTGGCGGTATCCGTCATTTATCAACAGAACATTATGCATTGGTAATAGATTATAATTTCAGCATAAACCAATTAACCTGTGAGGGAATGACAATAGCGTCTTCTGAATCTTTAACGCATGCTGCTATTTATGCCTGCTCCAAGGGAACCAATGCTGTTATTCATGTACACCACAAAGAAAAATGGAAACGCTTGCAGGATCGTGTTGCAACTACCAACCCTGCAATTCCTTATGGCACACCAGAAATGGCTTATGCCATCCAAAATTTGATACTGGAAAATAAAATCGGCAATAACAAACTTATTGTAATGGGTGGACATGAAGAGGGATTGATTTCTTTTGGTAAAACGCTTGAAGAAGCTGCATCGACTATACTAAGGAATTAAAACATTCATTGTATCTTTCAGTAGATTTTGGTTAACAATATCCATAATCAAATGTTATATTAAAAAATTACCATGAGAAATTTTATTATACCTGTGTTGGTGTTTGCTATGTTGTTGGGTTGTCAGTCCAAAAAATCAGACATCCCTACTGTTGCATTTATTGATGCCTTTCAAGACAATACGATTGCAAAAGCCAAAGAAGGATTTTTTGCTGCACTTGCTGAAAATGGATTTGATGAAAAAAAAGGGACCATAAATGTAATCTACAGAAATGCGCAGGGAGATATCCCAACCCTAACACAGATTACTAAGTACATGATTTCACAAAAGCCAACCTTGATTGCTACTTGTCCAACTTTGGCTTCGATCACGGCTGTTCAGAACGTCAAAGACATTCCAATTTTTATGATGGTTTCAGAAACAGTAGAACGCCTGCAAGTAAAAAGTAAACTGGATGGCTATCCAAAGAATTTATTTGGTGTTGGTGAAACGCTAGCTTATGTTGATACTTCAGTTAGTTTGATTCCTAAACTGATTAAGCCGAAAGGGGTGAAAATCAAAATGGGATTGGTGTTCAATCAATCAGAGCCTCAGTCAGTTCAAGCTTTAGAGGAAATTAAGAAAGTTGCTAACGCAAATAATATTGAAGTGGTGGCACTACCTGTAAATGCATCAGCAGATGTACAATTGGTTACACAATCTTTATTATCAAAAAATATTGATGTATTCTTCGCGAATCCTGACAACACCATTTTTGCTTCTTTCGAATCTATTTTAAAAGCATGCGAAGCAAAGAATGTACCCATCATGACCAGCGAAGCGGGATTGGTTTCCAGAGGCGCACTCGCAGCTTATGGTCCGGATATGTACGAATGGGGCTACCAGTCTGGTCTTCAAGCTGCGCAACTTTTAAAGACAGGAACCACAGAAGGAATTGCACCAGCCTTGGTAAAAACAAGAAACAGGGTTTATAATCCTGCAATGGCAAAAAAATATAACATTACCATTCCTGAAGGTTACAAGCCACTTTAATGAGCGCATTCTATCTCACTGCACTGCAAATGGCATTATGCCTTGGTCCAATGGCCATGGGAATTTTCATCACCATGAAAGTTTTTAATATCCCTGATATTACTACTGATGGAAGTTATACACTTGGGGCGACTGTCACTGCAGTATTACTGACCAGCAGTGTTCCTGTATGGATTGCACTACCCCTCAGTATTATGGCAGGTGCATTGGCTGGCACTTTCACCGGTCTCATTCATACCAAATTGGGTATTGATGCATTGCTTTCCGGTATTCTGGTAATGACCGCCATGTATTCCGTCAACCTGATGATATTGGGCCGATCCAATATTCCATTGATTGATATCGATTCTATTTTTAATAAACTCCCCTTTTCACCAATCGAACAATACAACGAATTGTTGGTGGCATTTTTGTTTGTCGCGGTTCTCCTCTCACTAATTATTTACTTACTCAGAACAGACTTTGGTATTGCGATGCGTGCGACAGGCAACAATCCAATCATGACCAAAGCCATGGGCGTGAACAATGATCGAATAAAAATTATTGGTTTGGCCATGTCAAACGGGCTGACTGCCACCAGTGGATTTCTGGTTGCACAATACCAGGGATTTACTGATATCAACATGGGGATTGGTATTGTGATAACGGGACTAGGATCAGTATTGATAGCGGATGCTATCCGCACCTGGACTGGCATCAGAAAGATTGGAAGACAAATCATGCTGGTTGTTGTTGGATGCATCGTGTTTCAAGCGGTACTAGCATTTACTTTGTCAATTGGCATTGATCCGAATTTGCTCAAAATGGTGACCGCACTATTTGTATTGTTTATTGTAGCATTGCCAAGAATCAGCAAATCCTTTGCAAAAAAATAAGCATGATCCTGATCAAGAACATATCAAAAATTTACAACAAAGGAAATGAAGACGAAGTGTCTGCACTCAAAGATGTTTCCATCGAAATCCCCCAAGGTGAATTTGTTGTAATTATTGGCACCAACGGAAGTGGAAAATCGACCATACTCAATTTATTGCTTGGCACACAAACACCAACACAAGGAAATATTCTTATAAACAACAACGATATTACTGCATTGCCAGAATACAAAAGAAGCAAGTGGATTTCTATGGTTTTTCAAAATCCAGCACATGGCACTGCTCCAGAATTGAGCATATTGGAAAATTTCAGGTTGGCGTCACTTCGTGCCGGAAAGAAAAAATTAAGCATTGGCATCAACGATGATTTTCGCAAAACTGTTGAAGAGAAAGTTGCAAGCCTTGGAATGGGACTAGAAAAGAAATTGGAACAACCCATGGGAAGCCTGTCTGGTGGGCAACGCCAGGCCCTCACCTTGTTGATGGGTGTAATGGATAAAACAGACATACTATTGATGGACGAACCTACTGCAGCCCTTGATCCAAAATCTTCACAGGTCGTCATGCAACTAGCAGATAAAATCAACAAGGAACTCGGAATAACAATTGTGTTGGTTACCCACAGCATGAAAGACGCCCTACACTATGGCAATCGTTTGTTGATGTTTCATGCTGGGGCTATCCTGCGCGACTTAAACGGAATGGACAAATCTCAACTGCAATTGAGCAACCTGCAAGAGTGGTTCAGCTGATTTCCCTCTAATTTTTATCCAAAAGTTTTTCCTGTTTTTGACATCTAATCGTACATTGTCGATTCAACCTCCTATTCATGAACATACGTTTATCTTTCGCTAAGAAATTTTCAAAAACTGCTACATGGTTACTGCTTGTACCTGTAACTATTGGAATCTATATTGGTATTTCCGCCTTCACCAAGAATGCAGATCCAGGAACCCCTCCTGATCCAAACCGCTTTACCAAAGTGGTGCTTACCGAAGCAGGTAAATTAGATGAACCCATGGAGATGACATTTCTTCATGATGGTAGGGTGTTGATTGTAGAAAGAAAGGGTGGTGTGAAGTCGGTCGACAGCAAAACTGGCGCCGTAAAACTATTGGCAACCATCCCGGTAAACACCAAATACAAAAACAAAAAAGGACAAGTAAGAGAAGCTGAAGAAGGATTGATGGGCATCATCGCTCACCCGAAATTTGCACAGAACAACTTCATCTATATGTATTATGCAGATCCATCAGACACCAAGCACGTATTGGCAAGATGGGAATTGAAAGGAGATGAATTGGTTGCTGCAAGTAAAAAAGTCATGTTGGAAGTGCAGACTCAACGTGAAGAATGTTGCCATACAGGTGGTGGAATGGTCTTTGATCCACAAGGAAATCTTTTGATTACAATTGGTAACAATACAGTCAACCCAAGTACTGGGACTTCTAACCTCGATGATCGTCCAGGTTTTGAAAACAACGACGACCAGCGTGCACCTGGTAATACCAATGATTTGCGTGGAAAAATCTTACGCATTCATCCGGAAGATGACGGAAGCTATACCATACCTGAAGGAAATTTATTCCCTAAAGGAACACCAAAAACACGTCCGGAAATTTATACCATGGGGCACCGCAATCCATGGCGACCAACCATCGATACAAAAACAGGATTTCTGTATTGGGGTGAAGTGGGGCCAGATGCTTCCAACGATACAAAAAGAGGTCCAAAAGGATATGATGAGTTCAATCAAGCAAAAAAAGCAGGAAACTTTGGATGGCCTTATTTCATTGGCGACAATAAACCATATGTAGAGTTTCACCATGAGGACAGCAGCTATGGCGCTCCTTTTGATGCAAAAAAACCTTTAAATAAATCAAGAAACAATACAGGGTTGACTGAATTACCGCCAGCAGAACCAGCAATGATCTGGTACCCCTACGCACTTTCAGATGAATTTCCATTGATGGGTTCTTCGGGTAGAAGTGCAACAGGCGGACCAGTTTTTAGAAAAGCAGATTTTCCAAATGCTAAACGTCCATTCCCAGATTATTATGAAGGCAAATGGTTGATAGTCGAATTTATGAGAGGATGGATCATGTCGATAACCATGGATGAAAAAGGTGATTACAAGAGCATGGAAAAATTCTTACCCAACATGAATTTTGGTTCTGCAATAGATATGGATTTTAATGCGGATGGTGATTTATACGTCCTTGAATATGGTTCCGCTTGGTTCAAAGGAAACGAAAATGCACATTTGGTTCGAATAGAATATAACGCAGGAAATCGTAAACCATTAGTAGTAGTCAATGCGAGTAAAACCAGTGGCGCAGTACCTTTCAAGACAAAATTATTGAGTGCCGGTACCAAAGATTATGATGGCGACTCTTTAAAATATGAATGGAAAGTAGTCGGGGGTGGCGTTACAAAAATTTACAAACAAAAAGAACCTGTTATCACCTTGGTTAAAGCAGGAAACTATAAAGCAACACTAACGGTAACCGACCACAATGGAGCAAAGAACAGCGACCATGTTGAACTAAAAGCTGGCAATGAGCCTCCTGCTGTTTCCGTAGATATGGCGAATGCCAATAAAACTTTCTACTTCCCTGGAACACCCATCAAATACGCAGTGAAAGTGAGTGATAAAGAAGATGGATCATTGTCTAATGGAAAAATACAACCAACACAAATTGCTGTCAGTCTCGATTATATGCCACTAGGTTATGATCAGATTGATGTTGCAGCAACACAAAGAGATGCAGACATGGCTGCATTTGCTTCCACTGGACAGTTGTTGATGAACAAGAGCGATTGTAAAAGTTGTCACATGACAGACAAACGTTCAGTGGGTCCGAGCTATCTTGATATTGCAAAACGTTACAAAGGAAAACCAGGTGCTGTTGAATCACTTGCCCAGAAAGTAATTAAGGGAGGTGTTGGTGTATGGGGCGAACATGCAATGAGTGCTCACCCTCAATTGAGTGTAGCAGATTCCCGTGCAATCGTTGAATACATTTTAACAACCGGTGAGAAAAAGTCTGCAGTAAAATCTGCACCAGTAAAAGGCACTTGGGAGATCAAACAAGCAGCTGAGCAAAAAGAAAAGGGTACTTATGTAATGCGTGCTGCTTATCGTGATAAAGGTACGGCTAGCATGAAACCATTGGTAGGCGAAGAAATTGTAGTGTTGCGTTACCCCAACCTCAATCCTGAATTAGCAGACATGACGAAGGGCTTTATCAAATACATTACCCCTGCGAAGTCGCTCAACATGAGTGAAAATGGGTCTTACTTGGCATACAACGACATCGATCTTACAGGATTAGCTGGATTTGAAGTAAAGGTGATGGGTAATCCAAGAAATGCATCTGCTGGTGCTACTGTAGAAATAAGATTGGACAGTCCTACCGGTACCTTGGTTGGAAAGTCAGATTTCATTGCCACCACATCAAGGGGACCACTTAAAACAAAAATCAACCTGACAGAAACAACTGGCAAACACGCCCTTTATTTTGTTTTTGTCAATGAAAAAGCGGTATTGGGACAAACACTTGTGCAGATTGTTGATATTGAAGTATTACCAAAAGTTGCTACTCTGCCTGCAGCACCAACAAAATAAAAAATCATGATCAAGCGTATTTTTATCACATTTGGCGTTCTATTATTGGCACTAATTGCTGTATTACTTTTCAATACTTTGCGTTTTAATCCAGCATCTGAATCTTCAAAGCCCTCTATCACCATCAATAAATATGATACTGCCGCCTTGCACTTGAGCCAGGCACTGCAAATAAAAACAGTTTCTTTTGGTGATACACTTCCCATTGATACAGCTGAGTTTATCAAGTTCAGGACATTCATGGAAACCACCTATCCATTGATGCACCAGAAACTGGAAAAGAAATCTTTTAACCTATTCAGTTACGTTTTTACTTGGAAAGGCAAAGACACTACACTTGCGCCATATGTATTGATGGCACATACCGATGTTGTTCCTGTTGAAGCCATTGCTGAAAGCAAATGGAGTTACCCTTCTTTTAGTGGCACCATCGATAAAGATACCATTTGGGGAAGAGGTGCAGTAGATGATAAAGGTTCGGCTATTGCCATCATGGAGGCTGTAGAGTTATCGCTTCAAGAAAACATACAACCCAACAGAACCATCTATTTGTGTTTTGGTCACGATGAAGAAATTTCTGGAAAAAGAGGAGCCGCAATATTTTCAAAATGGTTCGATTCCAGCAACATCAAACCTGCGCTGGTATTGGATGAAGGCGGAATGGTCGATACCGAAAAGTTCAAGGCATCTGGAAGGCCTGTCGCGGTGGTTGGCACAGGAGAGAAAGGATACACCAACATTGACCTAACTGTAGAAATTCCAGGTGGACACTCCTCTACTCCATTGAAAGAAACAGCAATTGATATATTGAACCAGGCGATAGTAAAGGTGAGAGCAAATCAAATGCCTGCTTTGATTGCACCTCCAGTGCAGGATTTATTAAACAGAACAGGTGCTGCCCAGTCCTTTTTTACGAAAATGGTTATGGCCAATATGTGGTTGTTCAAAGGTTCTGTGATCAAACAAATGGAAGCATCCAACCAAACCAATGCCATGGTTCATACTACTTTGGTGCCTACCATTGTAAAAGCAGGTATCAAAGACAATGTAATTCCTTCGATAGCAAAGGCAACTTTCAACAGCAGAATATTACCCGGACAAACAAGTGATGATGTGGTGGAGTTTGTAAAAAAAGCCATCAATGATGAACGCGTAATTGTCAAAAAACAAACCATTTCTTTGTTTGAAGCATCTGCAACCACATCAGCAGATCATCCCACCTTCAAAAAAATAGAAGGTTTAACACAACAAGTATTACCAAACGTATTGGTCTCTCCATATCTCGTAGTAGGTGCAACGGATTCAAGATATTTCCGACCATTCAGTGAATCTGTACTCAATTTTAGTCCCATGCAAGATGTTAAAGGTTTCCACGGCATTGACGAAAGACTGGGCAAGGAAGACCTGAACAGAATGATTACTTTCTACAAGCTCTTTATCCAGGAATAGTTTTTTTGGAAATTTAAATATTAATCGTAATTTTACGATTAATATGGGAGCAAGTAAAACTGAAGCTTACACAAACAAAGAGTTAACACTGGCTAAATACGCCAAGGCATTGTCGCATCCAGCAAGAGTAGCGATACTCAATGTATTGCTTAAAAAACAAGCTTGTATCTGTGGCGATATAGTAGAGGAATTGCCTTTATCGCAAAGCACGGTATCCCAACATTTAAAGGAATTAAAAGAAGCCGGATTAATCAAAGGAGATATAGATGGTGTATCCGTTTGTTATTGCATTGATGAAAAAGAGTGGAAGAAAGCATCCAATCTAATCAATGGCTTCATGGAAATATTCAAAGGAAATAAAGCCGACTGCTGTTGATTTTTTTTGACATGACCTATCGGCTGATTACGATAAAACAAAAAATAATAAATATGCCAACCGAAGAACAATTAAAAGAGATCGTTAGAAAAAAGTACAGCGAAATCGCTTTGCAGGACAAGGAAACCAATATGTCTTCTTGTTGTGGAGCAGGAGGTTGCTCTACCGAAGTGTATAATATCATGAGTGATGATTATACAACACTTGAAGGTTACAATGCAGACGCAGATCTAGGATTAGGATGCGGATTACCAACACAATTTGCAAGAATCAAAAAAGGCGATGTGGTGGTAGATCTTGGAAGTGGCGCAGGCAACGATTGCTTTATTGCTCGTCATGAAACAGGTGAAACAGGTAAGGTGATTGGTATTGATTTTACCCCTGCCATGGTTGATAAAGCAAGAGCTAATGCAGAAGTCAGAGGATTTAACAATGTAGAATTCAGACAGGGTGATATTGAGCACATGCCCATCAGTGCAAATGTCGCTGATGTGATTGTAAGCAACTGTGTATTGAATCTTGTGCCCAACAAGAATGGTGTATTTCAGGAAATCTATCGCGTATTGAAACCTGGAGGTCATTTTAGTATTAGTGATGTTGTACTGATAGGTGCATTACCAGATGGCTTAAGAAAAGATGCTGAAATGTATGCTGGATGTGTTGCAGGCGCTATCCAAAAACAAGTTTACATGGAATTGATAGATGCGAATGGTTTCGAAAATGTGACCATTCAAAAAGAAAAAGTGATTGTGATTCCTGATGATATCTTGAAAAACTATTTATCTCAAGACGAAATCAACTCTTTTAAAACAGGTGATACCGGCATTTTTAGTATCACTGTATTTGCACAAAAACCAATCAATCAAAACCAATGCACACCAGGTGGTGGATGCTGTTAAATGAAATAATATGAAAAAAGTGTTGGTCCTTTGCACAGGCAACAGCTGCAGAAGTCAGATTGCACATGGTTATTTAAAAAAATTTGCGGGTGATAAAGCAGAAATTTACAGCGCTGGGGTAGAAACACATGGAGTAAATCCCAAGGCGATAGCAACTATGCAAGAAGATGGCATTGATATTTCAATGCATACATCCAATAATGTAAATGAATACAGAGATATCGACTTTGATTATGTAATTACTGTTTGTGATCATGCAAAAGAAGTTTGTCCATATTTTCCAAGCAACGCCGAGCTGTTTCACTATAACTTTCCCGATCCGGCAAAAGCAAAAGGAACTGAAGAAGAAATCAAAAAAGAGTTTGAGCGTGTAAGAGAGATGATCAAGAAATACTGCATGGATTTTGTGAAGAATTATATCTTTTAATTGAAATGGAGAGTACTGCAAAAATTGGACTCACAGAAAATTGGAAACAATTTAGCATACTTGTACTTGTAAATGCATTTGTTGGAGGGATGGTGGGACTTGAACGTTCCATTTTCCCTCAATTTGCTTCTACTAAATTTGGTATTGTCTCAACAACTGCAATACTTTCTTTCATTGTAGTTTTTGGTGTTTCCAAAGCCATATCCAACTATTTTACTGGCAGACTTTCCAATCGATTTGGTAGAAGAAAATTACTCATTGCTGGATGGATATTGGCTTTACCCATTCCCTTCATATTGATTTACGCCAACTCGTGGACATGGGTTGTAATGTCGAATGTATTGCTGGGCATTCACCAGGGATTGACATGGAGCAGTACAGTTGTGATGAAAATAGATCTCGTAGGTCAGAAGGACCGTGGACTTGCAATGGGTCTAAACGAATTTGCAGGATACATTGCAGTAGGTTTAATGGCCTTGCTGACAGGCTATATAGCAGAACATTATGGTGTTAGTCCCTACCCCTTTTATTTAGGATTTGCGGTTGCAGCGATTGGCTTGCTGCTCACTATTTTTTTAGTGAAAGAAACTACCCAGTTCATGAAGTTAGAGCAGGAGAAAAGTACTTCAACTAACTTGAAAAATATTTTCCTGGATACCAGTTATCGAAACCCAATACTTGGATCTGTTACACAAGCTGGATTGGTTAACAACTTGAATGACGGAATGATTTGGGGCTTGCTGCCTTTGCTTTTGATAGGATTACAATTCAACAATGCAGACATCGGATGGATAGCATCCATATATCCTTCGGTTTGGGGAATTGCCCAACTCGCGACGGGTAAACTATCTGATAACTATTCAAAAAAGAAGATGCTATTTTGGGGTATGCTTATTCAGGGGCTCACAATCATTATCTTTCCGTATACATCCAACTTTTGGATTTTAGCCAGCTTAAGTGCATTGTTAGGAATCGGGACGGCTTTGGTATACCCTACCTTTCTCTCTACCATTGCACAAGCAACACAACCTAGTCAGCGCGCAGAAAGCATTGGGACATTTAGATTATGGAGAGATCTGGGGTATGCAATAGGAGCAGTGATTTCAGGAATATGTGCAGATTTTTTTGGCATAAACACAGCAATTGTTTTAATTGGCATTATTACTATCTTATCTTCATTAGCCATTCAGATCAGGATGCCAAAAGTATAAAATGAAAGAACCAAAGCTCAGTCCTGCTTTATTTTGGATAATCGGATTTCCATTTGCTGCTCTGTGGGCTTCGGCATCAGTCGCTTCAAAAATTGGTTTGACAGCAGCACAGCCATTTACAATTTCATTTATCCGCTTTACTGCTGCAGGACTTTTAATGCTGATCATTTCACATGTTTTCATGCAAAAACAATTGCCTAAAGGAAGGCAATGGAAACAACTCGCTATATACGGCTTACTCAATATTTCTCTTTATTTAGGTTTGTTTATCATAGCCATAGGCGAGGTTTCAGCAGGACTAGGAAGTTTAGCAGTAGCTATCAATCCAGTCATCATTACTGTCGCTTTAACCATATGGGATAAACAAAAATTAGCATTCACTAAGATTACATCATTACTGATTGGTATTGTTGGTGTTTCAATTTGCTCTTTTCCTTTAATTGTTGCGAGTCATGCTTCAGTTAAAGGTCTAATCATTCTATTTCTAAGCATGTTCGTTTACTCCATTGGCACCATCTACTTCCAAAAAAACAAATGGGATGGACTGCATCTGCTTACTATCAATGGATGGCAAACGTTGTTTGGTGCACTATTTACACTTCCTGCTCTATTACTCACATGGGAAAACAATAAAAATAATTTCAATATTTCTTTTTGGGGAGCCACTTTTTGGTTAGTCTTTATGGTTTCTATTGCAGCTGTTCAGAGTTGGATTTTTTTGTTGCGCAACTTTGGTGATCGCAGTTCTTACTGGTTGTTTCTTTCTCCCATTTTTGGTTTCATATTCTCAAATTTTATCATGCATGAACCCATAAGCAGTCATACTTTTCTGGGTACAATACTTGTTTTGTCCAGCCTTTACATCAACACAAGAGAAAAATTAAAAACTACTTAAAAAAATATAGACAAAACTTGTAATTAATATAATTTGTATCTATATTTGAAATCCCAAAGTGATTGACAACTTACAATCCGTTAAACTTTGCCATCCATCTTTCCTAAATTTCTTGAAAACAATTATTTGATTTTCAATTAATTGAAAAACTAAGCACAATAATCAGTTTTGTTGAATTGTAAAATAATTGTAAAAATAAATGTTAAACATTTCTTGCAATTAATTAAACATAAAGATAAATTTGCAACCTGATTTAACGAATTGCAAATTCGTTTATTGTCCAATCCTACAGATTTACCTCCCACATCCAATCTCTTATCATTACCGCGGTCTAATGACTATTCCCTTGGGAATTTGTCTTTATCTAAACACATTAAAAAGTTACTCACTTTTTTAAACCCCGTTATTATGATTACTATTAAAGTAAAACAGTTTCTCTTCGCCCTTTTGGGTATCGCCTTTCTCGCATCTTGTCAAAAAGATTTAGATGTACAACAAGCAGACATTGACCAGTCAAGAATCAGAGGTATTGGTGCTGGTAAATTAAATGCAAAAGCAGAATTGGGTAGAAAAATTTATTTCGACTCACGCTTTTCTGAACCAAGTGGAATGCAGTCATGTTCTTCTTGCCATTTACCTCAAATGGGATTTGTAGGTATGGGTGATATGCCATCTGGACCAAATTCACGCGGCTTTAGAGCAGGTATCGGTGAAGGTGCAGTAGCTGGTGCATTCGGAGGAAGAAAACCACCAAGTGCTGCTTATGCAACTTTTGCACCAGCATTTACTTTTGATGCCGTAAATGATGAATTTATTGGTGGATTATTCTGGGATGGAAGAGCAACGGGAGCTGTTACAGGTGTACCAGCGGGTGATCAGGCAATTGGACCATTCTTGAATCCAGTAGAGCAGAACCATCCTTCAGAAGCATCTGTACTTACTAAGTTGATGAACGATAAGAAATATGTTGAAATGTGGAGCAAAGCTTGGGGTACTTCTTTGAAAATGGATACAGACCAAGACATCGCAGCTAACTATAAAAAAATTGGACTTGCTATTGCTGAATACGAAGCTTCTGTTGAAGTAAATCAATTCACATCAAAGTTTGATGCTGTACAAAAAAATCAGGCTCAATTTACAGCTCTTGAACAACAAGGTATGAATCTGTTCGTACAAGCTGAGTGTAACAACTGCCACACCATGGAACCTACTGGAGGTGTACCTGCGTTATTCACTGACTTCAGTTATGATAATATTGGTCTTCCTCAAAACATGGAATTCTTATCAACTATGAAAAGAAACCCAGTAAATAGTGTGGATGGTGGTTTAGGAGCAAGGTTGGCTGTTAGCGGAAACCCTGATTGGGTTGCACTTGCGCCAGATAACATGGGTGCATTCAAAACTCCAACATTAAGAAACGTAGCAAAGGGAGAAGCCAATAAGCGTTTCATGCACAATGGTGTTTTGAAATCTCTAAAAGAAGTAGTTCACTTCTACAATACAAGAGACGTTGTAGCAGAAAACTGGCCTGTTCCAGAATTCCCAGCAACAATGAATAAAAAAAGAGTTGGTAATTTAAGGTTAACAGACGCCGAGGAAAATGCAATTGTTGCCTTTATGAGAACACTCTCTGATGGCTGGCAGCCTGGAGTAAACAATAATCAAGGAGTTCTTTAGTAATCAAGAGGACACTGAGTAACACGGCCTGCAGCTTTTGCTGTGGGCCTTTTTATATTTTAGCCAATTCATAAAAAATACCTTTCTCAAATAATCATGAAAATGGTTTAAAGACAGAACCCTTAATTACTCTTCCTTAAATTGAATAAATACTCTGGATCCGAATTAAAAAAAGAATTTACTCAATTGTATATGTCAAATTGATGGGATAGTTTAATGGAAGTGTTGTTGATTGAAGATCAAATACACGAATACCCCCATTTACTATTATTGCAGCTTGGTAGGAAGCAAGATTTGAGAGTGTAGCCGTAAATCCAACCTTATCCCCTGGCTTTAATGCCCAATTACTTTCCGTAACCGACCACCCACTGATACTCCAAGAGCCAGTTGCGGTTGGTGAATTCTTAGAAATATAAGATACGCTTCCGCTGATATTGGAATTAGGTTGCGGTGTTCCTACAACCTCATATTTGACTATATAAGTTTTTTCAGCAGGAACTGATTCCTCTTTTTTACAAGAGGCTAAAATTGATAAGACTAGTAAAGAGCAGATAAGTTTTTTCATTTTTCAGTGATTTATCGATGCAATATTAAGTTATCAAGTTGAAAAACAGTTTTGGAGTTTCTCACATTGCTTAATTTTAAGTCAAATTACCACATGTGTTATTTCAACAGCATTAACCTGAATATTGGTGACATCATAAAAATCTCAAATAAAGAGAAAAAAATAGATAAGAAAATACAATCTAATGTTACCAGTGGCTTCGAGTATACTCAATGGCCAATTATCAAAGACAATCATAATTCAACTGATCTGATTCTTGAAATGGCCCATTGGGAGTTTATCCCCTCTTGGATCAATTCTTCAAAAGAGTTAACACTCAGCAGAGAAAAATTTACCACACTAAATGCTAAAGCTGAAAATCTTCTTAATAGTAGAATGTACAGAGATGCTGCACTGAAAAGAAGATGTCTGGTACTTTCATCTGGTTTTTATGAATGGCGTCACTACAAACCCATGGGTGCAAAAAAAGAAAACGCCTATCCCTATTTTATTTCTGTACCGGGCCAGCATTATTTTTTTATGGCAGGTATCTATCAACCCTGGACGGATAAAGCAACTGGTGAAACAATTGATAGTTTTGCAATTGTTACAACAGCAGCAAATACACTAATGGCAAAAGTACACAACAAGAAAAAAAGAATGCCCTGTCTACTGAATGAAAGTTTAGCAAGTGAATGGTTGCAAGAAGATTTAAACGAAACGCGCATCAAAGCAATTGCAAATTTTCAATTTGCCGATGACCACATGCAAGCATATAGCATCAGAAAAGACTTTAAAATTACAGCTGATCCTCAAGAGAAATTTATATACCCAGAACTCCCTTCACTTGACCAATCAGAGGGATTTACCAACGAGCTTCCATTTGTATGAACCTCCTTCTAAAACAATTCCCCAATAGTCAAAAGATCCAGTACTTCTATCACCTGCTGTGTTCAACAACAAAGGACCAGTAATGCCAAAGTATTTACTGGATTCAATTTTAAATACATTTTTTGTAAGATCAAAAGAATCATTAGTAACATTTAAGGCAGTGGCCGTCTTTGCAATCACCCATACTGCATCATAGGCCGCCAAGGCATAAGCATCCGCTTCAATTCCTGTCGCACTTTTAATAGCCGCGGAAATAGTTGCTAAATCAGGATGTGGTATTGTCGGTAGTCCAAAATTTGGAGCAATGAACTTTGTAGTTACTGCAAATGCAGCTGCTTGAGCATCCCCAGTTAATGCAGCACTCAACACCACACCATCACCACCATACCACTGAACTGATGAAAAAATTGGATCTGATGAAGCCTGTTTGAATAAGGCAACACATTCATCAAAAGAAGCCAAATAAACAGCCACTTTGCTCGCTCCTTGACTATTGATATAGTTTTGAAGTTTGACTTTTAAGGTCCCCAGATAATTATCGAAACCATTCAAATTCGTTGGATAAGGTGCAATTGCATCAACCTGACCTCCTAAAGAAGCAAAAGATGTTCCTACACTTGCTTGCAATCCTTTGTTTCCTGCATCATCTCTGGCTAAAGTGATAACCACACGCTTACCTTCTGCAAACATGGTTTTGGCTAAGGCGGGTCCTTCCACCACATCACCTGGACAAAATCTGAATATCCCGTCACCAGAAATTGCTAGACTACTTGCAGTACTACCCTGACTAACTACCAATACATTTTTCTCGTCAGCCAGTGGTTTAATAGCTGCCAATTCTGCGCTGGACTGTGGACCAATAACATATTTTGTTCGCGTACGGACAACATCAGCCATTGCAAGTTTTGCAAGAGCGGTATCCAATTTTGTATCAAAAACCATTCCAGAAAACCTGATGTTGGTCCCTTTTTGTTCCATGTAAGCATTAACATCCGCAACTGCCAACTCGATAGCTTTTTGAGATGTAACTCCCAAAGACGACCAGTTCCCAGTAAGAGAAAGGAAAGCACCAATTTCAACATCGGTAATTGTAGTATCAACCGCTTTTTTACAACCAATCAAAAAAGTGAAAATCAACAAACACAGGCCCAACAGAATTTTTTTCATTTTTTTTATTTTTACTTACGCAAGTTAAGACCAATCTAGCATTAATAATCTAACACAAATTTTAAGATCTTAGAAACATCACCAAAGAACCAATCAATGTCAATATGATAACAAGCTTTCTGTACTGCTCGTCTTGAATTTTATCGACCAGTTTTACCCCAGCCCAAAATCCAAGCAGCAATGCAGGAATCAAAAATAAATCGACTTTCAATGTATCTGTATTGATGTTCTTCCAATAAAAAACCTGAAAAGGAAACTTAAATAAATTCATAAATAGAAATATCCATGCGCCTGTCCCGATGAATACATTCTTACTCACACGCATGGCCAAAAAGTAGAGATTGGCAAACGCACCAGCCAAATTTCCAATCATGGTTGTAAACCCAGCCGCCAAACCATTCCCAATTGCAAATACAGGATGATCTGGCACGGTCTTGTTTTTACGAAACTCCATCAACAATACAATGATAATGGTGACCAATACAATGCCAGCCATTACTTTTCGGAAAATCACTTCATGCATATCCTTTCCAAGAAAAACACCAAATAAAATTCCAATCACCATCCACGGTGCCAGCCTCCAGAAATACTTCCACTCAGCAAACCTTCTGTAATAAGTAACTGCCGCGATATCAGCAACGCATAGAAGTGGCAATACAATACCTGTTGATGTCTTACTACCAAAGATGATTGCCATGATAGTAACATTCAACATGTCTATTCCCTTTACACCACCCTTCCCCATTCCAATGAGAAAAGTTGCAACTAAAACCAATACCCAATCCGTAACACTTAAGACTGCATCCATACTGTGGTATAATTTTTCATAAAAGAATGATAATACAAGGTTACACCAAAAAAAATGCTGATGGAAAAAATTCCATCAGCACGAAACTTATTTTACAATTTTACTTTTTTATTGGCGTGCAATGCTCTGCTAAAATTTTTACAACACCATTGTGTTTGACAATGGTAACACTGCATCGCTGTCTATCATTAAATTGTTCGCCGTGATAAAAGCCTTCTCCTTTCCAGATAGTGCTGACTACTGCTGTATTTCCCTCAATCTGAACGACAAAATTCTCTCGCTCCATGTTCTGTAATGTATATACATCTGATCCAGCTGTAGCTACCAGCTTTGCGCGATCAAATGTATATCCAGATTGGGTGAAATAAACATAGTGCTCAGACAAAACTGAATCTACAATAGCCTCTTCTTTATTTTTCCAGCCTTCATCAAACTTACTGATTACCGCCATCACCTCTTCTTCAGTCAATAACTCTTCATTATTATTCTTGGTTCCTATATTAGCAACACAGGAAGCAAAAAAGAAAAGCATGATAAATGAAGTAACTCTATACATAAACAAGTTTTTACTTTACTCTAACAGCTACAACATCAAACATATCCATTAAACTACCAGTTGCTGTATTATCATCTTTCTTTGTAATAGTGATGGTGATGTCATAACCCATTACAGAGAAAGACATTTTTAAAGCAGCGCCATCTATTTCTACTCCAGTCATTGCTTTTTCTTCCTTAGACTCTGGATCAACAAATGTTCCCATTAATTTACCTTCCTTAGATTCAAACTTAACAGGAATAGTAACATCGCCATTAGGAGTGCCTTTTGCAGTAGCATTCCATTTGCCTAAGAAATAAGCCTCGACTGCATTGCCAGCACCGTTAGCTGTGCCGCCTGTTACACGGACTGCCTCAACATCAAACATGCCCATCAAAGAGCCTGTCGCTGTATTGTCATCCTTCTTTGCCAATGTTACCGTAACATCATAGCCAGCAATATTGAATCCAAAGTTCAATTTATCACCTTCAACATAAACAGTATCCATTGCTTTTTCTTCTTTGGACTCAGGATCTGTATAAAAACCTTTTATTGAAACACCAGTCTTTTCAAATCGGCCAGGCAAGGTTACATCACCATTTGGAGTTCCTTTAACTGTTACATTCCATTTTCCAAGAAAATATGCTTCTGCACCGTTTTGTGCATAAAGATTTGTGCTTAACAAAGAACTAAAAGCAACAAATAAGAGGGCGTAAATCGTTTTCATTTTATATTATTTAGTCCACTAAAAATAGTGATTTTTTCAAAGCAAGAACTTGCCGCTTATCCACTCATTTTACCAGAGCATTATATAGTACCTCGACAGGATGTAGTGCTTTTACACCTGTGCCATCTTTAATTTGGTGCCTACAACTTGTACCAGGTGCTGCAACAGTGCAGCTTACAGCATTTTTTCTGACAGAAGGGAACAATACCAATTCTCCAATTTGCATAGAAATCTCGTAATGCTCCTTTTCATACCCAAAAGACCCGGCCATACCACAACATCCAGATGGGATGGCCTCAACGCTATAGTTTTGAGGAAAGGATAACATTTTCTGGGTAGCTGCAAGTGAACCGACTGCTTTTTGCTGGCAATGTCCGTGTAAAACCAGTTTTTTAGTTTCATTTGTAAATGAGGCCTGGTTGACTACTCCTCTTTCAATCTCTCCTGCCAAAAACTCATCTATATAATAGGTGTGTCTAGACAATTGCTTGGCCTTCTCCAAAACATCATCATCTGCTAAATCAGGGTACTCATCCCTGAAGGTAAGAATTGCTGAAGGCTCAATACCTAATAGTGGCTTATCCTTTGAAACCAGTTCACTGAACAAACGAATATTCTTATTCGCTATTTGCTTTGCCTTTCTTACAAGTCCTTTTGATAGCCAGGTGCGTCCACTTTCTTCATGTTCTACCATGTGCACTGCATACCCTAATGCATTAAGCAACTGAACAGCCTTGATACCAATATGCGCATCATTATAATTGGTGAACTCATCACAGAACAAATAGACTTCTTTTTTAAAAACTTGCAAGTCTTGTACCAACTTATGTTTAGCAAACCAGCTACGCAAGGTCTGTTTTGATAAATGTGGCATGCTTCGCTTAACCGCAAAACCTGAAATGCTTTTTATAGCTCCCCCAATAACTGAATTATCCATTGCCCAGTTATACAATGATGGTGCAATTGAACCAAGCTTAGCCGTAGCGGTAAAATTCGCAATCAGCTTGCTCCTGAATGGAATACCATTGGCGTCGTAATAATGCTGCAAAAATTCTGCTTTCAATTT
>JBKCGF010000213.1:0-1033 GCA_046303455.1 Chitinophagaceae bacterium | reverse complement strand
AATAGTTTCGTGAGATTTTCCAGATAATAAAAGATGCAGACTTTCAGGAGTAATGATCAATACTTCTGGTAAACGCTTTTTTTGCTTTTGGCGTTCTGCATTGCTGGTGTCTCCATTGCGAATACCGACGGTCCAAGGAATTCCTATTTCACCAATCGCTTCTTCCATTGCCCTTCCAATGTCTTTTGCCAGAGCACGCAAAGGAGTTATCCAAAGTAGCTGTAAGCCATTATTCTTTTTTGAATGCCAATCACTGGGATGTGCATCCATGAACTTAAGCACTGCACCTATAAATACTGAAAATGTTTTGCCGCAACCGGTTGGTGCATTTACCAATCCACTTTTGTTCTCCCTGATGGCATTCCATGTTTCAACCTGGTATTGGAAAGGTTGCCAACCTTTGGCTTCCATCCAATCCGATATGGTTTTGTCGTTTTTCAACATGTGTTCAATGGAAAGTGGCGTTGAAAAAAGTCGACTTTAAAAGTCATTATCTCTCTTTGCCGGCAATTACAATTACAATTTCTCCTTTTACACCTTTTTCGGAAAAATGTTCATGTACTTCTTTAAGAGTTCCTCTTGCATTTTCTTCAAACTTCTTGGTGAGCTCTCTGGAAACACAGCATTGTCTGTCTTCTCCAAAATAGGTGATGAGTTGCTCCAAGGTTTTTAAAAGACGCATGGGAGATTCGTAGAGAATGATGGTCCTGCTTTCAGCAGCGAGTGCTGTTAAAATAGTATGCCTGCCTTTCTTAAGCGGTAAGAATCCTTCAAAACAAAAACTATCTGAAGGAAGTCCACTATTAATCAAAGCCGGCACGAATGCTGTTGCACCTGGAAGGCACTCAACACGAATTCCTTCTTTGATTGCAGCTCTAATTAAAAAAAATGCGGGGTCTGAAATACCTGGTGTTCCTGCATCAGTTAGAAGGGCCATGGTTTTGCCTGCCAATAGATCAGCGACAAGACGCTCAGTGATCTTGTGTTCATTGTGCTGATGATAAGGAAACATGCTCTTGCTTATTTCATAATG
>JBKCGF010000212.1:0-20447 GCA_046303455.1 Chitinophagaceae bacterium | reverse complement strand
TTGAATTCAAGTTTATACTGTCCCATCTTTAGGTCTAACAATGAGTAACGATCACTTCCAGTATAGACGGTAGTACCTGTTCCCCAGAATCCTGAAAGAATAGCCTCTACTGAATTGGTGATTTTGTAATTGAAAGAAGCTCCTAACTTAAAGTTGGTTGTATTAGGATTAGTAACCTCTTTTTCTGAATAACCAGTTCTGGAAACAGGATTTGGAGATCCTGTCAAAGTTGAAATATATGGAGCAAGGAACGGAGCTTGTCCAGCTATACCATTCAAAACAAGATTAAGGTCAATAGTGGTTTCATCTCCATAGAAATTCATTCCATCGTAGTTAGGATCTGTAGCACGTGTTCCTGGTACAATACTACCCAAGAAAGGGCCAGATCTTGTCACATTTCTATTGTCAGCAGCAAGCCAGTCTTTCGCTTGAATCAAACCTGCTGTAATTTTATAAGCAAATCTTTCACTTACTTTTTTAGCATATCTAACATCCCAATTATAATAGCCAGATGGATCACGGTACTTACCATCAGCATGCATCAAACCATTTTTAACTTGGAAAGAGAGCCCCTGATATTTGAAAGGATCCTTACTGTTTACAAATAAAGTACCATTCATACCACCTGGACCGTATAAAGCGGAAGACGCACCTTGCAGAAGCTCCATACTTTCTACATCCAATTCACTTAATCCAACAAAGCTACCTACTGCGAAATTTAAACCAGGCGCTTGGTTGTCCATACCATCTACTATTTGAGTAAATCTGGTATTACCCGAACCTGCAAAACCTCTTGTTGTTACTGTTTTGAAGGTTAAACTGGATGCTACCATATCTACACCTTTTAAGTTGGTGGCCATATCAAAATAATCAGCTGCTGGGGCATTTCTTAAAGCAGTGCTATTGATACGTTCAATTGATACTGGAGATTCTAAAATTCTAGTAGGTGTTCTTGTTGCAGAAACTACAACCTCTTCACCTAAAGTTGAAGTTGGTGTTAAACTCACTGTAGGAATCTCTCCAGCAGCAGCAACACTTACTTCTGAAATACCATAACCAATAGAAGAAAAAAGCAAAGTGACAGGAAATTTAGTAGAAGCAGGGATGCTTAAAGTAAAGTTTCCTTTGTTGTCTGTAAACGTGCCAGATGTGCCTCCCTTCAATGTAACAGAAACTGAACTTATAGTTTCTGAACCAGTAGCACTCTTTACATTACCTGAAATGGTAACATTTTGAGCATTAACAATAGCCGGCAACATCAACATTAAGAATGCTGCAAAGCGCGCTAATCTTTTCATAAGCGATAATTTTGGTCAAATTTGGGTACAAAATAGGCATTGTTGCACTTATAAAAAAATTTCAAAGCAAGATTCCTAATTACTGTTTAACGTCAAAAATTGGCAGAATGGAGCTGCGTTTTTAATTTAGCATCATGAATAGCTTGAAATTTCCTGGTCAGACTGCCTTTTACAAGGGTAAAGTTAGAGATGTATATACCATAAACGATCATTTCCTTGTTATGGTAGCCAGCGACAGAATTTCAGCTTTTGATGTGGTTTTACCCAGGCTTATACCTTATAAGGGACAGGTTTTGAACCAGATAGCTGCCTACATGCTTGAGCAAACAAAATCTGTTTGTCCCAATTGGCTGATCAATAGTCCGGCTCCTAATGTCTCAATCGGACACTTATGTGTCCCATTTAAAATTGAAATGGTAGTTAGGGGCAATTTAGTTGGCCACGCCTGGCGTACGTACCAGCAAGGAAGGGTTTTATGTGGACAAATCATGCCTGATGGTTTAAAAGAAAATGATTTCTTCCCTACCCCGCTAATTACCCCATCTACAAAAGCCGCAGCAGGTCATGATGAAGATATCAGTGCTGAGGAAATTATCCATCAGGGATTGGCCACAGAGGAAGAATGGGCTACTTTAAAACAATATACCCTGGCTTTATTTGAAAAAGGAAAAGAACTGGCATTAAAACAAGGACTAATTCTTGCCGATACAAAATACGAATTTGGTAAACTGAATGGTGAGATTGTGCTTATGGATGAAATCCATACACCCGACTCATCAAGGTATTTCTATGCAGATGGATTTGAAGAACGTCAACTAAAAGGTGAACGCCAACTTCAACTGAGTAAAGAATTTGTTAGAGAGTGGTTGATTGCTAATGACTTTATGGGAAAAACTGGACAAGTTGTTCCAGAAATGACAGATGAATGGGTACAAACTATTTCCAAGCGGTATATCCAGCTTTATGAACAATTGATTGGTGAACCTTTTGTACCTGTAGATCTCACAGAAGAAGAAATGTACAATCAAACAATTGAGGCATTGTCTATAATTCAAGCAGGTGTTTAATTGTGCTTTGATAAAGCCTCAATTCGTTGTTTTGATTTATTGAAAATATTTCTCCCTTTATCAATTCCTTTTCTTTTTTCTTTTTGTTCTTCTTCTGATAAGTGAATGAAGGATTGACATTCTGAACTGCAACATGCATCCAGACTTTTTTTACATTCCTCACATTGAATAAATAAAAGATGGCAGGCACTGTTGGCACAATTTACATGAACATCACATGGTTTGCCACAAACATGACAATTGGCAATCACATCATCTGTGATGCGCTCTCCTAGTCGCTCGTCAAATACAAAATTCTTACCTATAAATGCATTATCCATTTTGTTTGCATTTACTTGATTAATATAATTGATGATTCCCCCTTCTAAGTGAAAAACATTTTTATACCCTTTGTGCAGCATCCAGGCACTTGCTTTTTCACATCGGATACCTCCTGTACAATACATGATGATATTTCGATCTTTATCTGACTCAAACATTTCTGCTGCCATTGGTAATTGCTCCCTAAACGTGTCGCTTGGGATTTCTATTGCATTTTTAAATCTTCCAACTTCATATTCATAATGGTTTCGCATATCAATAACTAAAGTATTGGTGTCTTTAACCATTTCGTTAAACTGATGTGCATTTACATATTTCCCTTTGTTATCCATTGAAAAGGATGGATCATTGATGCCATCAGCAACAATTTTGTTTCTTATTTTGATATCTAATACATAGAAGGAATTATTGTCTTCTTGTACCGCCTTATTTAGACGCAGACCATTCATCTCAGCATGACTATATATAAAAAATCTAAATGTTTCAAAATGATGAACCGGACAATTGATTTGTGCATTGATGCCTTCATTGGCAACATATATACGACCAAATACTTGAATACTGTTTAATTTTTTGTACCAATCATCTCTAAATTGTTTTGGATCTTCAATATTAAAATAGCAGTAGAAAGAAACAGTAATACGAGGTGTCTGATCGGCCAATGCTTTTTCTTTTAGCAATTTGCGCGATACCCTATTGTGAAGAGTTGCCATTGTTTGATTTTAATTTCTGTTAATGAAACCTCAGTTGCAGGCTGAGCAAAATCGATAACAATGCAAAATTATGATTTTTTTAAATTAATAGTCGGTAAACAAAGTTGAAAACCCTCTAATTCCAATCCGTATTCCGTTTTGTGGCATAACTGCTTTACCAAATCCCCAGATATAATCAACCCTGAATAGTTTTAAAAGATTATCCACCCCTATAAACACTTCAGAATAGTTTTTATTTTTCAACAACATGACATTGGCACCTGTGACAATTCTTAAATTGAGTTTTTGGATTAATGGTATTTTATTTGTCAGCAGTCCATTTAATCTGTACTCACCGTTTAATTGTAAAAAGATTTTTTCTTTATTAGAAAGCGCATAAAAAGGAGCTACCTGAAAACTTTCAACATAAGGAGTGGATTTTCGGGTAAGATTTCCAATAAAGTGATTGTAGTCGGGTACCTCAACTGATTTAACATTAATAAAACCACCAGTCTCTACCCTGTATTTAAATTCACCGCCAATTTTAAAATTAACATCACCTGTTACTGCAAAACGCCATTTATCAAAATCAATATCACTTCCAATTACATTTTTAATTCCTTTGGTATATTGAAAACTAAACGTAGGTGTGCGCGAAAAAGAAGATATAACACGATCAGGTAGTTCAATATATTTTGTACCTGGTCTAAAACTGATTCTGAAACCCACAACAAAAGCTTGATGTGGATTCATTGGTTGATTGACAATTTCAGTTGGGTAGTTAGGGGTGAAATTATTCAAAACCCTAGAATTACCCCAAGCATAGTTTGTATCAGTATTGACCAATGGAATCCTATCCTGATAATTGACAAATGCACTAAAATCAAAACCATCTCCCAAGCCTTTTTGGAAAGTTGTTTGGAAGAAATTAGCCTGATACAATTTCATGTAATTGTTGCCATTCAAAATTGTAGCAAATGTGTTCATGATTTGAGGTATCGGATTTGCATTATTGAACTGATAAACCCTACTTCCAAAAGAAGTTGTAAGGCTATTGACATACTTCTTTCCAAATCTGTAATTAGTTCTCAGAAAAGCATTGAAATGTTTATTTGTCATACCATACCTCAGCACCGGAGTAAACGACAATTGATTTCGCCCTTTGAATTCTTTTTGTATCGTACCAGAAAGTTGGAGAGCAATACCTTCTACTGTATTATAGCTTACAGATTTAAGAAGAGGGTCGTATGTATAATTCATTTTACGGTTGCGATTGATCAAGGTTTGACCATTTACGATCAGTCCGAAAGTGTTGATCTTGTTTTGTATCTTATCTAAAGAGTCAAGATAGGCTGGATCTTCTCTTCGCTTTTCTAACGAATCTTTTTTTCTGAAATCATTGATTTCTTCTAAAAGTAATGGAATTGGACGTGTATTGTCCCAGTATGAAAGAGGTTGTTTATTTGATAATGAATCATATTTGAGTAAGACTTTTCCAAATTCTTTCTTATCAAAATTTTTATTGATTTGATATTTACTGAACAGTGTGGTAAAATATCCACCAGCATCAAAACCAAGAAATTTTACTTCTGGGTATATGGTTTGACTTCCTATCATCCAGGTATCAAAATCAACCTTTTCATAATGTTGTTCAATTTTGATTTTATCGGCAAACTCAAGAAGTGATTGTTTGTCGAGCGTTAAACTAAGTGAATGAATACTCCATGAATTTTCAATGATTTGAATATAACCCTTGAACAATGGTTCAAAATTTCTTTTGGGTGTTACCAGTATTTTATTGACCAATACATTGTTTTCAAAAAAGGCGCCCAGGTATTTATAATTATAAAATGATAATGCTCTATCTGCAATGGGTGAAATAAAACCACGAGGGTTAAAGGATTTGGGCAAAGCAACAATATTATCGTAAAACGATAATAAAAAAGGAGTAGCTAGTCCCAACCCATTGGTCTGTCCACTTACTCTTGTTGATTTCACAACCACTTTTGTTTCAAATGGTTGATTGACAAATATATCTGATACAGATTCTGATAGAAAAATAATTTTCTTTTTTGATGTGTCTCCGTCTTCAAAATCTATAGTTTGTCCGAATAATGTGTTGGGATAATCATTGGTTCGAATTAGACCTTTTATATAGGCCTCACAATAATATGCACCTGCCTTTTTACTGTTATACGCTCGTTCTTTAATCGCATTTCTGATAATTGCATATGCAGGATCTTCTGCCCCGGCTTTTACAATTACTTCTTTTAGACTTAATTCATTTGGTTTTAAATGAAAGTCATATTGATGTTCTTTTTCTTTTACATGAATTTCTCTTGTTAAGGTTGCATAACCAACATGCTGACAAATCAGGGTATAAATACCATTACTCAAATCTATGGTATACTCCCCTTCTGCATTGGATACAAATTTTTTATTGATTTCTTTTACTGTAATAGAGGAAAATGGAAGAGGATTGTGATGATCGTCAAATATTTTTCCTTTAATGCGACCTGCATATACGCTTAATTGAATAAACAATAAAAAGAATACAATGAATATGAAATTCAGTTTCTGCTTAGCCAACATCAAGACTTTTTTACAACAATTGCAAGTGATCGTCCAGTTAATGCAGATAATCCAGCAACTAAAGCTGGTATTACCCCTGAAACGATAATAATCATTATTTCATTTTTGTTTTTCAATATCAACATGCTTATTTTCTGTGCCAGAATATGATTATTTGCATTGCTGATGAAGAAAATAAGACTACTGTATAAAATCAGCACTCCTAAAAAAGTGGATAAAAATGATAAAAAGCGATTTTGAGGAATGAAGAAGCCTGTTAAGGCACCTGCTATCGCAACTGACCACCAGGGTAACATCATGCCCAATGCATAAGCTAAAATTGGGCAGAGTATAAGTGTGACTATAAATTTCATCATATGATTTTTTATTTAGCAGAAAACTTCATTTTCCACTTGTAATTATTTTTTTGAATATCACTCTGCGTCATCATCTTTAAATCGTAGTATTCTCCTTTTGCCCACGTATCTATGAAAGAATCATAATACTGACTACCTGGATTACCACTTTGTCCACCGGGGTAAACTCCTACTGCTTTAACCGGTGTATCCATTTCAATAATCATTTTCCAACTTGGACCATGATCATGAGTGGTTGCATTCACAATGCCACTACCTCCTCCAATATTGAGTCCCTCTCTAGCAAAAGGCATAGTATTTGCTCTGAGTAAATGATAGACACTGGTGTTTTTGAAAACAGACCACTCAACTTTATTCTCCTTTTCTAATTCAGAAAATTTCAATGAAGCCTTTTTTAAAGCTATTGTTACTTGATCATTTAATGTTTCCAATTGATCGGTGGAAACATCATCTATAAAAATAAAATTGGTATCCTTGGAAAGTGCCTCGAGTAGTACAAATTTTTCTGGCTTGATAACTGGAATTTTATTTCTGATCAAATCATCATTTAATATAACTGCACTCAAAGAATCCCACCAAATTGTGAAACCAGTTGGCCCTTTTTCTTTAGTATCATTAAATAAGTTCCAGGAAGATACTATATCAAGAAAACGATTTTCATCAGTCGACAACTTCAATCTATCGGTATGTTGTAATAAAATTGGAATTGCCATCTCTGCAAAAACATTATAATTGTTGTTTTGCAGATTCTTCATATCCATGACAGTTATGTTTTGTAATTCTGCTAATTTTCTATTGATGGTGATGGGCCTGTATACTTCATAACTTCCTGGCATGAAATAAGGATAAGATGTATCAGCTGCACGTTGATTGGCACTGCTTAAAAATCCACTTTCCGGATTATAACTGTGTGGATTTTCATCCATAGGAATATATCCTTTCCACATATAACTGCTATCTCTTCCGGGCATTACAAATAATCCTTGATCTTTCCATCGTAAAGGGAATGTGCCTTGTTGCCATAACGCAATATCGCCTGTTGTTGATGCAAAAATCATATTTTGTCCTGGTACATTAAAATGCGAAATCGCCTGATAGTAATCATTGTAATTTTTAGCCCTATTGAGCAGCATCCACATTTTTAGAATATTGGATGTGTCGTGTGCAACCCATCTTAAGGCATATGCTTTTTCATCTGACAAACTTGTTTGAAAGGCATGATCATAAGTAACTGGACCAAATACTGTATAAGCCACAGTATCTAGCATGGTTACAGAATCTTTTATTTTGATGTTTTCAATGCGTAAAGTTGATTTTACCCATTGGCTATCAAAAAAATATTCTTGTTTAGACTTGTCTTTGAATTGAATCTCATAATAATCTTTTACATCCCTACCAGCATTGGTAAATCCAAAAGCTATACTGTCGTTATAACCTATAACAACTCCTGGTATGCCAGGAAAAGAAACTCCATAGGAATTGAAAGTTGGAGTTGTTAATTGAATTTCATACCAGATTGAAGGAAGAGTAAGACTCAAGTGAGGATCATTTGCAAGTATCGGTTTTCCACTTTTAGTCTTGCTACCTGAAACAACCCAGTTGTTACTGCCATTGGCCGGATCTGGTTTGTAGTCCTCTACAAATTGTATAGTATCTTTTCTTTTGAAATACAAAGAATCTGCTGAACCAGGAACACTCAGTTCAACGGTTGATTGTGCATAATTTGTGCCTTTAGGAATTACAGGATACAAGGAATCAGGAATATCAGAATATAAAATGCGAAACTTTTCTTCTCCTAAAATTTCAAGCGCGTTGGTATATTCCAAATCCCTATCGTAACCTGCCAAAGTATTCGTCATTTGCTTGATAAATAAGGCAGATTTTAAATTGTTCCATTTCTCTGGTTCATATCCGAGCAATTTATACTCAATGGGTAATTCACTGGTATTGAGTTTTTCGATAAATGAATTGATGCCAGCAGTATATGCATTTAATGCTGTAAGTGTCTGAGGGTCTTTTTCCATAGCAGATAATGCATTTTCTGCAGCATAGACCATGCCAATTCTTCTTTGATTTCTATCAAACTGAACTCCTTTGCTACCTACGATTTCACTAATTCTTCCTGCTGCAGCATGTGTTTGAAATTCCATCTGCCATAAACGAAATTTGGCATGAAGATAGCCCTGTACAAAATAAGCATCAGATTCAACAGCTGCAAAAACATGTGGTACTAATCTTTCATCAAAATAAACATCTACTTCACCCTGCAAGCCTTCAAGTTTCAAATCAGCATTGAAATTTTGGTCAATGGGTTCTGCATTTTGCCAGATCCCTTCCTGAGCACTTAAGAATCTACCTAAGGGTAATGGAAGTACTTTTCTTGTATCCAGTACATAAATAAGAATTCCGTTTACCAAAAGAGATAATGCCAATATGAAGTATTTCATAAACGATATATGTACTTAAAGTTAAGATTTAATTTTGAGTGAAATGGGCTAATTCTTTATGCCAATTCAGATCAGGAAACCGTGAGGATAGATCTATGGTGATCTGTTTATATTTTTCCATGAATTTTAAATGATCAATGGAGTTTGGATGCATTGGTCTGTGTTTGATGGCATTGATCAGTTGATCAAGTTCATTCATGTATGCTCTTGTTTTACCTTCAATACAGGCGTTGCAGAATTTTTCCCAAACATACTGCGTGGATTGGTAATTGGGGTGTACCATATCTTCTGCATAAAAACGATAATCACGCAGGTCGTCAATGATGAGCTCATAAGAAGGAAAATAAAATATGTCCTCTTCATTTATGAGGTTAGAAACAGTATGAATCAAGACAGCCTTACTTCGGTTGTTTTCTACAAAACCATCACGAAGATGGCGAACGGGACTAATTGTGAAAACAATTTTCAACTGTGGGTTAAAAGTTTTTAATTTTTGATAAAGACGCTTAAAAGATTCTTCAATTTCTTGAAAGCTTAACATTCTTTTTTTAAAATCACCAGCTGGAACTTTGTGGCAGTTGGCAACAACAAATTGATCTTTAAACTCATAAACAAATCCGCTTCCCAAAGTAATAATCAGCCAATTGCTTTTTTTTAAAAAAAAGTGAGCATTTGAAATGGCGGTATTCATTTTAGTAACGGCTATATCCTTTTGATAGTCGCTTACTTTAGAATGAAAATCCCAGTGGTTCCAGATACCATTTTGATTAAACAATTCTTCTTGTTCAACCACATGGTTATCGATGTACTGTTCAAGAGATTTAAAAATACTAATGGGATTAAAAAGTGTTCCGTGTGGATTATCTAGACAATTGAACTTATAAGTTGAAAAATAAGAATGTATATGATCTGTAAAACAAGATCCTATCATGAAAATCTTATCATGAATAGTAATTTTTTGCTGAAATGCAGGAGGATCAAATGCTAATCGAAATTCCATATTTGCAAAGAAATTTAAACCATACGTTGTTTTGAAGCTTCGAAGAGGATGATACCAGTTGCAACACCTACATTAAAAGAATCAAAGCTTCCTTTCATTGGTATTGTAAATTTTACATCTGCTGCTTTAGATAAAAATGGTTGAACTCCTTTGTCTTCACTACCCATAACAATGCAATTCGGGTTTATAAAATCAACATCAGACAACAAAGTTTTTGTCTTCATTTCTGACGTGTACACAGCAATTCCATTCATGTGTAATGTGTCAATTGCTTTTAGCAAACTATTCACCCTGCATACCATCATTTTTTGAAGTGCCCCGGCTGAAGATTTCAAAGCCTCTTCATTAAAAGCTCCTATTCCTTTATCAGGTATAATCATTACTTGTGCACCGCAACACAATGAAGTACGAGCAATTGCACCAATATTTCTCACATCAGTGATACCATCTAGCATCACAAATAAAGGCACTTCTCCAGATGCTACAACATGATCAATGGTATCTTGTAAATCAAGATATTGTATAATACTGTTGATCCCAATTACGCCTTGGTGATTGGCGCGTGTCATGCTATTGAGTTTTTCAATTGGGACACTATTAATTGGAATTTGTAGCTTTTGTGCCAATCTCCGTATTTCTTCAATACCCTCCCCACCTGCATTTTTTTGAATAAATACCCTTTCCAGTTGCTGACCGTCCATCAAAGCCTCCAAGACTGGCTGTCTACCAATTATGTTTGTAGCAGTTTTTTTCATTTATAACTTGTTTTCCATTTGCAAAATGTAAAGTTTGAGAATGGCTGCCACTGAAATAGCATCCGTTATTTTGTTTTCATTCACTAACCTATAAGCTTCAATCAAAGATAATTTACTTACGCTGATGTCCTCTGTTTCTTCTAAATCCATTTCACCCTGGGTTAACCCCTTTGCCAAATAGACGATTGCCTTTTCATTGGAAACAGAATTGGAAAGGTGCATCTCCATTAACTTATCCCAATGATTAGCCTCCAAACCCGTTTCTTCTTTTAATTCTCTTTTTGCTGAAATCAATGGATCAATAAAAAGATGACCTCCACCCTCAGGGATTTCAAGGCTATTTTGGTTCAAAACAAACCTGAATTGGTTTACGAGATAAATATTGTTTTCCTCATCCAAGGCTACTATACCAATTGCTATATTTTTAAAATGCACTTCACCATATATACCATCATTACCTGCTGGATTAATTACGGCATATTCAGTTACTGAGATCCAGGGATTATCATATTTCAGCTCACTTTTTTGAATAGTCCAATTTCCCCGATTTTGTTCCATAGTTCAAAAATAAATAAACCCTCCATTTGGAGGGTTTAAAATATGAAATTTGCTTTGATTATTTGATATTGAAGGCCTTCTTAACCTTACTCACATAATCAAGTTTTTCCCAGGTAAACAATTCAACTTTAAGTGTTTTTGTTTTACCATCTGGACTTATAAATGTTTTGGTTACGACCTCATTTTTTCTACCCATATGTCCATATGCAGCAGTCTCACTGTACATAGGGGTTCTTAATTTTAATCTTTGCTCGATGAAATAAGGTCTCATATCAAAGATTGACTCAACCATTTTTCCAATCTGACCATCAGTGAGGTTAACCTTTGCAGTTCCAAATGTATTTACATTGATAGATGTTGGCTTAGCCACACCAATAGCATATGAAACCTGAACCAAAACTTCACTTGCTACACCTGCAGCAACAAGATTCTTTGCAATATGACGTGTAGCATACGCTGCTGAACGGTCAACTTTACTTGGATCTTTGCCAGAGAAGGCACCACCACCATGTGCACCTTTTCCACCATAGGTATCTACAATAATCTTGCGCCCAGTCAAACCAGTATCACCGTGCGGACCACCTATCACAAATTTACCAGTTGGATTGATGTGGTATTTGATATCGTTATTGAAAAGCTTTGAATACTTCTTGTATTTCGACTTAACACGAGGGATAAGAATTTCGATGATGTCTTTTTTGATTTTAGCAAGCATTTTAGCTTCTGAATCAAAATCATCATGTTGTGTTGAAACAACAATCGCATCAATTCTTACAGGTTCGTTTTTATCATTGTATTCTAAAGTTACCTGAGATTTTGCGTCAGGTCTTAAATACTTGATGGCTTTGTTTTCTCTTCTTAGAGCAGCAAGCTCAATTAATATTTTATGTGCAAGGTCTAAAGCCAAAGGCATGTAATCTTCAGTTTCGTTGCTTGCATAACCAAACATCATTCCCTGATCACCTGCACCCTGATCTTCTTTTTTCTTTCTATCAACACCTTGATTGATATCAGCTGATTGCTCATGAATAGCACTAAGAATACCACAGCTGTTGGCTTCAAACATGTACTCACTTTTTGTGTAACCAATTTTCTTGATTACGTTGCGGGCAATGTCTTGAACATCTAAATATGCTTTAGACTTTACTTCACCTGCTAATACAACTTGTCCAGTTGTTACAAGTGTTTCACAAGCTACTTTTGATTGTGGGTCAAATGCAAGAAAATTATCAATTAGCGCATCTGAAATTTGATCCGCTACTTTATCCGGGTGTCCTTCTGAAACACTTTCTGAAGTAAATAGGTAAGACATATTATTTGATTGATTTTTTGCAAATATAGAGACGAAAATCAGAGTTTGGAATAAATCACCCTGAATTTCATTTTTTTAGTACTATGGCTTCCTCCTCCTAGTACAACATTACCTCTCGCCAGATTATTCAATGCAAAAGAAATAAGAAGGTCTTCATACCGAAGTGCATAGGGTGCAAAGAGCTTAAGCTTGAAATTAGGGTTGTTCCTGGTGATGATACCTTGCAAGTAGCGGGTAACATTCATATTATAAGTAGAGTATATGTTATTATTAAAATCACTAACATATTTGCGAAGTCCCCCAAAATATAAAGGCTCAAACTGTCCATCTAAAAAAGCATCACTCAGTAACGGGGAATAAGCGTTTTTAACTGTATCAAGGTATTCGAGGTATAAAAACTCGGGAGTGCCGAATAAGTTAGGTCTTCTTCCTGGAGTTTCAACTTCTTCCATAGATAGTTTTGCCAGATGTACCATTACATTTCCCTTCTTTTGCTTGAATTCATTCAAACCCGGTATTTGTAATAAGGAATAGGTTCCAGGTGCAGCTTGCAGATATACTAGACTATCCCCTCTTGGCTTGTCCCCAATGTGCAAAGATGCCTCACTCCCATTGTATACTCTTTTTACATTATTTACTCCAGCCCCTGGATAAAGGCTATTAAACCTGAAATCACGATAAGTTGTATCTCTAATACCATTTTTATCGTATTTATAATAAATGCGCAAATGCGTTGAAGTATCACTCATCGCAAAGCTCATTAGGGCATTTGCAGAGGATCCATTAGTTTGTGGAATAAGAGCAAAGCCTTTGAAGAAATCCCTGAAAATGGTGTCATTGTAATAAGGACTTCTAGCTGAAGTATCAAAAGCAAGAAGAGATCTTGCAAAAGAATTATTAAGTTGGATTCTAAGTTGATTTACTCTTGTT
Organism: Chitinophagaceae bacterium; assembly: GCA_046303455.1. Classification (GTDB taxonomy): domain Bacteria; phylum Bacteroidota; class Bacteroidia; order Chitinophagales; family Chitinophagaceae; genus Pollutibacter. Next base: position 7,119 of record JBKCGF010000212.1, on the reverse strand, counting down.
TGTCTAAAAGTATATATAGAATCATCAAGTATTTTAGGGGCAAATGTTTTGGAACCAATTAATTCTCCATAACGGACAGACTTACTGGTATTGTATACCGTGTCTACTCTAATTAATTCTGAAATCCTGTGTACATTAATTGATTGAATTGCATTGGTATCACCAAAAGTATTTGTCCATCTTAAACACAATACAGCAGAATCCAAATAAAGGCTATCGCTTGTATTTTGAAAGAAATAGGGAAATGCAGGGGGTAATAATTCAAAGAAAATAGAGGCTGTCGTTTTTCCAAATTGAGGGTCATTTGAAATATGACCAAGTATATATTGGCCAGCATTGCCATTAGCATCCCTTCCAATCCTGGGCATCAAGGAATCAGGGGTTACATAAGTTGTAGTGATTACGTCAAATGTAGTATCAAAAGTAACGATGTTATCTACGATGGGGAGCAATTCAGCTCCAATATCAGTACCCTTAATTTTAGTACATTGGCTAAACAATAAGGCAGAAAAAACAATAAGAGAACCAATCAACAAGCTTCTATGTCTCACGTAGTTAATTTTAACTGTATCAGATGATTACTTGTTTGCAAGGTCGCTATACAATTGTAAATACTCTGTTAAATCAGATTCTGGTTGGTAAGCAATCACTTTTTTGCCTTTGACCTTGGAAAAAGCATCAACAAGTTTTTTGTCAACTTGGTCATCTCCGAAAGAAATTGCATCAGCATAAGATGCTCCGCCATTCAACATGGCTATATTATTGATGTCTTTGAAAGGTTCAAGCTCTTTTTCTTTGATGAGAGAACTAATCATACTGTTTTTTAGGAAATCAGCCCCTAGTTTTTCTTTAAATGTATTCTGACCAATTGTAAACAATACTTTGCTATTGCTGAAAACAGGTTCTTTTTTATAAGCGGTTTTTAGAAACATAGGAATTAAACCTGTCATCCAGCCACTGCAATGGATAATGTCTGGAGGCCATCCAAATTTCTTGACAGTTTCCAAAGCGCCTTTACAGAAAAAAACAGATCTCATTCCATTGTCATTGTACCATTTTTCATCTTCGTCTGTAAAGACAAATTTCCGCTTGAACATGTCTTCGTTATCCAGAAAATACACCTGTAACCTTGCATTTGGAAGTGATGCTACTTTGATCTGAAGAGGATAATCATCATTGTCAATTGTGATATTGATTCCTGAAAGCCTTACAACTTCATGAAGACGATGTCTTCTTTCATTGATGGTTCCGAATCTTGGCATGATGCACCTGACCTCATAACCAGTATCATTTGCTTTTATTGCCAGCTTGTTCACGATTTCTGAGAACTCTGTTAGTTCCAGATAAGGTGACATCTCATTGGCGATAAAAAGGATTCTTTTCTTACTTACCATGTTGATGGGGTTAAGGGGAAGTGAAACTATTTGCAAAAATACAAAAAAAAGCCCAATTCTATTCGGGAGGCTAAATGGGGCATTGCCATAGAAAGACTAATTTTATGATGATTTCTTTCAAAAAATGATCAAAACAAAAGCAAAACAAGGCATTCAGTTCATCCTTTTTCTATCACTGGGTATTGTTTTATTGTGGTATTCCACTTCTACACTAACCGAGGAAGATGTGAAAAAGGTAAAAGATCTTGTTTTTAGGGCTGATCTCCTGTATGTTTTTCCTTCAATTGGAGCCCTGTTATTGAGTCATTATATACGTGCTATTCGCTGGAAAATGATGCTTGATGAATTGGGTACCAAACCAGGGTTAACCAATGTTTTTCTATCTGTTTTGGTGGGATACTTCTTAAATCTTGTCTTCCCCCGATTGGGAGAGGTTGCAAAATGCAGCTTATTGGGAAAATATGAAAAAATGCCGGTGGATAAACTCATTGGTACTATCGTAGCTGAGCGTATTCTCGATTTGGTCTGCCTTTTTATTGTTATCGTTTTGACCATTGCTACACAACTTGATCAACTTGGTGCTTATGCCAATGAGCTGATTGATAAATTAGTAGTCAAGGCCAACCAATCTGCCAATATCGTTATTTTGTTTTTTTCAGGAATCTTCATTTTTCTTGTCCTGGGTTATTGGATTTTTAAAAAAAGCAAATGGCTTAAGACCATCCAATCTTTTTTTCAGGGTATAAAGGAAGGGCTATTTGTTATTCGAAAAATAGAGAAAAAAAGAATGTTTTTGGTTTACACTGTCCTGATATGGTTCTTGTATTTACTCAGCATAAGAATAGGTTTTTATAGTATGCTGGAGACCAATTCACTATCATGGGTTCCCTCATTAACCATTCTCACTTTTGGAAGTTTTGCGATGATTGTAACCCAAGGTGGTGTTGGCGCTTATCAGCTGGCAGTTCAAAAAACACTGAGTTTGTATCAAATAAATGAGGTTTCGGGTTTGGCTTTTGGATGGTTATTGTGGTCTGTACAAACCTTTATGTTGTTGGTTGTTGGACCAATAGCAATGCTTTTGCTTTTTTTACTCAACAGAAAAAAGGGGTAATTGTAGTACTAAGCCTAAAATTTTCTGAAAATTATCTGAGTAGTAGCTTTAAAAGAACGTTTATCCTAAATTGCCATTTATATTAATACATCTATGAAATCTTACAAACACACAGTAATTGTTCTTCTTCTATTTTTGGGAATTGGTCGCGTTTTTGGACAAACCTCAGTAAATGCATATGAAAAAGGCTGGCATTTAGAAGATCCTTCTACAAAGGCCTATGGCATAAAACTTGAACAAGCATATGCTGATCTGCTTAAACAGAAAACGCCAAAGAAGAAAATTATAGTTGCAGTCATCGATTCAGGTATAGATACCGCACACGAAGATTTAAAGCCCGTAATTTGGAGAAACGATAGGGAAATTGCAGGAAACGGAATTGATGATGATAAAAATGGTTACGTAGATGACACAAATGGCTGGAATTTTATTGGTGGTAAAGATGGTTCGAACGTAGGAAAGGATAGTTATGAGGCTGCAAGAGTTTATTATAAATACAAACCAGAGTTTGGCGACAAAACAATTGATGAAAATAGCCTCACAGCTGAAAAGAAAAAAGCCTTTCAAATTTATTCAAAAGCAAAATTTCAGCTGGAGTCTCAAGCGAAAGAGGCAGCTATGTATGTGTTAATTTTAAAAGACATAGTTGCAAAACTACCCTCTGCTGATAGCATACTTAAAATCGCATTAGGTAAACCACAATATACAGGTGATGAACTTGCTAATTTCACTACAAGTGAACCAGCTGTTGCCAAAGCAAGAGCAGCCTTATTAGGTTTCTTTCAGCAAACCAAACAAATGGAAAGTACCAATTCAGCTTTAATTTCTGAATTAATTCAATTCTATGAAGGTGAGAAGTCGAAAATGGAAGCTGTTGAAAAAGAACCTAAAAGATACCGTGCCGAGGTTGTAAAGGACAATTACGACAACCCCAATGATCGTTTTTATGGAAACAATGATGTTATGGGTACTGATGCTTCACATGGTACCCATGTAGCTGGTATTATAGGTGCGAACAGAAATAACAATAAAGGAATTAATGGCGTTGCAGATCATGTAGCAATCATGCCTATCAGAGCAGTACCGGATGGTGACGAACATGATAAAGACATTGACAATGCAATCAGATATGCAGTAGACAATGGTGCATGGGTAATCAACATGAGCTTCGGCAAAAGCTTTTCTCCGGAAAAAAGCTGGGTAGATGAAGCGGTTAAATATGCTGCATCAAAAGGCGTTCTTCTGGTACATGCAGCTGGAAATGATGCCAAGAATATAGACATTGAAGACAATTTTCCATCCAGGAATTTCAATAATGATACGCTTCAACCTTTTTCAAATTGGATTACCGTAGGAGCCAGTGGAGCAACACAAAAAGAAATAGCAGCTTCTTTTTCAAATTATGGTAAAAGGGAAGTCGACGTTTTTGCACCTGGTGTTAGAATCTATTCAACTATTCCAGGAGGTAATACCTATGGAGAAATGGATGGAACCAGCATGGCTTCTCCAGTCGTAGCTGGCTTAGCCGCTTTGATACTCTCCCATTATCCTGATTTAACTCCTGAACAAATCATATCTATCATAAAATCTTCATCACTTAAAATAACCGACAAAGTAACTATTAAACCGGGAACAGAAGATGAGGAAATAAGCTTGTTGGAGCTATCCTCTACTGGTGGAGTTGTAAATGCCTATGATGCCTTAAAACTTGCAGCGAATACAAAAGGTGAAAGAAAGACAACAACACAAATTAAAAAAACCAAGTAAACCAGCACATTGGAAAAAACAGCACTAAGTCATCCAAAATTTTTTAATAGATATGTAGAGAAGGTTTCCCATGGAGCTATCCATGAACTTATGGAGCAATCATATGCCGACTTACTATCTGATTTAGAAATTCTTGAAAAATATGATTTCAATTACTCCTATCAGGAAGGTAAATGGTCTATAGCTAAATTGATCAGACATTGTATAGATACTGAACAAATATTTGGCTATAGAGCTTTGTGTATAGCAAGACAAGACCCAAATCCCATCATGAGTTTCGACGAAAATCAATTTGCTGATGCTTCAGGAAAAGATTATGACAAGCAACAATTGATTGAAGGTTTAGATACTGCAAGAAAGCAAAATATGCTTTTGTTTAAAAGCTTTGACCCAAATTGGTTCAACAGAAATGGCAAGACTGATAAAGGAGAAAACATGAGTTTGATCTCAATTGCCTATATCATTATTGGACACTGGCTGCACCACAAATCGGTTTTGACTGATCGATATGGCATTCAGTTCAAATGATTCTGAAACTATTTTTGCATTACAAGTAAACCTTGTCTGATCATATCAGAAACCACCTTAGATGTTTCTTGAACATAGATGTCCTTAGACAATGCAGAAATCCATTGTTTTCTTCTCTCTATTTTATCATTGTCTGCCGATAATCTCTTTTCATCTGTTTCTAGCATGTTGACTTGCAGCGATTTTAGTTCCTTGCTTGCATCATCAATTTTTTTGAAAGAATCACGCAATTGTTTTTGCTCTTCCCTGTATTTCGACAACTGAAGTGAATAAACTTTTTCATTTGCTTTTTCAAGTAAAAGCGATGATGCTTTAATGGCATTGAAAGTTGGATGAGATCCAATTCTTTCCATACTATTTCTCTTTACTTGTTCAAGGTCGTATGAAGGGATTGCCTTGGAGTAAAATGCTTTTTGTATTTCGTCCCATGGCAAAGCATCAGGATTGTCTTTTTCTCTGTATTTAAGTGTCTCGTATTGATCAGGCAAAATTATATGTGGAGTTACTCCTTTTAACTGTGTGGAACCACCATTGATTCTATAAAACTTTTGTAACGTAAGCTTAATGGTACCAATATCATTTGTCTCTTTGTTGAATAATGAACTATTGGGTTCTAAACCAATATTGCGCTGAACAGTTCCTTTTCCATAAGTTGATGTACTTCCTAGCACTACTCCTCTGCCATAATCTTGAATTGCTGCAGCAAAAATTTCAGAAGCGGAAGCAGAAAACTCATTTACCATAACAGCCAATGGGCCATCATATAAAACTCCTTTATCCCTATCACGAAGAATCTGAGGGTTTCCTTCCCTGTCTTTTACTTGAACAATAGGTCCTTCAGGTATAAATAAACCCACCATTTGAACTACATCATACAAAGAGCCCCCACCATTGTTTCTAAGATCTATGATGATACCTTCAATATTTTGCTCTTTTAATTTAATGATTTCACGAGCTACATCTTGAGAGCATTTTGCACCATTAGGTCTTTCCCAATCAGCATAAAACTCCGGAAGAAAAATGTATCCAATTTTTTTTCCTTCTTCTATTACAACAGCTGATTTAGCATAAGTCTCGTCCAATACAACCTCGTCTCGGATCATTGAAACGATTTTAATTGATCCGTCAGCTTTTTTCAACGTTAGTCGCACTTCTGTACCCTTTTTACCTCTGATCAATTTCACAGCCTCTTCTGTTTCAAAACCTGTTAAGTCAACGGCCTCTGCTGTGCCTTGTCCCACTTTCATCACCTGATCACCAACAACAATTTGCTGAGATTTCCAAGCAGGTAAACCTGCTACTATTGTAGCAATTCTGATTACCCCACCCTCATCACTTCTCAATGAAGCACCAATGCCATAAAATCTTCCACTCATTTGTTCATCAAAAGATCTTTTTTCAATTGGTGGGAAAAAAGTGGTATGTGGATCCATGTAATTGGTTATTACATTGATAAACATATCAAAACGTTCATCTGGCTTGGTTTTTGAGACCATACGCTCAAAATTTCTCGTAACAAGTTTTTTAACTTTTTCACGCGCTTCTTTCTCTAGTTCAACATCGTTCTTATATGCAGAATCAGATTTTTGCATCTTGTCTCGAGCATCTAGTAAATCTGAATATTTCTCGAGTGTTAGAAACTTGATTCTTTTTCTCCAGGCTTCTTTTCTTGCTTGATCAGTTTTGGGATAATCAAGCTTTTCAGGATCAAGTACAATGGTTTCATCAGCAGAAAACTGAAAAGGAGAAGAGAGTAAGGAAGGATATTGCGAATTCAACTCACTCACTCTTTTTGTATAAACAGCATCAACAGCATGAAAAAATTGAATTTTTGCACCATGCATTTCATCATCTATTACCGTTTCAAATTTTTTCAGCTCCTTGATATCAGATGATAAAAAAATTGATTTATCAGGATCTAGGGCTTCTAGATATTTTTTAAAAATATTTTTAGAGAATTCGTCGTCTACTTTTTTAGGATCATAGTGAGCCACCTCAAGCATGTCAGTCACCTGTTGAAGTATCATCTCATACTTATCGGGAGGGTTCCCAATTCCTGAAGTATTGAAGGTGAATAAAATACCTGCAACCAAAAACACCAATACAATCGGCAAGGATTTTTTACTAAACATAAATTGTAGAAATTTTGATGACATATTCAAAATTAACTGATTTGCAGCCCTTTTGAAATGGATTTTACACAAGAGGCGCAAAAGAATTGTTAAGAATAAAAAAGGGATCCATCAAGGATCCCTTTTGGGAGGCTAATGGGTCTCGAACCCACGACCTTCTGAACCACAATCAGACGCTCTAACC
>JBKCGF010000211.1:0-1905 GCA_046303455.1 Chitinophagaceae bacterium | reverse complement strand
GTAGTAAGTGGACAATACTATGGTAGGGTGAAAGCAATGATGAATGAAAGAAACAATCGTGTTGATGTCATTCCTCCTTCAACTCCTGTATTGATTCTTGGATTGAATGGTGCTCCTCAGGCAGGCGAGAAATTTAAGGTGTACCAGGAAGAAGCTGATGCAAAAGAAATTGCAAACAGAAGAGCACAAATCATACGTGAGCAAGGTATCAGGACCAAGAAGCATATTACTTTGGATGAGATTTGTAGACTTTTGGCATTGGGTAATTTCAAAGAGTTGAACATCATTATCAAAGGTGACGTGGATGGTTCAGTTGAAGCGTTGAGTGATTCACTTCAGAAACTTTCTACTCAGGAAGTCGCAATCAAGGTGGTGCATAAGGCAGTGGGACAAATCACAGAGAGTGATGTATTGCTGGCAACAGCCTCTGATGCCATCATCATTGGTTTCAATGTTCGTCCTTCTATTCAGGCCAATAAAATTGCAGAAAGCGAAGGCGTACAGATCAAGTTGTACTCCATCATCTATACAGTTATTGAAGACATCAAGAGTGCGATGGAAGGTATGCTTGAGCCTAAGATTGAAGAGAAGATTGTTGCCAATGTGGAGATTCGCGAAGTATACAAATTCGATAAGGCTACAGTCGCGGGTTGTTTTGTACTTGATGGAAAGATCAGTAGAAACAGCAAAATCCGTATCATCCGCGATGGTATCGTTGAATACCCTAAAGGTGAAGGCGCACATGCAGAGTTGGGCAGCTTGAAGCGTTATAAAGATGATGCTAAAGATGTAAGTGCTAATATGGAATGTGGTCTTACCATTAAAAACTACAATGATATTCGTGTAGGTGATGTGATTGAAGCTTTCGAAGAAACTGAAGTAAAGAGAACGCTCTAATCTGTTAGAGATTCCTGATTGGCACCATGTAAATTAGGATTCTCTTAACCTAGAAGCCATTAACTTGGTGATTGAATTATGCGCATGAAAAGGATACTTACTCTTTTGTTTTTTGTGGCTCTGGCCTTTACATCAAAGGCGCAATCTGCAAAATTACTGGCTGATAAAATCATTGCCATTGTAGGCGACAAGATTGTATTGAAAAGTGATATTGTCAATTATATTGATGATTTAAAGCGTCAGGGTAATGAGCTCCCTCCCAATGTGGAATGTGTTCTGCTGGAGAAAATGATGCAGGATAAAGCTTTGATTTTGCAGGCTGAAAAAGATTCTCTTCCCGTTGCCGATGAAGAAGTTGAGGCTGAACTGGATCAAAGAATCCGTTATTTTATTTCACAGTATGGCGGAAAAGAAGCCTTTGAGCAAATTGCAGGTCGTACAATCTATCAGGTAAAAGAAGATTTCAGGAAATCAATTCGTGAAGGTCGTTTGGCCAAGTCTATGAAAGAAAAAATTGTAGAACTGGTTAAAATCACACCAAACGAAGTAAGGGATTATTACAATAAAATACCTGCGGATAGTCTTCCTTTTTACGAAACAGAACTGGTTATTGGTCAGGTCGTAATACATCCCAAAGCAGGTAGAGAATTGGAAAAATTTGCACAAGATGAGTTGGCTGACTATAAACGACAGGTAGAAGCAGGGCAAAAAACATTTGAAACACTAGCACGTTTGTATACCGAAGATCCAGGAAGTAAACAGAATGGCGGTCGTTATGAAATGAACAGAAATGAAAAGACCTGGGATCCTGATTTCAAGAATGCTGCTTTTCGTTTAAAAGAGGGACAAATCTCGCCAGTTATCAAATCGAAATTTGGATACCATATCATTCAAATGGTAAGTCGTAATGGTGACGACGCCGTAATCAGACATATTCTTCGTGTACCTCAGTTGCAAGATGAAGATGTAGAGTTAACCAAAACCAAACTGGATTCTATACGAGTAAAA
>JBKCGF010000210.1:0-1389 GCA_046303455.1 Chitinophagaceae bacterium | reverse complement strand
GGATTTCTTTTAAATGCAACAAGACAATTTGATAGCTCACGTGATAGAGGTGCCCCGGCTGAGTTTCCTTTGAATGGAGTGATCAGGGGTTGGACTGAAGGTGTTCAGTTGATGACTCCAGGTTCTCGTTATAAATTTTATATTCCTTATCAATTGGGTTATGGTGAGCAAGGTTCAGGTGAGGCCATCCCTGGTGGATCTCTGTTGATTTTTGATGTAGAGTTGATTGAAATTCTAAAAGCCAATTAAGATGAGTGTTGAGGTAAAATATCCCATCGGTAAACACCAGATGGTTCCTTTTTCTCAAGAGGAGAAAGAAGCAAGATTAGCTGATATACTTTTTCTGCCACGCATGCTGGAATATGCTGTATTGAATTTAAATGATGATCAGATTCAGACGCCTTATCGTGATGGTGGATGGACGGTCAACCAAGTGATTCATCATGTGGCAGATTCACACATGAATGCCTTTATACGTTTTAAATTGGGACTCACAGAAGATAATCCAACCATCAAGCCTTATATCCAAAGTGCTTGGGGTGATACTGCTGATGTTACAGCAGTCCCTGTTAATCTTTCCATTACATTATTACATTCATTACATCACCGCTGGTATGAATTGCTCAAAACCATCACTGATGAGCAATGGGAAAGAACCATCTACCATCCAGAGCAGGAAAGAAAAATTACAATTTGGGAACTTTTACTGATTTATGCGTGGCATGGTAAGCATCATGCGGCACATGTTACGAATTTGCGTGAGCAAATGGGTTGGTAAAAATGAAGATGCAGCATAACATATCCTTAAAAGCCTTCAATACTTTTGGTGTAGATGCTGTCGCTCATTCTTTTATTACTGTTTCATCTGTAGCACAGCTTGAGCATGTCTTCAATGATTTAATCAATTCTGATCAACCTTATTTGATTTTAGGAGGTGGAAGTAATCTATTGTTTACCCAGGATTACAATGGCGTAATCGTCAAAAATGAAATTGAGGGGATTGATGTCGTTAATGAAGATGAGGAATATGTTTATGTGAAAGCAGGCGCTGGGGTGAATTGGCATGAGTTTGTTTTACATTGCATCAATCAGGATTGGGGAGGAGTTGAAAATCTTTCATTGATACCCGGGACAGTCGGCGCAGCACCTGTACAAAATATTGGAGCTTATGGCGTTGAACTGAAAGATGTGCTTCATTCTCTTCGCTTTTGGGATATCAGAAAACAACAATTGATTTCGTTTGATAATGATGCGTGTGCATTTGGTTATCGTAATTCTATATTCAAACAAGACTTAAAAGGGCTTACAGTAATATGTGATGTGACTTTTCGCTTGACTAAGCAGCACAAGGTGAAAGTGGGATATGGTGCTATTCAAAATCAACTCGCC
>JBKCGF010000209.1:0-1340 GCA_046303455.1 Chitinophagaceae bacterium | reverse complement strand
CACCATCTGGAGTGAAAGAGCCGGTGTTCCCATCGTAAAAAAAGAAATGGGTAGCGATCCTGCTTCAGTGGCTTTTGATGCAGTCAATAGTGCTGTTGCAAAAGGTGCAGATATTTTATTGATTGACACTGCTGGTCGCTTGCACAACAAAGCCCATTTGATGGAAGAGTTGAGTAAGATCAAACGTGTCATTCAAAAAGTAATTCCTGATGCGCCGCATGAAATCTTGCTGGTGTTGGATGGAACAACTGGACAAAACGCGATTGAGCAGGCTAAGCATTTTTCTGCTGCAACAGATGTGACTGCACTTGCCATTACTAAACTTGATGGTACAGCAAAAGGCGGAATTGTACTGGCCATCGCGAATCAATTTAAAATCCCTGTCAAATTCATAGGCGTAGGTGAAAAAGCTGAAGACCTGATTGTGTTTGATAAGCATGCGTTTGTGGAGGGGTTGTTTAAGAACAGTTAACAGATAACCGTTAACAGTCAACAGTCAACATGAAATCAAAAACAATAAAAAAAGACAAAGTCAACATCATTACCCTCGGGTGCAGTAAGAATATGGTGGATAGTGAGGTGTTGAGCGGACAATTACTAGCCAATGATTTTGATGTAGTGCATGAAAATGCAAAACTCGATCACAATATTGTTGTCGTTAATACTTGTGGTTTCATCGACAAAGCAAAAGAAGAAAGTATCAATACTATTTTAGATCAGGTCGATTTAAAAAAGAAAGGTAAGCTTGATAAGGTTTTTGTAACTGGGTGTTTGAGTGAACGCTACAAACAAAATCTTGAAGATGAAATTCCGGAAGTCGATGCCTTTTTTGGTACAATGGAACTACCAGGTTTATTGGCTGTATTAAATGCAGATTATAAAACTGAATTGGTCGGTGAGCGCTTGCTGAGTACTCCTTCGCATTATGCCTATATGAAGATCAGTGAGGGTTGTAACAGGACTTGCTCTTTCTGTGCTATTCCTTTGATGCGTGGTGGCCATAGAAGTAAACCCATGGAAGAATTGGTAATTGAAGCTGAAAAGCTTGTCAAGTCTGGGGTTAAGGAGATTATGTTGATTGCCCAAGAGCTGACTTACTATGGTTTGGATTTATACAAGAAAAGAACCCTTCCTGAGTTGTTGAAAAAATTGGCAGCTATTGAAGGGTTAGAGTGGATCCGTTTGCATTATGCCTATCCTTCAAAATTTCCCATGGAAATTATTGATGTGATGAAGGAAGAGCCAAAAATTTGTAATTACCTAGATATGCCTTTGCAGCATGCGAGCGATAATATGCTCAAGGCGATGAAGCGTCAGATTACCAAACAGGAGATGAAGGA
>JBKCGF010000208.1:0-4627 GCA_046303455.1 Chitinophagaceae bacterium | reverse complement strand
GGTAAGCAAGGATGGCATAAAGTGCAGACCCTATTGAAATTTCAGATTGAAGATGCCGAAATCCAAAACATGGAAGTTGTTGAACTAAAGCGGATGAGTTCCATTTGATCTTACATCCCTGGGAACCAAGGTCTTCCTATTTCTCTAAAAGGCCAAGGTACAGCGACTAAAATCAATACCAAAGCAATGAGGAAATAACGGAATGCTTTTTTGTATTTGGTTTCATCATTCACTGCTTTTTTTGCCATACCATGACCCAGTGTGATGAAAACTATTGCAAGAACCATCAATGTCGGGTGTTCTACTATGAAAAATCTTATCACTTTATCTTTCATTACTGCACCAACTGAAGAAAGAGGTGTACTAAACAAACCAATTCTTCCAAAAGCCCACTGATACAACCCCAATAGTAAAGTAATGTGTGATGCAATCATGGTAAACAACCAAAACTTCTTATCACCTGCATCAAATTGTTTTTTACTGCTGTATCCCGAATAGCTTTTATAAATAGAAACCAACAATAAAATCAGTATAATCCATCTCAATAAATTGTGCAAGTGAACAAGTCCTGTTTGCATAACATTAGTTTTAGTCCATTCAAAAATAGTATATGCAAATGAATTAACTGAATTCAGCTTGAAAAATAAATTAGAGCCATCATTCTGATTAACTTGCAGCATGCCTGCGTTAACATTCAAATTAGAAAAAACAGATCCCCTTTCAAAAGCCAGGGCGGGTGTAATCACAACCGACCATGGAGAAATTCAAACACCTATTTTCATGCCTGTTGGCACAGCCGGTACAGTCAAAGCTGTTACACAACAACAGTTGAAGGAAGAAGTTAATGCACAAATAATCCTGGGCAATACCTATCACCTCTATTTACGTCCAGGAATGGAAGTCTTGCAATCTGCTGGTGGACTGCACCAATTCAATGGCTGGGATCGTCCAATTCTTACTGATAGTGGCGGGTATCAGGTTTTCTCATTGGCATCTAATAGAAAAATCAATGAAGAGGGTGTAGTTTTTCAAAGTCATATTGATGGATCAAAACATTTGTTTACCCCTGAAAAAGCAATGGACATCCAAAAGGTCATCGGTGGAGACATCATCATGGCCTTTGATGAATGTCCTCCCTACCCCAGTGAATACAAGTATGTCAAAAACTCAATGGAGCTAACACACAGATGGCTCGACAGGTGCTTCAATCAATTCAATCAGACAGATGGGTTATACGGATATACTCAAAATCTCTTCCCCATCGCACAAGGTGGCACTGAAAAGGATTTAAGAAAAGCTTCTTGTGAATTCATCTCTTCAAAAAATGCTGTCGGTAATGCCATAGGCGGACTAAGCGTGGGTGAACCAACAGAACTCATTTATGAATACTGTGGATGGTCTTGTGAACACCTTCCTGAAAATAAACCACGTTACCTGATGGGCGTTGGGACGCCGGCCGACTTATTAGAATGCATTGCATTAGGAGTTGATATGTTTGATTGTGTGATGCCCACAAGAAATGGAAGAAATGCGATGTTATTTACAACAGAAGGCATTATCAATATCGATAATAAAAAATGGGAGTTTGACCACAGTGTAATTGATGGTCAATTGGATAACAATACATCAAACTATTATTCAAAATCGTATTTGAGACATTTAATCAAAAGCAAAGAACTCTTGGGATTAACCATTGCAAGCATTCAAAATCTTGCATTTTATTTATGGCTCGTTAAAGAGGCAAGGAAAAAAATAATAGAAGGATCTTTTTACTCATGGAAAAACGACATCCTTCCTATAATTACAAGAAGACTATAAGTTGATGGCAATTGCATAAATTTGAAAAACAACTTTTGAAAACCTCAGGTGATGAAAAATAGTATAACAGCAATATTATCTCTACTCCTTTTTTTCAGCGTAAAAGCACAAAATAAAGACTTGTTTGAAAAACAACTTTTTGTTGTTGGTGAAGACACACTTCCTTGTAGAATATTAACACCAGTCAATTTTCAAATCGGAAAAAAATATCCACTCGTTGTTTTTTTACATGGTGCAGGTGAAAGAGGAAACGATAATCAAGCGCAACTCAACTGGGGAGCAGATTTATTTTTAGACTCACTGAACAGAGTAAAGTTTCCAGCAATTGTAGTCTTTCCACAATGCCCGGCAAACGACAAATGGGCAGAGTACAATAAAAATCCAAATGCCGACAGCACAGGTTATGTTTATACAGCTGACGCACCAATGCGAAAATCATTAAAATTAGTTGCTCAGTTTATTGATACACTTTTGTCGTCTGGACAAATTGATAAATCAAGAGTATATCTTGGCGGTTTATCAATGGGTGGATTTGGCACCTATGAACTGCTCTGGAGAAAACCTCAAACCTTTGCTGCTGCATTCCCGATTTGTGGTGCAATGAACCCTGCACGAATAAATGATATCAGAAAAAATTTGCCGCTCTGGATATTCCATGGCGATAAAGATCCAATTATCTATGTTTCAAATTCTCGACTCATTTTTAATCTTGCTAAAAAAACCAATCCTCAGGCGCGTTATACTGAATATCCAGGAGTTGGTCATGATAGCTGGAGAAATGCTTTCAAGGAACCAGAATTGTTTCCTTGGCTTTTTGCACAAAAACTGAAATCGTCGAAGTAATTATAATTGCAAAGCAACACCCAAAAGAATATTTCTGCCTGCAGCGGGATTGAAAAATCGCCCACCAAATGCATTGATGTCATTACCTAAACTATACTGCTCATTGGTAATATTGTCTACCAAGAAATGAGTATCCAATATCTTTCTTTTTAACTTGGTTCTCCAACCAATTTTGCCCTGCCACAACCGATAGGCTGAAGCATAAACAGTATTTGCATCATTCAATGGCATTCCACCTGTATAATTAAAGTTTAGATTGAAGTAGAAATGACTAAATAACGTTGATTGGAGTCCAGCTGTTAACACTTGATTCGGTATGCCCGTCAGCTTATTCCCTTTAAAATTTGAATTGCCAGCTTGATAATCGCCGAACTTAAAATCATTAAAAGTGAAGGAACCAAGCAATTGCAAATTATTGACTTTTCTATCCCCTGAATTGTTGATGATAATCCAGTTAAATTCAGATTCAAATCCTTTTTGTTTTACTGCACCAACATTTGCAAAATATTCAGCACCCGCTGCATTGGCTTGTCGTACAATTGCATCTTTTAAATCGAACTGAAAAACAGTAGCGCTGAGAAATAATTTTCCCCGCATAGCCGACCACTTGATGCCCAATTCTTTATTCCACCCATACTCTGCTTGAAGTCCCGCATAGACTCCCCCAGCAGAAGGTCTTATCTCAGCAATTGTTGGAGAAGAATATCCTTTTGAAAGTTGAGCATAAACAGTAAAATGTTTATTGGGAAAAAAACTGACTGCAACCCTTGGCAGAAATTGATTTCCAAATTCAAGAGGTACTTTCCCATTTGAAGGCGTACCAATGGTTCTGTTAATTGTGTAACCAAAATAGTTATAACTAAACCCTGCCTGCAATTTTAAAAAGTCAAACGGATCAACACTAAATTGAGAAAAAACAAATTGTTGTTTTACTTCAATATCATCCCTCACTAAATTTGCATCTGGTATTCCCCCTTTGTTTCCAGTACTATCAATTCTATAATCACCACGTTGAACTTCAATACCAGTCACCCATTGATGAGGAACCCCCTTATTTTGCTCATAAACCAATTTTGTTCGAATACCCAGATTGCTCTCATTACGTTTTTCAAAATTGGTGATGAATGGGTTTTTAAACCCAGTTAATGAAGCTGAAAAAGAGGTGACGGTTTTCCAATTTTGACTAAATCTGTATGTATTTGAAAAACCAAATAAGGCAGTATTGTTGAAGATCTGAGCCTTTTGTGCTTGAGCTGAGGGTAATGTTGCAGTAGCAGGTCTTGCTTGTTTGGGATTTGCCAATACCTGCACCAGGTTGAGCCCTCCTGGTGTTTGATAGTTCAACCTGGACAACAGCACCAGAAAATCACTGCTGAATCTTTTATTTTCTTTAAGTTTTAAACGCAATTGAATATTGTCTTTTTGAAGACGGCTTTGATCACGGTACCCATCAGACTGACTATGATTTTGTAAAATACTCAGGTTGTATGCTGAAGTATTTTTTTGCCACTGAACAGATTGATGGACTGTATTAAAACTCCCAGCACTTAATTTAATCTGAGCAGAAGAAGTATCTTTTTTTGATTCAGCCATTAAAGCATTGCCAGTAAATAAAACTGCCCCTCCAGTTCCGGCACCATAAATACTACCAGCAGGACCCTTAATGATTTCGGCACTGCTCACACTACTATTATCCAATAAATTCAAATAGGCATTTCCACCTGCATCTGTAAATATAAAATCATCCAGATACAATTTCACATTGCGTACTCCAAAGGGAGAACGCAATAAACTACCTCTTATGGAAAGTCGATAACTCCCTGGCGATCGCTCTTCCATTCTAACCCCTGAAACATTGTTGAATGCAGGTAACAAACTGTAATTGGAATTACGTTGTAAATCAGACTTACCAACAATCGAAATAGATGCTGGAACTTGTTGAAGTCGAGTATTGGATTCAAATCCT
>JBKCGF010000207.1:0-1113 GCA_046303455.1 Chitinophagaceae bacterium | reverse complement strand
TTCAAACATCTTACTTGCAAAGAAGTTTTTACTTTTTGCTTTATCCGGAATAGTTATTCTTTTATCAACAAGTTCATTTCATTTCAAAGAAGACAATCCTGATGCAATCGTTGGTGTATGGAAAACTGGTGAAGGAAATGCTTTGGTTCGTATTTATAAAAACGGAGATAAATACCAGGGGAAAGTTGTCTGGTTAAAAGAACCTATCGATCCTGAAACAGGAAAACCGAAAGTGGACAAAAACCATCCTGATGAAGCATCCAGAACAAGACCTGTATTAGGCTTGATAAATATCTGGGGGTTCAAGTATGTTGAAAACAGCAAATGGGATGAGGGTAATATTTATGATCCCAAGAATGGCAACACCTATTCTTGTACTATCAAATTGATCAATCCTAACTCACTTGAAGTTAGAGGCTATATTGGAGTTTCATTAATTGGAAGAACAGATACCTGGACAAGACAAGTTGCTAAATAAATATTTTACTTAAATAAAAAAGCCTCACTAAACAAGTGAGGCTTTTTTCATTGGAATATGTTTGGTTATGGTGATACTAAATTTATACTGATGTTAAAATAAAGAGGATTTGACAAATTAGAAGTGAAATAACGCTGACTATCCTTTCTACCATTGTACTCTTTCATTACATCAAACCTATAATTAGACCTCATCCCTACTTGTGCATTTAACCAGATGAAACCACTGATTTTTTTATCCCACATAATACGCGGCTTCAGTTCACCTCTTTGTATGTATAAAGCCTGATCGGAAGCCCCAAATCCAGGTGAATTCATCCAAAACTGGTTACCCTCAAGTTCAAATCCAAACTGTAACATATTGGAAGTAGAAAAATTATAACGAACATGTCCGCGTGCAGGAATCAATAGTTCCATTCCCCACTTATCATTAAATGTTTTATTCCAGAAAAGAACTGGCACATGAATCAGCTGACCAGCACGGTAAGTTCTGGCTAAACCAGTACCAATCATGTTTTTTTCTGAAGTCTTCCAACCATAAATAGCTGTCCAACTAAACGTAAATGCCTTACCACTTACATCACTCAACTTTTCAAAAACTCCGTTTACATCCCCACTTGCTTGAAGAATCAAAAA
>JBKCGF010000206.1:0-13331 GCA_046303455.1 Chitinophagaceae bacterium | reverse complement strand
TGTAAATGCAATTACAATTATAGAAGGGGATCAATTGTTGGAGGCCAAGCTGACTGATGGTAATTCTGAAATCATGTTGGCAGTTAAATCCGGAAGAGCCATTCGATTCCCAGAGGCAAAAGTAAGGGCGACTGGAAGAGGTGCAATAGGTGTTGCGGGTATTGAGGTAGACGATGCAAATGATGAGGTTGTCGGAATGGTTTGTGTGAATGTTGAGGACAAGACTAGAACCGTACTGGTGGTTTCAGAAAAAGGTTTTGGTAAAAGAACACCAATAGATGAATACAGAATCACCAATAGGGGTGGAAAGGGTGTTAAAACCATAAATGTTACAGAAAAAACCGGTAAATTAGTTGGCATACTGGATGTAAGTGAAAAAGAAGATCTGATGATCACCTGTATTTCTGGCATAACTATCCGTATGAGCATTGCGCAAATCAGTGAGCAGGGAAGAGCAACACAAGGAGTGAAACTCATTAGGTTGGATGATGAAGATGCAATTGCAGCAATCACCAATTTGGATGAGATGGAAGAAGAAAGCGGAGGAGAAACACCTGAAACAGCATCAAATACGGAAACACCAACAAACGAATAAAAATCACACCATTAAAAAACCCACAATGAGAAGGATTCTCTTAACTTTTTTGGCAGCAGTTGGTTTGATGACTGCCAATGCACAGAACTTGACCAAGATCAAAGATGCTTTGGCTGCAAACAAATATACTGAGGCCAAATCAATGGTTGAAACTTTACTAGCCTCACCTAAAAACCAAAAAAATCCTGAAATTCTTTATCTAAAAGGTAAAGTCTTGAGTGCAATTGCTGCCAATGCAAAAGAAAGAGCAGCAATGCCAGAAGCTAGGCTACAAGCATTGGATGCTTTTAAAAAATCATTAGAAGCTGATAAAAAACAAGCGACTTTGTTTTTAACAGTTGATAATTATCAGCCTGTTTTCTCATTATACGCTAGTGGATTTGAAGAAGGTGCAGGGTATTACAATGAAGAAAAATATGAGGATGCACTTGCAACCTTTAAAACAACTGGAATAATTGGTGATTATATTTTCTCTCAAGGTTGGGGCTTGTATCAATTGGATACCACTTTGATTTATTACATGGGATTGGCAGCAATCAATGGTAAAAAAGAAGAAGAGGCAATTGGTTATTTTACCAAATTGGCGGATGCCAATGTTGGAGGCACATCTGATATGTCAACACCATATCGCTATCTAGCCAAGCATTTCTATGATAAGAAGGACGATGCAAAAATGAATAAATACATAGATGCTGGTTTAAAGTTATTCCCGAAAGATGATTATCTGCCATTGCTTGCATTGGATCACGCAAGGGATAAAGGTGATATGGCTGCTTTGATGAAAAAGTATGAAGAACTATTGGCGCTAAATCCAGAGTCATTTGACCTGACTTTCGAATATGCAGGTGAATTATTTTCAGAAACACACGTAGCTGAATCAAGTAAGAGACCATCTAACTACAATGAACAATGCAAAAAAATTGAAGGCTTATACAACAAAGCGCTTTCAATAAAGCCTGAATCATTGGAAACCATGCTGTCATTGGGTAAACATTATTATAATCAAATGTTGTTCATTGATGAAGACATCTACAAAGCAAGAGGTACTAATCCTGATGTTGTAAAGAAAAAAGCAGATTTACAGGCTTCATTGGATGAACTTGTAAACAAATCAATTCCAGTATTGGAAAAAGTATTTACACATTATGATGGAATGGGTAAGTTAAAAGTATCAGAACGTTCTAACTTTAAATCAGCTTGTACTTTGTTGAATTACTGCTACGATAAAAAGAAGGATAAAGCAAAGGCTGATTTTTATCAGAAGAAATATGATGATGCAGATACTGCACACCAATAATTAGATTATATTTTTAATATAAAGAGAGAAGCCAAAAACTTCTCTCTTTTTTTAAATCCTATATATGTCATTACAACTCGGCAGAAATCAATTTGGTGACCCCAAAAACACTGGAAATGTTTTGTCCAAAGAAGAAGCATATCAGTTATTGAACGAATGGGTTTTAAACGATCGTTTAAAGCTGCACATGGTTCAGGTAGGCGGATTAATGAAATCCTGGGCAGAGGAAAATGAGGGTTTGGATCCAGAACAGGTATGGAAATGGCAAATGGCCGGATTACTGCATGATGCAGATTGGGATCAGTGGCCGGATCAGCATTGTAAAAAGATAATTGAATACCTGGAAGAAAAGAATGTTTGTCCAGAAGTTCTTCGGGCGATTGCTTCACACGGTCATGTCCATTTTGGTGTAATACCAGAAAGTAGGATGGATCATATGTTATATGCCTTTGATGAATTATCAGGATTAATTCATGCATATTCATTAATGCGACCCAATGGTTATGAAGGAATGGAACTCAAAGGTGCTTTAAAACGAATCAAAGAAAAAACCTTTGCGGCCAATGTGAGTCGCGACGATATTCAAGATGCCTGCCAAAGAGCAGGATTGGAGTTGAACAATCTCGTTCAATTTATTATTACTCACCAAGCAGGATACCAGCTATAATGTTATTCATAAATCTATTTGAATAAGGGTAGAATCTCAATTATCTTACTTAACATAATATAAATTATAAGAGTTAATATTCTAGTTTATAGAGGAAATTATGCTCAATTGAATTAAATTGTATCATAAACGATTGCGTATGATCCGTAGAGACTTTTTAAAAAACTCACTCCTTACAATACCTGTAATTTCAGCAACAAATTTAGAAGCCAGCAAGAGTTTACCAACTAAACCAATTGTAATATCTACCTGGGATTTTGGCAAAGCAGCCAATGCTGAAGCCTGGAAAATTCTAAAAAATAATGGTCGCGCACTGGATGCTATTGAACAAGGTGCCCGGGTTACTGAGGCTGATCAGAGCAATAAAACAGTCGGCTACGGTGGTTACCCGGATCGTGATGGTCGTGTTACCCTAGACGCCTGTATTATGGATGAAAATGGAAATTGCGGTTCGGTCATGTGTCTGGAACATATCATTCATCCGATATCTGTCGCTCGCTTGGTCATGGAAAAAACACCACACGTCATCCTTGTTGGTGAGGGAGCGCTACAATTTGCACTGGCCAATGGCTTTAAAAAGGAGAATTTACTAACCCCCGACAGTGAACTGGCCTGGAAAGAATGGCTGAAAAAGTCGCAATACAACCCTGTAATGAACATTGAAAATAAGTCGTTTAACCAAAATCAACCTGGTCCAGACTTTTTCCCTGGGTCAATCGACAACCATGACACCATCGGTATGTTGGCATTAGACGTTAAGGGTAATCTTAGCGGTGGTTGTACCACAAGTGGTATGGCCTTCAAAATGCACGGTCGTGTTGGTGATTCCCCAGTCATTGGAGCTGGCCTATTTGTAGACAATGAAATTGGTGCAGCTACCTCAACTGGTGTTGGAGAAGAAGTAATTAAATGTGTTGGTTCTCACTTAGTTGTAGAATATATGAGACAAGGGAATTCTCCCCGTGAGGCCTGCAAAAAAGTCGTGGAAAGAATCGCAAAACGTGATCCAGAGAAAGCCAAGAACATTCAAATTGGTTTTTTGGCAATCGACAAATTTGGGAACTACGGGGCATACGCCTTACAAAAAGGGTTCTCATATGCAGTTAAATCAGAAAAAGAAGAGATTGTAATACCTGGAGAAAGTTATTTTAATTAGTATGGCTTACGAATTAGAAATCATCGGTTTTGATATAGCTTCCTGCAGTATTGCTCAAACCATGGGGGCCACCAGAATTGAATTATGTGCCAATCCCTCAGAAGGTGGTACTACCCCTTCACATGGTATGATCGAGCAAGCCAAAAAATCATGCTCGATTCCAGTTTTTCCAATCATTAGACCCAGAGGTGGTGATTTTTTATACACCAAGGAAGAATTTGAGGCCATGAAAACCGATATAAAAACATGCTTATCCCTTGGTTGTGAAGGCGTTGTGATTGGGATGCTTCTTCCGGATGGAAATGTAGATATTGAAAGAACTCAAGAACTTGTAGTTGCAGCTGGCAATATGGAGGTGACTTTCCATCGTGCATTTGACAGAGTTTCTAACCCATTCATAGCATTAGAAAATATCATTGCAACAGGCTGTAAACGAATACTTACAAGTGGATTATATCAAACAGCACTTGAGGGTAAAGAGATGCTTAAAGAATTGGTTGATAAGGCTGCAGATAGAATCAAAATTATGCCAGGGTCTGGTGTAAGATCGAACAATGTTGTTCAGTTGGCAGCCTCAACTGGTGCAAAGGCGTTTCACAGTTCGGCCAGGACTTCCATCATGTCAAATATGTTGTACAGCAATCCCAATATGTCTGAAGAATTAAAACATGCAAGTCTTGATGCTGATGAAGTAAGACTGCTGAAACTGGAACTTGATCAATATTTTATGAAGAGGTTATGAAGAGCATATATCAATCAAAAATATTACTGACCATTACTGGTATTTTGTTGACAGGAGGGATCTATTTGTATTTTTTTACCCAGGATCCGGTTGATTACAATGCCCAGGTCAAACCCATTTTAAACCAAAAATGTATTTCTTGCCACGGAGGTGTGAAGAAAAAAGCTGGTTTCAGCTTATTGTTCAGAGAAGAAGCTCTCTCTCCCACTGAATCTGGTAAACCTGCTATTATACCTGGAGATGCTAAAAACAGTGAATTTATCAAACGGTTACATTCGACCGACCCGGAAGAAAGAATGCCCTATCAAGAAAATCCTCTGTCTAAAGAAGAAACTGAGATACTAACAAGGTGGATAGATGAAGGTGCAAAATTTGAAACCCATTGGTCGTATTTGCCTGTAAAAGCTCCGAATATACCCAGTAATGGATTTTGGGGTTGGTTCAGTAAGGAAAAAGGAAATGAAATCGATAGGTACATTGATGAAAAACTTGAGGCACAGGATTTAGAAAGATCCAAACAGGCCGATAAAGAAGTTTTACTACGCAGGGTTTCATTAGATTTAACAGGAATACCAGCTTCAGAAAAGATCAAACAGCAATACCTAAAAGATCAATCTGACAAGGCTTATGAACAGCTGGTAGATAGCCTTTTGGCATCACCTAAGTTTGGTGAGCGGTGGACTGCCTTATGGATGGACTTGGCCAGGTATGCTGATACCAAGGGCTATGAAAGAGATTATATCAGATCAATTTGGCGTTACCGCGACTGGCTAATTAAGGCTTTTAATGATGATAAACCCTATGACCAATTTTTAATTGAACAATTGGCAGGTGATTTACTGCCCAATCCCTCAGATGAACAATTTATTGCCACCGCCTTTCATCGAAATACAATGAACAATGATGAAGGAGGAACTGATAATGAAGAATTCAGAGTGGCAGCAATCCTGGATAGGATCAATACAACTTGGGAAGCACTCATGGGTACCAGCTTTGCTTGTGTGCAATGCCATAGTCACCCATACGACCCTTTTACACATGATGAATACTACAAGTTCATGGCATTTTTTAACGACTCAAGAGATGAAGATACGCATGATGAATACCCTTTATTAAGAGAGTTCAGGAATAAGAGTAAGGAAGATTTTCATCAACTTGAAACATGGTTAAAAAAATCAACCGACAAACAAACGAATGATTTTTTTTGGCGGTTGTTGAAAACTGGACAACAATGTATTAACAGTATAACGGTAGATTCCATGTATAATGCAGCATTGGAAGATACCAAGTCGCTTCGCTTGAGAAAAAATTCATGGGCGAAATTCAGTCAACGTGATTGTACAGATAAACCAACTTTATTGATTCGACTTAATTCTTTTGTCAACAATGGAAGGTTAATCCTTTATGCAGATAACCCTAATTCAAAGCCAGTCGCAACCCTTCAAATCAATAAATCAACAAAAGATTGGGATTTATATACCATACAACTTGATCCTGCATTAACAGGCAAACACGACTTCTATTTCAAATATGAAAATGCCTCACTCAAACTTGACAAAGATTTTGGTCCACTTGTAGATTGGCTGGTTTTCACACCTGCTTTTCCATCATCAACATCAAATGAAGGGATGGTCTACTACCAGACCTTTTTAAAATTGTTGAATGAACCAGATGCAGAATTTACACCTATCATGTCAGATAACCCCATCTACATGAAGCGAAAGACTTTTGTATTTGAAAGAGGAAACTGGATGATCAAAACCAAAGAAGTCGACCCCGGCATTCCTGCACTTTTTACAAGCAACAAAGGAAATAAGGTTTCAAATAGACTTGAACTTGCAAAATGGATGACGGATAAACAAAATCCTTTGACTGCTAGGACAATGGTCAATCGTTTATGGGAACAATTATTTGGACAAGGATTGGTTGAAACACTTGAAGACCTTGGATCACAGGGTATTTCTCCAACACATCCTGAACTGCTTGATTATCTAGCCTATACTTTTATGGAAGATGATAACTGGAGCATAAAAAAAACACTTAAAAGAATTGTTTTATCAGAAACATACAAACAAGGAAACATTACAACAAAAGATGCATTGCAAAAGGATCCGCTTAATAAATATTATGCGAGAGCACCTAGGGTTAGGCTCACTGCGGAACAAATCAGAGATCAGGCATTGGCTATATCTGGTAACCTCAGTGAAAAAATGTATGGTCCAAGTGTTATGCCCTATCAACCCGACGGAATCTGGGCTTCACCTTACGATGGCAGAAGCTGGGTAAAAAGTGAGGGAGAAGATCAATACAGAAGGGCTATATATACCTATTGGAAAAGAACTGGCCCCTACCCTTCATTTATAAATTTTGATGGTACAGCAAGAGAAGTTTGTACTAGCAGAAGAATAAAAACCAATACACCACTGCAGGCATTGACTTTATTGAATGATTCAACCTACTGGGATATTTCAGTGCAGTTTGCCAAACAATTGATGAAAGACCAACCTTCTGCAATAAAGGATAAGATTGGTAAAGGTTACAAAATAGCAACTGGTGTTCCTATTAATGAATATAAAATAAGGATTCTTGAAAATTTATATTTGAATACACTGCAACAATTAAGCAATGACCAAAAAAGAGTTACTAAAATGTTGGCAGAAAGCAGCACAGAAAAACAAGGTGCTGAATTAGCTGCATTGGCAGTTGTGACCAATGCAATTTTAAACCTAGATGAAGTCATTACGAAAAACTAGACAAGGTTATGGCCAGAGAAAAAATACAGATTGAAGCTCAACATGCTGAACTGTCCTTTCAGACGAGAAGACATTTTTTAAAGCAATGCAGAACAGGAATGGGTATGATGGCTTTGGGATCATTCTTGGATAGTTGTAATTTATTTTCAGAAAATGATAACCCACTTGCTTCAAATCCATTGATGGCAAAGGCCCCACATTTTGCTGGTAAAGCAAAATCAGTCATTTTTCTACACATGGCAGGAGCTCCATCTCAATTAGAAATGTTTGATTACAAACCTGAATTGCAAAAAATGGATGGGATGGATTGTCCAGAATCATTCATCAAAGGAAAAAAGTTTGCATTCATCAGAGGTGTTCCAAAGTTATTAGGTCCACAAACCCAATTCAAACAATATGGTGAAAGCGGATTGTGGCTTTCAGATAATTTACCGCATTTCAATCAGGTTATTGACGACGTATCACTTTTAAAAGCAGTGAATACCGATCAGTTCAACCATGCCCCTGCACAATTACTGATGCATTGTGGCACACCAAGATTAGGAAGGCCAAGTATGGGTTCATGGGTTACCTATGGTTTGGGAACTGAGAACAGCAACTTGCCTGGATTTGTGGTACTGACATCTGGAGGAAGAAATCCGGATTCGGGAAAAAGTGTATGGGGAAGTGGATTTCTACCATCCGTTTATCAGGGAATACAATGCAGATCAGAAGGCGACCCTGTATTATTTCTCAACGACCCTAATGGATTTTCAAGGGACTTGAGAAAATCATCGATTGAAGCAATTAACAAAGTAAATGAACTCTCTTATCAAGAATACAATGACCCAGAAATTCTATCAAGAATTGCTCAATATGAAATGGCATTCAAAATGCAAGTGGCTGTCCCGGAGGTTATGAGTATAGCTGATGAGCCGGCATACATCCATGAAATGTATGGTACTAAACCAGGTGAAGAATCATTTGCAAACAATGCTTTGCTGGCAAGAAAACTTGTAGAAAAAGGTGTTCGGTTTGTGCAATTATTTGATTGGGGCTGGGATAGTCATGGTACTGACCCAGGTACTGCACTGGATATGGGTTTTGTTACAAAATCTATTGAAACTGACAAAGCTGTCACTGCACTTTTATTAGATCTGAAACAAAGAGGTCTTCTTGATGAAACACTTGTAGTTTGGGGAGGGGAATTTGGTAGAACACCTATGCAAGAAAACAGAGACGGTCTTCAAAATTATCATAAAGGACGAGATCACCATGCGGATGCCTTCACCATGTGGATGGCAGGCGGTGGTGTAAAAGGTGGCTTCAGTTATGGAGAAACAGATCCGATAGGTTACAATGCAATTGATGGTAAAGTTTCAGTATATGATATACAAGCAACTATTTTAAATCAATTGGGCTTTAATCATGAACACCTTAACTATCAGTTTCAAGGAAGACAGTTCAGACTGACTGATGTCTTTGGCAAAGTGATTGATCCAATTATTGCTTAATTGATTAATGAATAAATATGCTTGAATTCATAGGCAGATTACACCCGGTTATTGTTCATTTACCAATAGGTATTTTTATTTTGGTCATCCTTCTTGAATTTGCGTCATTCTCTCAAAAAAGAAAACATTGGGTTGAAAATATAAACCCTATTATCATCATTGGATTTCTGTTTTCATGTCTCTCCTTACTCACTGGATTGATTATTGCAGAAGAAGGCTCCAACAATGAAGCGGATGTTGATCTTCATAAATGGACTGCAATCATCACTACGCTCCTTTTTCTTTTCTATGCACTAAGTAGAAATAAAATTATCAGAAATAAAATTCTATACACTATAAGTTTAATCATTCTATCTATTTTTTTATTCAGCACAGGTCATTTAGGTGGCTCGCTTACTCATGGTGATGATTTTCTATCATTTGAGAGTAAAGAAAATCTGATACAAACCACTGTGAATATAACAGACATCAATCAAGCTGAAATTTATAAAGACATCATTCAGCCTACGCTAAACATGAAATGTGTCCAATGCCATGGCGCCGATAAACAAAAGGGGAAACTAAGATTAGATGATTCAACTTGGTTGCTGACTGGCGGTAAAAACGGCGATGTCATTAATATTCAACAGCCTGAACAAAGTGAATTGCTCAAAAGAATATTACTAGAATTGAATAATGAGCACCACATGCCGCCAAAAGGAAAACAACAATTAACAGACTTTGAACTTACGATATTTCAGTGGTGGGTCAGTTCTGGTGCAACTTTCCATCAGAAAGTGGAAAACATAGAGGCTGAAGAAAAAGTTAGAAAGGCATTGAATGCGTTTAAAGATTATCATACTAAAGAAAAACAAGTAAGCAAAAGAGAAGATGTTACACCGATCTCAACAAAGACTAAACTAGAATTAGAAAAGGCAGGATGGGTTATCTCTGAAATTTCAAAAGAAGATCATCACATCAGAGTAGTTGGTTTTAATATTGACAAGCCACACGATCAAGCTTTAAAAAAACTATTGTCAATCACCGAACAATTGGTGGAGCTAAAGCTTACAGCAAGTGGAGTAAGCGATACAGATTTGTCGATTTTACAAAGCTTAAAAAACATTGAAAAGCTTTGGTTAGATGAAAATCAAATTACAGATAAAGGCATTAAAGATTTTAACTCCTTAGAAAAGCTCAGGTACATCAACCTTGCATCGACGGGTGTTAGTAAATCAGGAATTGAAAATTTGCTTAAAAACAAATCCATCCAAAGCGTGTATTTGTACCAAACAGGAATCGATCCAAACGAAATCGCTTCACTCAAAAAAGAATGGAAAGCGGTGAACATATTTGGAGCAGATTCAATGATAAAGATGCCGACAGACACGCTATTTCAGCGTAAAGTGAAATAGGCTACTATTTAACAGCTGACCGATAGCTTTCTAACAAATGGAGTTGGTTGATGGTCCTGTTGAAATTATTCATCTCATAGCTGATGCCATAATAAATATCATTGTTTAGAAAATCAGTCAAGAACCTTAGCGCTTGCATGTAAATGAGGAATTCCCCGGCATATGGAATTGAATTTCTTTCATCATCAGATAAACAAATAGACATTTTCTCTAAATACCCTTCAACGATTGCTGTATAAAAATCCTTTCTGACAAACACTTTTTCAAGATCCGTTTCTTCTTCAGTTCCTGGAGAAAGATAGGTCCTGAACATATCTCCCAGATCACTTATCGATAATCCCCCCATTACAGTATCCAAATCAATCACACACAGCCCCTCTCCTTTTTCACCAAACAATACATTGTTTATTTTTGTATCGTGGTGGGTCACCCTCTGTGAAAACATTGGAGATGCGGAGATGTATTCGTATCGATCTACAATATTTTTATTTTCAAAAAGATACTTGATTTGTTTATCAGCATATTTTATGCGTGCTTTATCACCATTGACCAAAGCATCTTCAAATTGTTTCCAACGAAAACTCAGATTGTGAAAATCGGGAATCGTTGGCTGCAATTGGGTAATATCTAACCCCTCAAAAGCAGCAGTAAATTTTCCGAACTGAAATGCCGCAGTATATGCCTGATCGGGATAAACGCAACTGTCTATTGAATGTGAACCAGGAACAAAAGCCGTCAATCGAATTACCTTCACACCGAGTACAAGCTGGGATCTGCCAGACAAGGTTTTCTTTGGCAATGGGAAAAATTGGGGTTTTTCTTTTTCATTTAGAAAAGAAGCAAGTCTTTCTAAATTGTTTTCAATGGCTTTCGGCTTTTTGAAAACTGAAGTATTTATTTCCTGAAGAATATAAACAGGAATTCCTTTTTCAGATAGTAGGAAAGTCTGGTGTATCAAACCATTTCCAAATAAGCTGATGTCAAAACCAACAGGACTTGCGAAATAGTATTCAAGTATTTTGTCGTGGTTCATCATTAATATAGAAGTCGAACCTTAAGTGTTCCTTTTACCTGCTTCAACAATTCAACAGCATTTTTTGATAGTTTTTTATCAATATCCAATACAACATAACCAATCTCATCATTGGTCTTGAGGTACTGTCCGAGTATATTGATTTTATGTTCAGAAAGGCTACTGTTGATTTCTGAAAGAACACCAGGTACGTTCGAATGAATATGCAGAATACGGTGGGTTCCTTCTTGAGAAGGAAGATTGATTTCGGGTACAGTATGAGATCCATAAGTAGCACCGACTTCCAGGTACTGAAGCAGCTTGGCACTTACATCTTCACCAATATTGTATTGTGCCTCTTCAGTAGAGCCCCCTACATGTGGAGTGAGCAATACATTGGGAATATTTTGGAGAGGTGAAGTAAATACATCACCATTTTTTTCAGGTTCCCAAGGAAAGACATCAATTGCAGCACCAGAAATCAGACCTTCTAACAAAGCTGATTTCAGAGCATCTAAATCAACAACTTCACCTCTAGCATAATTGATCAGAATTGAACCCTTTTTAAAATTTTTGATCAGGTTCTTATTGATTAAATTTTTTGTTTGTCCAGTTTCAGGTACATGAAGTGTAATGATATCGGCCTGAGCCACTAAATCTTTTATTGATTTTCTGGATTCAGCATTTCCTAAAGGCAATTTAGTTATCGTATCATAAAACAATACTTTCATGCCTAATGCTTCAGCAAGAACACTTACTTGCGATCCAATATTACCGTATCCAATAATACCCAAAGTCTTACCTCTTAGTTCAAAACTTCCTTTTGCATCTTTTTGCCACACTCCCCTGTGGGCAGCGTTGTTTTTATCTAGAATTTTTCGAATTAATAAAATTGATGCCCCGATAACCAATTCTGCCACTGATCTGGTATTACTGTATGGTGCATTAAAAACAACTATACCCTTTTTGGTTGCAGCTTGAAGATTGACTTGATTTGTACCAATACAAAAACAACCAATAGCTTGAAGTTTTGCTGCATGTTTTAACACTTTTTCAGTCACTTGGGTCTTGGATCTTATACCCAACAGATGAACGTTTTTGATTTCATCCATCAATTGCTCTTCAGTGAGAGCCCCTCCGAGTTTTTTTATATCGGTATAACCAGCATCTCGAAATACTTTGATTGCAGCATCACTAATGTTCTCGAGAAACAAAATTTTAATTTTGTCTTTAGGATAGCTGGTTTTGTTTGTTAAGGCCATTGGTTTTTAGTGTATTTTTATGCGAAATTAACAACTTATTATTGCGCATCCAATTTAAGGGCTCACATGCAGAAATTGAAGGTATTTGCGGTTTTGTTCATCCTTTTTTTAGCACTCTTTTATTTTGCTGATTCCCGTTTAAGGGTTGAAAAGGCTGCTCCAGAGGTTACATTCATTAAAGAAATCAATGAGCGCCCGGTATTGTCAGCAGAGGATTTAGAACTCAAATCATCAAGTGAGCGCTTTTATCAGCAAACACTGCTTCGTTCAAGATTCAATGGAGGTATTTTAGTTTCCAGAAACGGGAAAATCATTTTTGAGGCCTATAATGGTTTAAACCAGGTTTTAAAGGGAGACTCGATCAATTTCTCTACCTCTTTTCATCTGGCATCTGTTTCAAAGACCATTACGGCAATGGCTTTGCTCAAATTATTTGAAGACAAAAAAATAAGCATTGACCAGCCAGTTGCTTCGTTCTTAACAGGTTTCCCTTTCCCAAAAATTTCAGTCCGCAATCTTTTGAGTCACAGAAGTGGCTTACCCAACTATGTACATTTCGCTGAAAGCCTAGGATGGGATACCAAAAAAACCTTGACCAATCAAGATGTGCTTCAATTGATTATTGAAAAATCAGCAATGTTGAACATTGGCAGGCCAGATGCTTATTTCGATTATTGTAATACAAATTATGCCCTTTTGGCACTCATTATTGAAAAAGTAAGCACATTGAGCTTTGCCAACTATCTTGATCAGATAATATTCAAGCCTCTGGGAATGAATCACAGCTTTGTTTTTTCAATGGAAAAAGCTGATTCTGTATTGCAATCTTACAGGTTCAATAACCAAAAAGAGCCTTTCATGTTCCTTGATGCCGTTTATGGCGATAAGAATATTTATAGTACCCCAAGAGATATGATGAAATGGGATATGGCCTTATATGATACCAGTTTCTTTTCCCAA
>JBKCGF010000205.1:0-2596 GCA_046303455.1 Chitinophagaceae bacterium | reverse complement strand
TCCGTTGTTCAATGAAGGAACCGCATCAAACAATGCTTGCAGCTGTTTGGCCGTACTTACCACACGAGGGAGTCCCAATATAGCATACGGAGGATCATCTGGATGTATACTCATTTTCACGCCTGCTGCATCAGACACTGGCATAATCTGATGTAAAAAATAAACCAAATGCTGCTGTAGCTTTTCAGCATCAATACCTTGATAAGCATCTAATGCTGTTTGGAAATTTTGTAATGTGAAACTTTCTTCACTGCCCGGTAAACCCGCAATGATATTGCGTTGCAACAAATTTTTCTCATCATCATTCATTGCTGCAAATCTTTCTTTCGCTCTTGCAATTTCATCTGCAGAATAATCTGCTTCAGCATTTTTACGCTGGAGCATAAATAGATCAAAAGCGATGAATGCTGCTTTTTCAAATCGAAGTGCTTTACTGCCATCTTCAACGGTATAACCCAAATCGGTTCTGGTCCAGTCGAGCACCGGCATAAAATTATAAGTCACAATATTCACTCCACAGGCAGCCAGATTGCGAATCGATTGTTTGTAGTTCTCGATATACGTTTGAAAGTTGCCTGTTTGTGTTTTGATTTGTTCATGGACTGGAATACTTTCCACGACAGACCAAACCAAACCTGCGGCTTCAATGATGGACTTTCTTTTTTCTATTTCTTCGATCGTCCAGATTTCTCCATTGGGAACATGGTGCAAGGCGGTTACGATACCCGTACAACCAGCCTGACGAATATCAGCAAGGCTAACAGGGTCGTTCGGACCGAACCAGCGCATGGTTTGCTGCATACGGTATGGAGAAGTGTAATGATTCATGGTTCAGTATACAAATTACATAAAATACATTCACTATTTTTACATCATATTTAAATACATCATCATGAAAAAGATAATCGCTTTAGCAATTGTAGTTTCTAGTGCATTGTTTACGTACGCACAACCCCCAGCAGGTGATGCTAATACAGGAGATGTTTATGGAGCGAAAGTGAAGGCAAAGGGAGCTGTTGCTATTTCAGATGTCGTTACACAGCTGGATGGTGGAGCACAGTTGGATGATGTAAAAATCAAAGCAAAAATCCTCGAGGTTTGTCCCAATAAAGGCTGCTGGCTGAAGCTTGAACTACCAGATGGTAGCCAGGCTATGGTAAAAATGAAGGATTATGGATTTTTTGTGCCTTTGGCTGCAAAAGGGAAGACTGTCGTAATTGAGGGACAAGCATCCATGAAGACCGTCCCGGTAAAAGAATTAAAGCATTATGCAGAAGACGCAAAGAAGTCGCAAGCGGAAATTGATGCCATTACCCAGCCAAAGAAGGAAGTGAACATTTTAGCCAAAGGAATTGTAGTAGTAGGACAATAAACTACTGCGATTCAATAAATGAAACACTTCAGGTTTTTACTTTTTACAGCCGTTGCTTTATTTTCTTTTCTCAGTAGCAATGGACAAGAACGTTACACTATAAAGAAGGGTGACCCCAATGGTATCAATAAGTGGTATATGGGTCGACAAATTGCTTACGTGATGAGTCACTGGGGTATTGATTGGCTGGAAAGACCAGAGCGTCAATTTGAAGAGAACTCTACTTTATTGTTGAAAAACTTGAACCTGAAATCAGGCATGCAAATTGCTGATATAGGTGCTGGTAGTGGCTATTACAGCAGTCTAATTTCAAAGCGTATTGGTAATGGTAAAGTATATGCAGTAGATGTAGAGCCACAAATGATTTTATTTCTCAATGAAAGAATCAAGGAAGAAAAACTATCTAATGTAACGACAGTCCTTGGATCAGAAACATCAGTCGCACTTCCATCTTCGAGCATGGATTTGATATTATTGGTGGATGTATACCATGAATTTTCATTCCCTTATGAAATGGGTTTGTCGATGTACAATGCACTCAAACCCAACGGTCGCCTTGTATTGGTAGAGTTTAGATCAGAAGATGAATCTGTCCCCATCAAGACAATACACAAAATGAGTGAAGCCCAATCCGTTAAAGAATTAAAAGCAGTCGGCTTTCGTTTAGAAAAAAACATCAGCAATTTACCCTGGCAACACTGTATGGTGTTTGTAAAAGAAAAATCAACTTCTGAAAAAAATTAGTGCTTATCTCTCATTTAAGCCTAATTGTTAAAATACCCATTTCATCATAGACCATACCGAACATAAATCATATGCCAGTTGTTAACTATCATATAGATTAGCATGAAAAAAATGATAATAGCATTAGGAGTAATCATATTGATTTTGGTCGTATTTCAATCATTTATGGTGGCATCAACAAATAACACTGAAAAACAGGCGTATAAAGTCATCAAAAAAGAAGAAGGCTTTGAGATACGCTATTACCCGCCTGCCACTTTTGCCACGATTCAATCATCCGCCAAAAACTACAGAGAACTTTCCGGTAATGGTTTTAGAAAAATTGCAGGTTATATTTTCGGTAACAACGAATCGTCTTCCAAAATTGCAATGACAACGCCTGTGCACATGGACATCAGCAATGAAGGTTCTTCCATGAGTTTTGTCATGCCGTCGAAATATGACATCAATAATCTTCCTCGCCCCAATGACGCAAACGTT
>JBKCGF010000204.1:0-10433 GCA_046303455.1 Chitinophagaceae bacterium | reverse complement strand
TGATATAGCTGCATCTAAAACGGTTACAGCTGATACTGTTTTATTGAGGTTTAAAACACTTCATAGATTGATTAGAGAACAAATGCCTAATGTCCCCATATCTTTTGTTTCAATAAAGCCCAGTCCAGTTAGGGCTGAATTTCTTCCAACTGTTGTTGAGTCAAATAAGTGGATTAAAGAATTTTGCAAACGGAGCAAAAAGACTGATTTTATAGATGTTTTTGGATCCATGCTTGGTGACGATGGCAAACCAATGGAAGAGATCTTCGTAGCTGATAGATTGCATATGAATGCAAAGGGCTATCAGATATGGAAAAATGTGATTGCACCGTATCTAATCAAATAATTTTTAGTATTTGTTGAACTGTTTAAGGTTTGCAGCATTATATAGGTTGTCGTTATCATTAATGATAACTTTGGAAGAATGCGCAAATCGGTTATTTACATATTATTTTTCTGGCTATTAGGACTTGGTGCTAGCGCGCAAGAACTATTTTACTCTCCTGCAGAATCCGGGGTAGATAATTTGCTTAAATATGAAGCGGTTGGCAGAGTGGGTAAGCATATTCTGATTTACAGGGAGCTCATGGATCAGCATGTTGTAAGTGTTTTTGCGAGCAATATGAGCCTGGTTAGAAAAGTGGAATTGACAAGTTTACCCAAAGATGTTTTAGCTGTTGATTTTGTGAATGTGGGCACTAAAGCAAATATGATTTATCAATTTTTGCAGAAGAATAAGTTGTTTATGGCTTATGCGAGTATTGATGAGGAGGGCAAAGTGGCTACTGATCCTGTTTTACTGGATTCTGCCTTTATTGAAAACATTGCTGAGTTTCCACTTTTTCAGGTGGTGATCAATCCGACCAAGACGATGTTTATGCTCATCTATTTGCAAGCAGCAAATGAAAAATTGACCAGGATGAGCACGGCTTTGTATAATAGTAAAATGCAAAAGGTTGAGCAAGCTACCTTACTGGTTTCAACTCCTGATGGAATTGATAAATTGAATCAATTCAAGTTGGATTATGAAGGCAATCTTGTTTTTTTGCGTAATGTTTTAGCGGAGGAATCAATAGTTTTATCCCGTTCTGATATTCTTGTTAAGCCC
Source organism: Chitinophagaceae bacterium (assembly GCA_046303455.1). Taxonomy (GTDB): domain Bacteria; phylum Bacteroidota; class Bacteroidia; order Chitinophagales; family Chitinophagaceae; genus Pollutibacter. The sequence continues at coordinate 9,325 of JBKCGF010000204.1, read as the reverse complement.
AAAGGAATTGATGATGTCAAAAACGCAACCATTCAATTCAACAAAATCGGGATTAAGGATCTTAAAATTGCAATTGATTACAAAAATAGTCGTGTTGTAGCGGCTTCTATTTTCACTGGAGGGAAAAAGGGCTATGCACAAGGATTGTTTTCATTGGTGGTGGATCTGCAAACAGGAAACGTTTCACATTGGCATCAGGAATTTTTTTCTGATAGCTTGAGAAAAGAATTGAAAGTAAAGCACACGCCTGATAGCAGAATTTTCGACGATTATTTTTTGGATGAAATTATACCTTATACCAATGGTGGTTTTGCTTTATTGATAGAGCTTAGAACAACAGAAGGCAACCGGGGCGTGGTAAATGACAATCGTTCGTTATTCAAATCAGAACCACTACCACCCCGTGTTGTGTACAATGGTAATAATGCTGATGGGGCTTTGTTTAGTACTGTAAGAACGCCTTACCAGCCATTTCAATTGCCTGTTGAAAGTTCGGCCAGATCTTATATTCGAAATACTGCTGGTAACATGGTTATATTTTCCTTGAGTAGCGAAAGTGAGCTTCAAGACATCCAGGTATTGAGAAAAGTACAAGAAGAAGACCGCACCTCACATTTGATTTCATATGCATTGATTAAAAGCGGTTCAGGTATTAAGTTTTTATACAATGAAAAAGATAAGCCTGAAATGAGTTTAAGAAGTGCGAGTTTTATACCAGGTGAAAGGGTGAGAAGAAATCCTGCTATAAAAGGTGCAATTCCCAATATGCGATTTCTTCCCAGGTACGCAACGCAAATCAGCGCCAATGAATGTATCATACCTTGTACAAAATCTAATTACGGTAGTTTTGCGCGTATTGTTTTTTAGTCTTTTCCTTTTAGTTTGTATCTTTCTGCTTTAATAAAATGAATACTATGGCATATGTAGCAAGTGAGTCGCGTTACTCTAAAATTGCTTACCGCAGGTGTGGAAACAGTGGGTTGGTTCTTCCAGCTATTTCACTGGGCTTGTGGCATAATTTCGGACATGTAGACCTGAGGTCTAATTTTGAAAATATCTTATATACTGCTTTTGATTTGGGAATTACCCATTTTGATTTGGCCAATAATTACGGTCCGCCTCCCGGTAGTGCAGAGTCTAATTTTGGGGCTATTCTGAAAGATGGATTTGGTAGCTACAGGGATGAAATGATCATCTCAACCAAAGCTGGTTTTACCATGTGGGATGGGCCTTATGGAGACTGGGGCAGCAAAAAATATTTAGTGGCAAGTCTTGATCAGAGTTTAAAGCGAATGGGACTAGATTATGTCGATATTTTTTATCACCACCGCCCAGACCCTAATACGCCTATTGAGGAAAGCATGGGAGCTCTAGATTTAATTGTAAGACAGGGCAAGGCTTTATATGCCGGAATTTCCAACTATCCTCCGGACTTAGCAAAGAGGGCATTTGATATTTTACGACAACTTGGTACACCCTGTGTAATTCATCAGCCTAAATATTCGATGTTTGAGCGTACGCCAGAACATGGCCTTTTGCAAACATTAGAAGAAAACAAGATAGGGTGTATTGCTTTTTCTCCCTTGGCACAAGGTTTACTCAGTGATAAATACCTAAAAGGGATTCCTGAGCAGTCGAGAGCTTCAAGAAATCCATCCTTGCCACCTGAACAGATTACTCCTGAAATTGTGTCAAAAATTGAGAAATTGAATGATTTTGCAGCAAAAAGAGGTCAAAAACTCGCAGAAATGGCCATTTCTTGGCTTTTAAAGGATCAGCGGATAACTTCAGTTTTGATTGGCGCAAGTAAGGTAAGTCATATTCATGATGCATACAATGCACATCAGCGAGTTGATTTCTCAGCAGCAGAACTTGCTGATATTGAGGCTATTTTAGGTTAAGGATTTTACCATTCCAAGCTGCTTTATACAATAAACTTTATATTTTGTCGTTCTTAATGGACTGAAAACTAGATAAGTAGAATAACTTTGTTTAGTATTTAGAGTAAAAAATCCAAAAACATTAAACGTTTGATGGTTTTTGGGGTTCTTAAAAACGTGTTAAATGAAAAATTACATTAATCTTTTAACACGGTAAAAGGTCAAACCCTCCGAACTATCACATTATTTTACGCCATGAAGATCCGACTCTTTTCAACCCTACTGGTAATCGCACTGGTTGCCTCATGTACACATGAAGTTATTAATACTCCAAAAGATCCATCTACGCCAATTGATGTAGGTGGTGGGGGAATAACGCCAAACACTTCCGATACAGTTTGCTTCAACACCCAGGTATTACCCCTCTATGTTTCATATTGTGGGTCAAACGGCTGCCATAGTGATATCAGTCGTGAAGAAGGTGTGGTAACAACCTCTTACTCAAAAATCATGGAAGGTATTCGTGCTAAGAATGCATCCAGAAGTGAATATTATACCATTATTGGCGGAGAAATGCCTCCAAGAGGTAGTCCTCAATTGTCTAATGACCAAAAGAATGTCATTTTAAAATGGATCAATCAGGGTGCATTGAACACCAATTGTATCAATTCTTGCGATACGACTAAGTTCACCTTCAACGATCCAGTTAAAACATTGCTCACAAACAACTGTCTGGGATGTCATGGTACTAAACCTGGTTCAGGTAATGTATACTTAGGCGACTATGCGAGTGCGCAGTCTTATATTAATGCCAATAAAGCTAATTTCTTAAAAGTTATTAATCACGATCCTACAATTCCTGCTGCTAAGCGTATGCCTCCTGCAGGTAAGATGGTTGATTGTCAAATTGGACAGTTCACAAAATGGATCAATAACGGATTTCCACAATAAGTATGAAAACATTAATGATTATTACAGCGGGACTTTTCCTTGTTGGGATGAACTCTTGCTTCTACGACAAAGCTGATTTGATTTATCCTCAGCAAGCAACTTGTGATACAGCCGCTGTTACCTATAGCGGTACTGTAGCGACAATCTTAAATAGTAATTGTAATGGTTGTCATGGTGGTGCTGCAGCTGCCGGTGCGGGTATTAAATTGGATACCTATGCTGGAGTATCTACATGGGTTACGAATGGAAGGTTATTAAATTCTATGTTGCACAATGGTCAGGCTTCTCCTATGCCTAAAGGCGGGTCAAAACTTGATGCATGCACAATCAATAAAGTAAATTCCTGGATTACTAAAGGAGCTCCAAACAATTAAAATAAATTCTTATTACTCTAATCAATACTTTATCATGAAAACTTCAATGACCAAAATTACATTGCTTGCTGCTGTTCTTTTATCAGCTGTATCAACACAGGCTCAAAAAGTATATGCAACAAAAACTGGACAAACAGCATTCAACGCTTCTAGTCCAATTGAAAAAATTGCAGCAGTGAATAACCAAACTGATTCAAAGTTCGTAGCGGACAATGGACAAGTGGTATTTGCTGTTCTTATCAAGGGTTTCAAATTTGAAAATCAGTTGATGGAAGATCACTTCAATGAAAACTATATGGAGTCTACCAAACTTCCAAAGGCAGATTTCAAAGGATATATTACCAATATCAAAGAAGTAAACTTTACAAAGGATGGTTCTTATCCTGTAAAGCTGGAAGGTAACCTTACTCTGCATGGTGTAACCAATAAAGTAAGTGCGTCTGGTACTATGAAGATTGCTGGTGGTGTTCCTGAGATGGACGGAACCTTCAAAATTAAATTGAAAGATTATAATGTAACTGGTCTTTATATTGGAGAAAAGATTGCTCCAGAAGTTGCTATCACCGTTAAATGCAAATACCAATAATGCAATTGCTTACTAAACAAAAAATTATGGTGATGCTCGCAATTGCGGCATTGCCATTTTCTTCTTTCGCACAAATAGATTTGTTTGCAGAGAAAGAAGAGCCCATAACTGATAAAGTTACTGCTACTTTTAAAACCACGCGTGTAGTCAATGGACAATCCATTGAGAACGTGGGTGCTGGAATTCTGGATTTCAGAATTTTACACAGATTTGGTCAGCTTAGCGATGGCGCCTATAATCTTTTTGGACTCGATCAGGCTTCAATACGATTGGGACTGGATTATGGTATTACGAAAAACTGGATGGTGGGTATAGGTAGAAGCACTTTTGAAAAGCAGTATGATGCCTTTACAAAACTCAGATTACTTTCTCAAACAACTGGGGGCAAAAATTTCCCAATTTCTGTGAGCTACGCTGGTACTATGATCTATAAATCGGTTAAAAATACCAATACCGCCTACGTACCATACGAAAGCGATAGATTGTCGTTTGCTCATCAGTTGATTATCGCCAGAAAGTTTGGTGATTATTTTTCACTACAATTGACGCCAACTTATTTTCACTATAACGTAGTAGCTACTCAAGATTTGCCTAATGATTTTAAGTCATTGGGTATCGCCTCAAGAGTTAGATTAAGTAAGCGTTTAAATATGACTGGAGAATATTATTACCGATTTGATAAATTACCAGGATACCAAAATTCATTAACACTTGGATTTGATATTGAGACTGGAGGTCACGTATTTCAGTTGCATGTAACCAATTCTACTGGTATGACTGAAAGAACATTCATCAACGAAACTACCGGTGAGTGGGGGAAAGGTAATATCAGATTTGGATTTAACATCTCAAGAGTATTTACTGTAAGAAAACCTAAGGAATTCAGAAATAAAGCCGCACTATGAAGAAAATAATTCTCTCTGTACTTGTACTTGCCTTAGTAGGCGCAGCGGGTACCTATTATTATGCATTTGTTTATTCTAAAAATAGAAAATTTGATATGGTTAATGCAGAAGCAATGACCATTGAAGCTAGTGCTTTGGTTAAAGCATTTCAGGACAATGAAGCTGAAGCCAATAAAAATTACCTGGATAAAGTATTGATGATTAGTGGCACAGTTTCAGCAACAGATCAAACACAAACTGGTGAAAGAACTGTGACGCTTTCTTCCGATGATCCTTTTGCTGGTGTTATGGTCACCTTGGATTCAACTGAAGCGACTTCAGTAAATATGAACGATAAGTTGACTGTTAAAGGATTCTGTAAAGGCTTTTTAAGTGATGTTGTTATTACAAGTGCAATCGTAGCAAAATAGTCGAGAACTTATATAATTGAAACGGCCCTCGCATATAGCAAGGGCCGTTTTTTTATTCTTTTACAAGGTTTTCAATAATATATCCAACCTCTTCATCAGCAATCCTTTCATCCATGTCGAAATAAACATTAGCAGGATATCCTAGTGAAGGATCGTATTCTACTCGCTGTTGAAAAGGTTTTTGAGCAAGCTTGGTTTGAATGATATCAAATAGTTCAATAACAGTAGGAATTGTTCCAGTTAAATTTGGATTATAAGGTTGGCCATTGACAGAGGCAATTTTGTTATCGATTACCTTAATCAAATTTGGCCCATTTCTTTCTGGTGGACAATAGCAATTGATTCTAAGGGTGTAACTATAGTTTTTTATGTTTTGTGCTATCCATTTTTTTTCTTGTTTATTTGACTCATTTATCAATTCAGTCTTTGAACAAGCTGTGCACCAAAATAAAAAAAGCAGGGTTAGATTGATCATGGGTCTCATTTATGGAAATTTTCCGCCATCAAAAGTATCTCTAATCAATGATATAATTACGTCTTTTAGATATCTTTGGTTACACTGAGAAAAGTTAAAAAATTAATTCATGAATTCTCCAATCAGAATATTAGTTGTCGGATGCGGTAATATGGGCGCTTCACATGCAAAGGCCTATCATTTGATGCCAGAGTTTCAAATATGCGGACTTGTTTCTACGGGAGTCAGCAAGCACAAATTGAATGATGATCTGGGCGGTATTTATCAGCTGTTTGATAGTTATGAGCAGGCGTTGAAGCAAACAAAGCCAGATGCTGTTTGTATTTCCACCTATCCAGATACCCACGAAGCCTATGCTGTGATGGCATTTGAACAGGGTTGTCATGTGTTCATGGAAAAGCCAATTGCAGATTCAGTCGCCGGTGCTGAACGTGTTGCAGCCGCCGCAAAAGCAGCCGGAAAGAAATTGGTAGTGGGCTATATTTTAAGACATCATCCTTCTTGGATAAAATTTATTGATATCGCACAAGAATTGGGTAAGCCCTTGGTGATGCGAATGAACCTCAATCAACAAAGTCATGGTTACATGTGGGATGTTCACCGTAACCTGATGAAAAGTTTGAGTCCCATTGTAGATTGCGGCGTGCATTATATTGATGTAATGTGTCAGATGACAAGATCGAAACCTTTAACTGTTACAGCGATTGGCGCAAGACTTACCAATGATATCCCTGATGGGAACTATAACTATGGCCAATTACAAATCAGGTTTGAAGATGGATCTGTCGGTTGGTATGAAGCGGGATGGGGGCCAATGATGAGTGAGACAGCTTTTTTTGTAAAAGACGTTATTGGTCCAAAGGGATGTGTATCTATTGTTGCAAAAGAAGCAGGAGGTAAAGGGAAGTCGGATTCAGTCGAGGCACATACAAAAACAGAATCATTGCGCTGGCACCATGCTGATATTGATAGCAGCAATGAATTCACCAATCAAGATGAGTGGATTGATCTAACAGACGAACCGGATCACCAGGAACTTTGTAATAGGGAACAGTCCTATTTTCTAAAAGCAATTGTTGAAGACATTGATCTTACTGATCATGTTGATGATGCTGTCAATAGTTTGAAAATCGCATTTGCCTGTGACGAAAGTGTCAGGACTGGCGGAGTGGTAAGTCTATAGTAGGGTAGAAATGATTTAGTTTTTCCAGCCCCATGGAGATGGCGGTAAATCGACTGGCTTTGTGAGATCAAATTTTACAGTAAATAGTCGGTCTGTGCCAATTCTTCTTAGGTTATAAGTAAATGAATTTTCATCAACTGTAATCCACCAAACATTTCCAAAAGCCGCAGGAATAGTCTTTATGGTTTCTTCATCTGCAGGGAATATTTGCATATTGGCTGAACCGGAATTTGTGGATGTGCCACCATATTGTGTTACTTTATCTTCAGATCCATCTTCGTGTCTGTGATCATGTTTCAGTGTAATGTTTTTCTCCTTTTTAGTTAGTACCCAAGTCCTGGATCTGTTTTCTCCTACATGAAAGGGAATTTTGATTTCTCCTTGCTTGCAAGATATAATATGCATAACGAGTAGCTTTCCTTTAAAATCATCTGTTGCCCCTTCGGTAATCACTCCTTCATATGCCTTGCCACAATGTTTTTGGAGTGTTGACCAAAATTTCAAGACGTTATTTTGTTCTTGTGCTGATACATGGAGACTTGCTAAAATCAGAACGATTGTTAGAATTTTTTTCACTGTGCTGGTTTGATTGTCTTAAGGAAATTAATGAATAAACACTGTTTCTTCAAATGGGAGTCGCTTGCGATCACCATGAATGCCTTCTGGTGTTCCTTTGCCAACCGCGACAATCATATTCAGCTCAGCTCCATTTGGTAAGCCCAGCGCTTTCCTTGCAAGTATCGGATCAAAACCTTCCATTGGACAAGTATCATATCCTTGTGCACCAATAGCAAGCATGAAGTTTTGTGCCGCCAATGCGCAAGATTTCTGCACAATCACATTTTGATCTCGATTGCCATTGATGCGCATAAATGGATTACTGAAACCTTTGATAAAACAGATTGCTCTTCTGATTAAGGTTGAAATACCAAGCCAATCTCTCCGATAAACCAGCGGCATTAAAATTCCATAATAATCCATACCTCTTTTCTCTCTTTTAGAAGGTGCTCTATTGCCGATAGCTTCTTTAACCAAGTTCAGGTTCCATGCTGCATGTGATTTCCATAGGTCCCTTCTTCCAACAAAAGCTACTAAATGCTTAGCAGTTTTTGCAGCTGATTGATTCAAGCAAATGTGATGAAACTTTTCCTGAAGTGATTTGTCTTTTACCCAATGAAACTCCCACAATTGCATATTGCTGCTGTTAGGCGCTAGTATTGCAAGCTCTAAAGCTTTTTTGATAATCTCGTCAGGTACTTCTACATCTGATGCAAATTTGCGGTTAGATCTTCTGTTGTTGACTATATTTTCAAATGCTGTTATATCCACTGTGTTCAATTATAAAGTGAAATTAGTGTAGTCGCGTTACTCTACAACAATTATTGTAGCATATCTGCTGTAACTCGGTTTTGAGTCTTTTTGCCAGGATTCAGCTTTTTGATCACTTAAATGCAAAGCACTTATGCAATCTTGATCAATAAAATGTTGAGCAAAATCTCGGTATCCCATTTTTAGACAAGCAAAGTAGACGCTTCCATCTTTTTTTATACCAATACCATTTCGCATGATTTGCTTACCCACTGGTAGTTGTTTATTGACCTTGCCTTCCCATACAAGGACGGGATTAGATTGTAAGGCATAATCAACATCTTTGTAATCGTTTTGATTCAAAGAGGTTGAAATATAGGCTTTGCCTTTGTTGATCACAAAAATTCCAAATGGAGTTAGTTCTGTATTTGTTTTGGGATTTGCGATTGTATGAATGTTGGACAATTTTTTTCCTTTCTCGATGTAAAGACCAGTTGGATGATGTGCTTTGGTAGATCGACCGCCGCTGGTCATGAATGTCGCATTAGGGAAGGCCTTTTGTACATTCTTGAATAACATGTATGGAATATCATTACTGTCTTTCCAAACTATTTTAATGTTGGAAGGAGCAAATGATTGTCCCTTTGCTATTGCAAGCATAGATAAAAAAAGGCAAGCAAAAATTGATTTCAACATCCAACTCAATATATCAATTTTTTTTATTCCCCAAACCAATGCAAATCATTTGCATCATTCTGGATGTGCAGTTAGTTGAAGTTGGAGAATGCATTTACCATGAATACTGCAGTATCAGCGAACTCCTTTCCTTTGTTCATCCTGTCTAGTGACGCTCTTTCCATGGCCAATTCTTCATTTTGTGTAGTTAGGATACCAAAAATGATGGGGATAGGAGATTGCGCAGAAAGCTGACTGATGCCTTGTGTTACAAACTGGCAAACATATTCGTAGTGGTCGGTGTCGCCTTTGATGATAGCGCCAATTACAATGATCGATTCAAATTGATTTTTATCAATTAAGAATTTGCTGTAGGCGACTGTTTCAACCGCACCTGGACAAGTAAAGGTTTTATATTCAATACCTAAAGATTGTAGTTGTTCTTCACAGCCTTGTAAAAGAAGAGAGGTGATTTCAGTATTGAAATCAGACTTGACAATAGCAATCATTTTTCTGTAATTATTGAGTGTTGGGCAAATAGTTTTTTTGTCTCTAAGTAAAGAGTATTGAACTCATTG
>JBKCGF010000203.1:0-1165 GCA_046303455.1 Chitinophagaceae bacterium | reverse complement strand
ATCTTGCATCGATTGCACTTTCTTTTGGGTCGCTTGCATTTGCTCTAAACGCTCTTGCCATTTTGATTTCTCTTTTGGCTTTTTCTTGTTGGCTTCTAACTGAGCTAGAATTTTATTATGATCGATAATATAATTCTGAATCACAAATTGAAGCAATAAAGTAATTACGTTTGATACAGTATAATACCATGTCAATGCTGAAGGCAGACTGTTAAAGATACCCAACATAAAGATGGGGAAAATGTAAGGCATGTACTTCAAAACAGGATTACCCTGATCAGGTGTCATGCTCATACTGTAGATTGAGATCAACAAACTGGTTACAACTGCCAGGACTGTAAACATTGAAAGATGGGCACCCAAACCAGGAATATTGAATCCCCATGTTATAACAGCATCGTATGATGAAAGATCTTTAGCCCACCAGAAATCCTCTCCTCGCAAAACTATATTTGAATTGAAGAAACTGTACAAGGCAAAGAATATAGGTATTTGAAGAAGAGCTGGAATACAACCTCCTAAAGGATTTACACCGGCACTACGGAACAATTTCATTTGCTCCATACTGAATGCTTGCTGATCATCCTTGAATTTTTCTTTCAACACATCAAGTTCCGGACGCAAAGCCTTCATCTTTGCACCACTCACATAAGATGTATATACAAGTGGAGAAGTAAGCAACCTGATGAAAATGGTTAACAATGCAATAGCCAATCCAAGACTAGCAACATTCTTTTCAAGGAAACTAAATGCAGGTAAAACAATCCATCTATTAATGTATTTAACAAAAGCATAAAAACCCTGACCAAGATTGACCATGTCTTCCATGTCGAGTTTATACTTTTTCAACAAAGCATAATCATTGGGACCAACATAAAAATTCAAACCGATGTTGGCCTTATTGGATGCTGGAAAAACAGACTTTAAATTAGCTGTAGTTTGTGCCACTACTTTCAAGGAATCATCTGGTACTTTACAACTGATTTCAGCAAACTTGAAACCGTTTTCTGCAACAACTGTCGTATTAAAAAACTTTTGCTTTACACCCAACCATTTCACACCTTCATCCCATTGCTCATTCAAGCCGTCACTCATGGTAAAATAGTCAAACCCATCAGCACCATAAAGTCCCAATTGTGTTTCTCTCTTCTCCGTCTGGATATCC
>JBKCGF010000202.1:0-3098 GCA_046303455.1 Chitinophagaceae bacterium | reverse complement strand
GAACTCATGATTGTGGCAACACCTGCATCGACTGCAGCTTTATAAGGTGCGAGGTACTCATTGTACATTTTTATTTTGCTCATGTCGACTGTATTATAATCGCGTCCACCTTCAGGTGCTCCGTATAAAGCAAAATGTTTGACACAGGCCAATAAAGTATGTTTATCCGCAAGAGAATTACCCTGATAACCTTTTACCATTGCAATAGCAATCTGGCTTCCTAAAAAAGGATCTTCACCTGATCCCTCTGAAACCCTTCCCCAGCGTGGATCACGTGCTACATCCACCATCGGTGAAAACGCCCAGTTTAGTCCGTCTGCTGTAGCCTCGGATGCTGCTACAATTGCACTCTGTCTGATTAAAGCAGTATCCCAGGTACAGCTTACTCCAATAGGAATTGGAAAAATTGTTTTATGACCATGTATAACATCAGAACCAAAAAGAAGTGGAATTTTCAATCTTGATTCTTTCATTACGATATCCTGCGCCTGTTTTACTTTTTCAGTGCCAATCACACCAAATAAACCTCCGACCTTACCGGATTTAATTTTTCCTTCAACATCGGTGCTGACTACCGAACCCGTAGGTATACCAGAACCGGGAGTGATAAGATTCAGCTGTCCGATTTTCTCTTCTAAAGTCATCCTCGACATTAAAGCATTGATGAAGGCGTCCATTTTCTTGTCTTGTGCAGATACTTGCATAGCAACAAAAGCAAGCAGAAGTAGCAGATTGATTTTTTTCATTTTGAGTTTGTTATTCAGCTTTTACAGTTTTTGATGAAATAGAAACGCCATTTTCATTTATGGCCTCGATTCTATAATAATAAGTTTTTTTACTGTCCATACCCTTATAATAATAGTCGTTGGCATCATGTACCATGATGCTGTTGTATAATTTATCAGGGTCAGTGCCAAAGTAAATGTTGTAGGCATAAGCATTATCAACCGGACTCCATTTTAACCACGCACTGCGTTTGTCTTTCTCTGTTCTCAAAACATAAAAATCTTTGACAGCATCTGGCTTCGCGCCATCACCCTTACCAAATACACGCAATCCGCTGATTGCAAATTTTCCAGATGGCACACGAATATTTTCCATTTTGATATAGCGAGCCTGAACCGATTTTTCCAATTCGATATAGTCGTGTGGCACATCTTTCTTGTTTGCTGATTTGTCAACCAAGACCTGCCATTTTTTTCCATCAATAGAATAATACAAGATATACTGATGATATTGATCCAGTGTTTTCCCAAGAAAAACTGCATCTTGATCAGCATAATTAATTTGAACTGCATTGACAGTCGATACCGCTCCAAGATCCGTCTGTAACCACTCTCCTTTATTGGAAGTCGCGGCACTCCAATAAGTTTTTATACTTTCATCGACTGTATTATTAGCATTGTACTGACTACCTAATGTCGATGAAACTTGAACTGGCTTTTTATAGTTCAACAGCATCCATCCGGTAAACCTGGATTGCGAATGGTCAATCATATCACCTGGTAAGTAATGCGGATAATCACCAAACGCAGTATTGCAATACATCACATCATCTTTATCAAACCCTGCTGGCCAAATACCCAAACGACGTTCAAAATTATTTTTAACTGCAACTACCATGGTGGAGACATGCCAATACTTTTTTTGATTGTCCTGGAAAGTCGCCCCATGCCCTGCCCCTCTCGCAAAACCACCAGCTTTCATGCTCAGCGGATCGGATTGGTTCTGAAAATAATTCAATGGACCATCGCCAACTGCAACGCCATCCGCATAGCCACTGAATTCTGTACCCGGACCAGCGTATTGCAAATAATATTTTCCATTGTGTTTAACCATTTCAGCCCCTTCAAGAAATCCATCTAAGAAAGTATCATCCATATACTCTCCAAACCTGTGCCAACCATATCTCCAGCTTTCTAATCCATACATTTCTTTTCTGGTACCTATAGGCTGAAATGTTTTGCGATTCAACTCGACACCATAGAGCGGCCATCTGTTGCTGCTTCCATTGTACATGTAAAAGCGACCATCATCGTCAGTAAAAAATGCAGGATCCCATCCGCCAATATCAAGAGAATCTATCAGTGGCTTCCAATCATTGGATTTAGGATCAGTGCTCATCCATAAAGTAAAGTTCTTAGAGTAAGTTGAACCAAAGACGAGCATCGTATCTCCTACTATTCCAACTGCAGGTGCACAGAGTTCATCATAGACATTGTGCCAGGGACGAAGAAATTTCTTGGAGACGAAATTCCAGTTGCTCATATCACTACTCCACCAATAACCCCATTGATTGGTGCTGAACAAATAATAATCTCCTTTATAATTTACAATTACCGGATCAGCTGTAGCCCTATGTCTACCCCAGGTAGAAAAGTTAGGAATGGGCGTATAGCCATAATCAAGATTAATAGGATTACAATAGGTTTTTTGTTGAGCATTTGCCTGCATGTACACAAATGCAAAAAAGAAAATAAGGCTTAGCTTTTTCATACTGGAGAACAATAGTTGAATTGCTTAAAGATACGGAGCCGAAAAACCCAATGCACGCATTCCCGTCTTTATTTCTGCACTTTTTGTGAATAGGTTCCAGATAAGTTGAGACCTATGATTTTCAATCATGATGACAATGGGACCTTGATCAATAGCTAAAGTGGAACTTGCAAACCATAAGTCTTGAATGGAAAATGCATCATAGAAGCCATAAGGACCCCATAACTTATCTCCTAGCTTATAATAGAAAAACTTCAATGCATCCATACTTTCTTTAGGCGTAAATGGTAATGATGAAATCGCAGCCGTGGGTGTAATTACACCAATATCATTACCAGGAGCATTGGCAGCATATCCATTATTTGGAATATCGCTGGCTGTCAGCCCCCAACACACGTTGCTATACCCTGCAAATTTTTTAGGATTTTCTACACAGTATGCGTGATTGATTTTACTATGATTGACCACCTGCTGTTCATAATTGGCATAGGCATCTTTAAGCCCAAATGGATTTACACCTAAAAAGCTATAGTGAGACCAAAACAATGGACCGCCTAATGAAGGTCCTAAAGGAAGTTGAAAACCATAATGGCTTTGGTTAG
>JBKCGF010000201.1:0-8882 GCA_046303455.1 Chitinophagaceae bacterium | reverse complement strand
GATGCACGATCATCAACATCTGCTACTGCAACAATTTCAACATTCTTGCTTTTTGCAAATTCCGCAATATCACTTTCACCCTTTCCTCCACCACCAATACCGGCAATACGGAGTTTATCACTAGGCGCAACATGCCCCTTTCCAATAACGTGACGAGGAACAATGGTAAATGCTGCCATACCCATGGCTCCTGTCTTAATGAATTTTCTTCTTTGGTAATTTTTGTTCGACATAAATAATCGTTGAGTAAATGATGAAAGTTGTTTTGTTTGGTTGTTTATTTGATCAAGTGTATTTCACACACTCTTTGTTTTCTTTTTCTGTATATGCTAGTCCATACTGCTTCAATACATCATCAGGAACACCATTCCATTGATTAGGAGCATTGCCTTTATAGCCAATATCTGCTACGCCAATCTGCGTTGTATAAAAACCAGATGCAGTCAGGTTGCGCATCAAACTGAAGAAGGCAACTCCTTGGCCTACCTCAGGCTTAGCTTTTTTGGGATAGGCAATTTCATCTACAATTGATATTCGCTCTTCTGAACTGCAAGTCTTGAATGATTTTCCAAAACGCTTGCTGGCATGAATATCTAACCATCTTAATCCGCCTCTCATTGGTGTTTGGTGCGATGGCATATCCTTTACAATGAATTCAATAAATTCTGGCACTTTTGCATCAGATGCACTACCACTAACCTCATCTTTTGGAATGATGATGTCTGCCAAAATAGTAATGGTCGCCATCTCATGCTCATTGAAAAAAGTAGTTGCAACCACCTTTTCATATTGCTCCAATTCTTCCGGCTGACGATCCAAGGTGAAGCCATCGGCCACTGATTTATTTGCGACTTTCTTCTCTTCTCCTGGCTTACAACTGTCCAGCAAGGTTGCCGCACCTAGGGTGCCGACGGTTAGTGCTTTGAGGGAGTCTCTTCTGTTCATGTAACTTCAAATTAATTTTTAGTTGTCGTTGTTCTCATTCTTATCATTGTTGTCGGGTTTTCACTTGATAACCTTGACAACTATGATAACCATTCACTTTTTAAATATTCCTCTTCTTCATCTCCTCCACCAAATACTCTGAAGCCCTCATCGACAAAGCGAGGATGGTCCAGGTAATGTTTTTATCCGCTTGTGAAACAAACGCTGCACCATCCATCACAAACAAATTCTTACAATCATGTGCCTGGTTGTTTTTGTTCAAGACAGATGTCTTTGGATCGTTACCCATACGAGCTGTTCCTGCCTCATGTATAATCTTACCTGGCGATTGTAATCCATAGTCGTTTTCTGGTCCGTCAGTATCACCCCAGGTAATCACTTCACCCCTAGAATTCATGATTTCTTTGAAGGTTTCTTTCATGTGCTTAGCTTGCTTCACCTCCTGATCTGACCATTTCACATTGAAACGCAAAACAGGTATGCCATATTTGTCGACAACATTCGGATCGATTTCACAATAATTTGACTCCAATGGAATGGCTTCGCCTCGACCAGACATACCTACACCAGCACCATAGAAATAACGATAATCCTGCTTCAAAGATGCACCATAGCCTCCAGCTTCTTTTTGTGTACCCGCGACTGGAAACTTGCCATTCAATCCCTCAATACCCCAGCCAAATCCATACGCAGGCTGCTGCATTCCTCCCCAATATTCAATATGATATCCTCTTGCAAAATCTAATTTTTTATTATCACCCCACCATGGTGAATACACGTGCATTCCCCCTACTCCATCCTCATTGTATCGCTTGCGATCAAACAACTCCGGAATAATTCCGCCCATATCAGCACCTGTAGAATCATGCAAATATTTTCCGACAACATTGCTGCTGTTGGCCAATCCATTGGGATGACGTTGTGATTTTGAATTCAACAACAAACGTGATGATTCACAAGCACTGGCAGCAAGAATAACAGTTCTTCCTTTTACCTGGTACTCCATCAAATCAAACTTGTTGACATAAGAAATACCGGTTGCCAAACCTTCACTGTTGGTCAACACTTCTCTTGCCATCGCACCTGTAATCAAATCAACATTACCAGTCTTCAACGCTGGCTTAACCAAAACAGATGATGAAGAAAAATCACCATAGACCGTACAACCTCTGTTACACTGCGCACAATAGAAACATTGTCCGCGATCATCATTTATTTTCTGTGTAAGAATTGACAACCTCGATGGAATTACAGGCACACCAACCTTTCCAGCAGATTTTTTCAAAAACATTTCATGCAACCTCGGCTTAGGAGGTGGAAGGAAAAATCCATCTGGATCATTTGGCAATCCTTCATTGGTTCCGAAAATACCAATCATTTTATCGATGCGATCATAATAAGGCTTGACGTCTTCATAACCAATTGGCCAATCATCTCCCAAACCATCAATGCTCTTTCTCTTGAAATCTTTTGGACCAAATCTCAATGATATTCTTCCCCAGTGATTGGTTCTTCCACCAACCATCCTTGCTCTCCACCAATCCCAGTTGGTACCTGCAGCTTTAGTATAAGGTTCACCTTCAATATCCCAACCCCAATAGCTGGCATCAAAATCTCCAAAGGGTCTGAACTTTGTCGATGCACCTCTTCTTGGAGAATCCCATGGATTTTTTAATTGTGTTACATTTTTTGCAGGGTCATAATCTGCACCTGCTTCAAGCAGACATACTTTCAGTCCCTGATTGGCCAAAATATAAGCAGCCATTCCACCACCAGCACCTGAACCCACTATTACTACATCGTATTCTTTGGTCTGTTTTTTGATTTCAAAATCCGGCATAACTACTTCGTTTTTTTTCGATGGTTTTAGCAGTATGGAAATTAATGAATTAATTCATTCAGCAGGGATTTTGTAGAAGGAAAATTATCCATTTATCGATGGTTTTATTATCTTAGGTAAATGACCCACTTTCACTACTACAATAAACAAGAGTTACTGGAACTCACCAAGATCAGACGCTATGAAACAAAGCTGGGTGAAAAGCTAGGCATTCTTGAAAGTGGAATCGAATCTCTGCAAGAACACCCCAATGCGAAATATGTACTTTTTGGCATTCCTGAGTGCATTGGTATTTTAGGCGACCATGGAACCAAAGGTGCCGAGGCTACCTGGTTTCATTTTGTACAATCCTTTTTGAATCTGCAAAGTACTGATCAATGCACTGGAGATGAAATCATCCTTGCTGGTTATTTTGATTTCAACAGTGTGATGGAGATTATTGAAAATAACTTCATGAATTTTGATGAACGCATCAATGCATGTCGTCATGCTGTAGCCAACATCATAGATGAGGAAGTGGAAATTTTTGTGAAAGCCATCGTTCAGGCAGGAAAAATTCCTATTGTTATTGGTGGTGGACATAACAATGCTTATCCAATAATAAAAGCGACAGCCAAATCGCTTTACAAAATGGAAAAAACAAAACGTGCCATGATCAATTGCTTGAATCTCGCTTCCACAGCAGATTTCAGAATCATGGAAGGAAGACACAGTGGTAATCCATTCCGTTATGCAATGGAAGAAGGATACCTGAACCGTTACGCGATAATTGGTTTGCAGGAAAATATTAATCCTCAGAGCATGATGGATGATCTTTACAGCAACATCAGCATCCAATACCATACTTACGAAGAAATATTTGTTGAAGAAAGACTGAATATGATTCAATCTATATCACAATCTTATTCATTTATCGACGATGACCCGATAGCTCTTGAGCTTGATTTGAATGTTGTTGGCAACATCAGCTCAAGCAATAAAAATCCATCTGGCATATCTGTAAACGATGCACGTCAATACATTCGTTTCTCAGGAAATTATAACAACATCAGCAGCCTGCACATCTGCGAAGGCGCATCATCACATATGCATGGAGATTCTCAGTCGTTATCCAGGTTGATTTCTTATCTCGTGACGGATTTTGTTCGAAGTAGAGGTTGAGGTTTGTGGGTTGTGGGTTTTGAGTTGTGGGTTAGCTAATTCTTTTCCCTATTCCCTGTTCCCTAATGCCTAATCCCTAAATCAACTCCCAAATTTTCTTAGCAAACTCCCCTAAAGATGGATCTCTTGCTCCCATTAAGAGCAGGGTTGTTGAGGAAGTAAAATGTGGACGCATGGCTTCGAGGAGCTGGTTGCGGTCGGCGACAAAATATGCATTGACACCTCTTGACTTTAAATCATTGATCAAATCCTCTGCAGAAATATCCTTGACAGCTGTACCACCAGCATAATAAATTTCACTCATCCAGATTTCATCTTGGGGCCTCACGGCTTTTGAAAGCTCTTCTACAAAATCATTGCGCAAGAAACGCGTGGGTCCATACCCGTGCGGCTGAAACCAAGCAATGAGTTTATCGGCAAAAGGCTGACAAGCTTCCATCGATCTTGCACACTTCACTGGATTGTGCGCAAAATCATCGACCAAAATCACACCGTTCTTTTCTCCAAATACTTGATGCCTCCTGTAAATCCCTTCGTATTGTTGAAGTGCGCGACTGCATGTAGCTAAATCGATGCCAATTGAAGACGCAACCGCTATCGCAGCCATTGCATTTTCCATGTTATGTTTTCCAGGCGTATTGATTTCGAAATATTGTCCGTTTACCTCAAAACTTATCTTAGCTCCACGTTGTTGGAAGGATGATGATGATATGTTATGAGTTGTGGGCCTGTCCGCCGTGGCGGATTGTGGGTTATGCGTTATCTGTTCCCCTGTTCCCTGTTCCCTATTCCCTATTCTCTGCTCCCTATTCCCTATCCCCTGTTCCCTATTCCCTATTCCCTGTTCCCAATTTTCTACACAACTAAAATCAAACTTAGAACCAGTAGATAACGACGCCGACAACGGATGTGTAAGATTGGTAATGAAATGCTTTGAATTTGACTTGAAGATGCTGAATAAATTCATCAACTCATCCATCTCCTGATGATCTTTATCGATGTTCAATAACAATCCAATCTCTGGGTGATACTGTACAATCGATCCGTCGCTTTCATCTGCCTCAATAATCAACCACTCTCCTTCTCCATAAGCAGCATTACCAATTTTACCTGCTTTAATTAAGCGCGACAAACCTGCTCCGCCTATGACTGATGGCTTTAGACCTGCATGATGCAAAATTTCAAACAACATGGCAGTCGTAGTACTCTTTCCTGATGTACCACCAACTGCAACTGTCTTTTTTGTCGTAACAATTTCAGCAAGCAACTCGCTTCGTTTGATGATGCGTTTGTTTAACTCTTTTGCCTGTTGTACCTCCGGGACTGTAACCTCAATTGCAGTTGAAACAACTACACAATCGGTGTCTATTGAAATACCTCCAGCTCCTTGTTCATAACAAATGATTCCTTCGGCTTCAAGAGCAACACGACTTTCATTATACTCACCTGAAACAAATTGTCGGTCGGATCCAGCAACAACATGACCCTCAGCTTTTAAGTACTGTGCGATTGCACTCATTCCCGTGCCAGCAATTCCAATAAAAAAGTAATTCATTAGTTCAAACTTCTGAAGTCGACTGGAACCAGTTTGCTTACACCTTGTTCCTGCATGGTAACACCATAAATCACATCGACTGTCGCCATAGTTGTTTTGTTGTGTGTAACCATGATGAACTGCGACTCCTTACTGAACTGCCTGATCATATTGGTAAACTTACCAACGTTGGCATCATCCAATGGTGCATCAACCTCATCCAGAATACAGAATGGTGCTGGCTTGATAAGATAAATTGCAAACAAAAGTGCAGTAGCAGTCAGCGTTTTTTCTCCTCCACTCAACTGAGTGATAGATGTTGGACGCTTACCCTTAGGCTTGGCAACAATATCAATTCCAGTTTCAGCAAGATCATCTGGATTTTCCAAGATCATATCTGCAGTATCTTCTTCAGTAAACAATGCTTTGAATACACGCTGGAAATTCTCTCTTACCATATTGAATGTGGTGAGGAATTTCTGATTGGCAGTCGCCTCAACCTCCTGGATGGTTTGCATCAAGGTATCTTTTGCACTAACCAAATCGTTTTTCTGTTCCACGATGAAATCATATCGCTTCTTCATTTCCGTATACGCTTCAATGGCAGTCGGATTGATCTCCCCAATATTTTCCAAACGCTTCTTCATCCTGTCACAATCTGCCTGAAGATCTTCCAATGCTTCTTCCCCTTCTCTTGGCTCGTCTAAAATCTGATCAATATCGACTTTAAACTCAACATTCAAGCGTTCTTTGATGCCTGCTAGTTGTAATCTCAATTCATTGATCTTGTCTTTGATCAAGTTCAACAATTGATCTATCTGCTCCTTCTCTTTTACTTTCAAACGCAACTCACTCTCTCTTTCATTCAAAGTGTTGCGTAAATTATAATACGACTGATCCGCTTCATTCAATACTTTTCCATCATCTTCTTTTCTGCGGTACAATTCTAACAATTCATTTTCGATAACCTGTAAAGCCGCTGCTGTTTCTGCAATTGTACTATTGGCTTCAGTCAATTGTGCAGTACTACTTTCTATTTGTTTCTTCAACTCTTCAAGCTGATTTATCTTGAAGACCGATTCTTGCTTGACCGCATTGACTTTATTCTGTTGCTTGGCCAATGAGAGATTAGATTCGTTGTATTGTGCAGTTATAGCATTGTAGGCCATTTCTGCAGCTGCATAATCAGCTTCAACCGATTGAATTTGTGCCGACAAATCTGCAAATTCTTTATTGAACTGCTCTAAGGCATTTCTGTCTGACTGTATACTCTCCTTGCCTTGTGATAATTGCTGAGATAATTCTTTAACACGATTGACAGCAGATTGCTCAGCGCTGTGCAATGATTCTATTCTGTTCTGAACACCAAATGATTTGTTGGTCAGTTCCTGAATCAATCGCTGTGTTTCCGCGATATTTCTTTCTTGAAGCTGGTTATTGTATTCCAACACTTCATTGTGCTTGGATTGAATATCGGCTTTGATGGAATTGACAACAACTTCTTGTGCTTCAATTTCACTTATTAGTTTTTCTAAATTCTTAACTCGACCGATTTTCTTTCCTTCAAACAAGCCAACACTACCACCGGTAAGTGAATATTTTCCTTTTACATATTTACCATGACGCTCCAGAATGATACTACCATTGGCATTTTGCAAAGCCGACTCATCCTCTGCAATCAATACATTACCCAAAAGATACTTTACCAAGTTAGCATAACGCTGATCATACTCTACAATGTCAGTCGCGGCGATAGTGCCAGCAACAACATGTGGCGCAACAGCTTTATCTCCAAACTCCGCATTGAGTTTATCAAGTAAGAAGAAATTTGCCTTTCCTTTTTTATTATCGTCCAGCAAATGAATCGCTTGAAGGCCCTCTTGCAAATCATTCACCACATAGTAATTCAAATAAGGCTCCAAAACATTCTCGACTGCTGCTCTATATTCTTCTTTTACATATAGTATGTCTGAAAGAATTGGCGATGCATGGTTCCATCCAGTGTTCTTGTGTAAGAATTTAACACTCTCCGGATATCCTTCCATCGAATCAACCAAACTCTTCAAAAGTGCATGTTCATTTTTCTTTGCATCCAGCTTTCTGCTCTCATCAGCTAAATGCGTACGCAAATGTTCCAACTTCGCTTGAGCATCTAAGATTTGAGCTTTTACATCTTCATGCTGTTGTTGAAGCTGCTCCAGTTTTTGCTTTGCATCTTCAAGGGCTGCATTGTTCTGGTCACGCTGCGCATTTAATTCCGTCAATTGTGTAGCTCTGTGTGCTTGCTCTTCATTGATATGGTGGATTGATTTCTCCAAATTCATCAATGATGTATCACGGATAGCGACATTCTTCTCAGCCTCAAACTGATTTCTTTGCAGCACTTGATTTTTTCTTCTTAGCTCATCTACCAATCCTCTCTTTGCATCAAAAGCAGCTCGGTTGGTTTCAACATTCTGCTTGATTTGATCGATGGTAGTTTGTAAAGCAAGCAACGCTGCCTCTTCATCTACAATTTGTTTTTCAGAAAACTGAATACTTTCTTCCAGACCCGCTGATTGTCCACCTGCTTTAGAAAGAAAATCATTGAGCGATGTTTCCTTTTCTTTCAAATATTGTAAACGTTGTTGCGCAAGACTTTTGTCGTTTTCCTTGCTACGGATATTGTTCACCAACTCATTGAAGGTCTGCTGCATTTGCTGCAACGCTTTTTCCTGTTCGATGAAAGCCAGTTTTTGTTTTTCAAGATCCGCTTCTTCAGTACTGATTTTTGGATCAATTTCTATTTTACGATCAGACTCCGCCTGTTGCTGTTCAGTCAGTTCTTTGTACTGAATATTGAACCCTTCCAAAGCAGCTTTGGCCAGTTCAATCGATTTGACCTTGTATTCTTTCTTGATCTCGTAATACTTCTCAGCTTTTTTAGCCTGACTTTCCAAAGACTTCAACTGGTTGTTGATCTCAAACAAAAGATCTTCAATACGCGCAAGATCTTGTTCAGTGGCGTCTAACTTGAGTTTCGCGTCTTTCTTTCTGGTTTTGTAAATGCTGATACCTGCGGCTTGTTCCAACATTTTACGTAGACTGTTATCTTTATCATTGATGATATCGTAAACCAAACCCAATTCCATAATGGCATAGCTGTCGGTGCTCACACCAGTATCAAGGAATAAATTGTGGATGTCTTTCAAGCGACATTGAACATCATTTAAACGGTATTCACTTTCGCCACTTTTATAAAACTTACGTGTAACTGTTACAGTATTGAATTCAGTTGGCAATAAATTTTTAGTATTCTCAAACGTAAGACTCACCTCTGCCAATCCACTTGGATTTCTGGTCTTGGATCCATTGAACACCAAACTCTCCAGGTTCTCACTTCTCAGGTTACTGATTTTATGC
>JBKCGF010000200.1:0-11512 GCA_046303455.1 Chitinophagaceae bacterium | reverse complement strand
GTAATTCTTACAAAATTTTTAGAAAAACATAAGACAGCTGCAGCAAATTAAGCCTAATATTGGTCTATTAATTAACAGCATGACTTATTGCAGTCAAATTTTAGAGACGCATTTACCTACAATCGACCTTCATGATAAGGTCACTCATGTATTGCAGGAGTTTGAACATTCTGGCCTTGCTTGTCTACCCGTATTGGATGGGGTGCAATTTTTAGGAATCATCTGTGAAGAAGATTTGTTCGATTTTTCTCACGAAACTGAAATAAGTTCTATTCAGCATGTTTTGCTAAAGCACAGTGTAAAACCCAATGATCATATTCTTCAGGCGCTTCGGGTAAAGTCGAAATATTTTCTAAATGTTGTGCCGGTAGTCAATGAGAAAAATGAATGGGAAGGTATCATTGATACTCAAAAATTACTTGATGCTGTTGCATTAATGATTGGAGCAAATGATACGGGATCATTTGTGGTTATTGAAATGTTGAGGACAGAGTATGCTCCAGGAGTTATTAACCGTCTGGTAGAATCGAATGATGCTATGATCATGCAAATGAATACCGTTTATGATCAGCAAAATGGTATGATGCAGGTCTTGTTGAAAATCAACAAAGAAGAAATTTCTGATATCGTAGCTACTTTCCAGCGACATGAATATAATGTACTCTACTATTATGGTGAGGAAACGTATGATAATGCATTACAGAACAACCTGGATCATCTCCTGAATTACTTAAATATTTAATCATTCCTTTCTTGCCAATTTCCTAATCCCCTGTTAGTTTTAAGTAAATTGCCTCATGATGCTAATGCGAAAGAGCTTTTCGCTACTTTTTTTACTATTTATACCACTAGTATTTGTCTACTCGCAAGACAAAGAGGAAGAAGTGTATCAGGATAATTTGCTTTTGTTTAGCTCAAAAGTTGTTATCAGAGACATCATTATTTCAGGAAATAAGAAGACCAAAAATTATATCATTGGTAGAGAAATAACTTTTAAAGAAGGTTCCTCATATTCAATATCAGAAATACTCAGTGGTGTTCAAACCAGTAGACAAAATCTGATGAATACTGCACTGTTTGTTGATGCCAATGTAAACTTTACCAATTGGATTAACGACTCCATGGATATTTATGCAGATGTTAAGGAGCGTTGGTATTTTTTCCCCTTACCCTACCTGAAACCTATTGATCGGAATTTGAATGTTTGGATCAAGGATTACGACCTTAGTTTGGATCGAGTTAATTATGGAATGAAATTTATTGGTCAGAATATTACAGGAAGAAATGATCGCTTGAATGCATGGTTGATTAATGGTTATACACAAAGAGCAGCATTACGGTATTATAATCCATTTTCAGATAATTCTCTTCGACATGGTTGGGGGTTTGATTTTTCTTACTCCAGAAATAGAGAGTTGAATTTCGATACCAAAGAAAACAAGCAAGTATTTTTCAAAGACCCCTCTAAGTTTATAAGAGAGCAATTTTATTTAGGAGGACTCTATTCTTATCGCAAAGGCTCAATTGTAAGGCATTATCTAAGAGTGGGTATTCAAGGGGAGAGCGTTGCAGATACTATTGTAAAACTAAACCCGAACTATCTTGGCGATAATCGAAGTAAGGTTGTTTATCCAGAGCTACGGTACACTTATCAGTATTTTGATCTGAATTACATCCCTTATCCTACAAGAGGAACATCTGTTGAATTTGATTTTTTAAAAAGGGGGATTGGTAAAAATGTTAACCTCACTCAGTTTCAATTGCGCTTTGGTAAATATTTTTCACTTCCAAATAAATTCTATTTCGCAACAAATGCTGAAGCAAATCTAAAGTTGCCGTTTGATCAACCTTTTTTTAATCAATCATTGTTGGGTTATAATGATTCCTATATGCGAGGGTTAGAGTATTATGTAGTTGATGGAGTAGCTGGTGGGTTCATACGAAATACAATTGGTAAAGAAATTGCTTCTGTTAGTTTCAATACTGGTTTGAGGTCTAAGACCTACGGAAGTATACCTTTTCGCTTTTATTTGAAAGGGTACGGAGACGTTGGGTACATCTATAATAAAAATAACCTCTTGACTAATGGATTGAATAACAGGGCAATATATTCTGGGGGAATTGGTCTGGATATCATTAGTATATATGATATAGTGTTGAGGGTGGAGTATAGTTTTAACCAAAAAAGAGAAAGTGGACTATTTGTACATAAAGCAGATGTCAGGAATTAGTAACTTTAATTTCAAATCTACACATGAGGGTCGCTATTTATAGTAGAGGGGGACAAACATTGCAGGAGCAAGATCTAAAGAGCTTATTAGACTTGTTATCCCAGGCAGGAATTGATGCTGTGGTTTTTAAATCATTGAAAGATCAGTATGCTGGCCTATCAGCACTTCCAAATGTTTTTGGTGGAGCTTCAGATTTGGATGATCAGATTGATGCTTTAATTTCTTTGGGTGGTGATGGCACACTGCTTGACACGGTTTGTTTGGTAAGGGATAAACAAATACCCGTATTGGGGATCAACTATGGGCGATTGGGCTTTCTTGCCAGCTTGGGTAAGGAAAACATTGAAGAAGCAGTAAAAGCTTTGCAGGAAAGGACTTATGTACTAGACCGAAGGGGCTTGTTGCATTTGGATGCAAGTATTCCCATGTTTGGCGAAGAACCATTTGCTTTAAATGAAGTGGTGATTCACAAACGCGAGTTTTCTCCAATGATTAAGATACACACTTATTTAAATGGAGATTTTTTGAATACTTTTTGGTCGGATGGACTAATTGTTTCTACGCCCACTGGCTCAACGGGATATTCATTAAGCTGTAATGGACCTGTTGTTTTCCCGGACAGCGAAAGCTTTGTCATTACTCCAATTGCTCCGCATAATTTAAACATCAGGCCTATAGTGGTGCCCAATAACAACGTGATTTCTTTTGAATTAGAGGGAAGGGTAGATGATTTCATTTGCACTTTGGATTCAAGAAAAGAGGTAGTTGCCAAAACTGTTCAACTGGCGGTTAAAAAGGAATCATTTTCTTTCAATTTGGTTCGATTAAATGAGAATAATTTTCTTAGAACACTTAGAGAAAAGTTAACTTGGGGATTCGATACTCGAAATACTCGTCCGTAACCTTATTTTTACAGTATGATGTTCAAAAATTCATTTTTCATCATCTTGTTCAGTGCATGTGCAGCTATAGCTTATGCCCAGCCTAATGCTATTCATCATGAAGCTGAGCTTGGTATATCCTTTGGGTCTGCGCATTATTTTGGTGATATGAACAGGTCTAGAGTTAACCGACCAAAAGCTGCTGCTGGAATATTTTTCAGGAAACAGTTTGGCAGTTATGTAGCATTAAGAGCAAGTGTGCATGCTTCAAAATTGGGTTACGCAGATAAATACAATACTACTCCGTTTGAGCGCCAGCGCAATCTCAGTTTCAATACAAATATTGCAGAATTTGCTTTACAAGGGGATTTCAATTTTTTTAAATACCTGCCGGGTAGTCCAGATTACCGCTTCACCCCCTATGTTACATTTGGTATAGGTGTTTTCAGCTTTGATCCTTACGCATACATTCCTGGTGATGATAGCCCGCATGATTTAAATAGAAGAATGACCGAAGGTCAAACAAAGCCGTATGCTCAAAACGCCGTAAGCTTTCCCATCGGAATGGGTGTTAAATATAATTTTTACCGAAATCTGAATATTGGTTTTGAAGTTGCTTATCGCTTTACCAATACAGATTATATAGATGATGTGAGTACTATTTATTCTGATCCAAGTATGTTTTTACCAGGCACACCTGGGTATATCTTGCGTGACCGATCTTTAACTTTGCCGATGCTTGGTATACCTGGTAAGCAACGTGGTTTTAGTCAGCAAAAAGATCAGTTTGTTTTTGCAGAACTTACACTCTCAATGTCCTTCAATTCGTACAAGTGCGTAGAGCTCCATTAGTAGACTGCTCAAAAATTCGTAATTTTGCATAATGTCAATTAAACACCAGATAGACCCCCAACGCGTTCCTCAACATATAGCCATCATCATGGATGGAAATGGAAGGTGGGCTCAAGAACAAGGGCAAGATCGCTTGTTTGGGCATTTTCATGGTGTGCAAAGTGTAAGGGATATCGTTGAAGGTTGTGCAGAAATTGGAGTGAAGTACCTTACACTGTATGCTTTTTCCACAGAAAACTGGGATAGGCCTGAAAAGGAAGTGACTGGATTAATGGAGTTATTGGTGGAAACGATTCGAAAAGAAGTGCCAATACTCAATGGTAACAATATCAAAATGCATGCCATTGGTGCGCTCACAATGCTGCCCCCTAGCGCACGTCAGGC
The DNA here is from genome assembly GCA_046303455.1 of Chitinophagaceae bacterium. Classification (GTDB taxonomy): domain Bacteria; phylum Bacteroidota; class Bacteroidia; order Chitinophagales; family Chitinophagaceae; genus Pollutibacter. Next base: position 7,164 of record JBKCGF010000200.1, on the reverse strand, counting down.
TTTAAAAGAAGCAATAGAAATGACTGCGGAGAATACAGGTCTTAATCTCATTATGGCGCTTAGTTACAGTTCCAGATGGGAGCTTGTTGATGCGGTGAAAAAAATTGCAGAGGATGTAAAAGCAGGTGAGCTTGCTGTAGAGGAGATTGGTCAAGAGACATTACAGCAATATCTTTCTACCAGTCAGTTTCCAGATCCGGAGTTGATGATCAGAACCAGCGGGGAGTACAGGATCAGTAATTTCCTTTTGTATCAGCTGGCCTATGCTGAGTTGTACTTCACTCAAACCCGATGGCCGGATTTTCGCAAAGAAAACCTTTATGAGGCAATTTTAGATTTTCAAAATAGAGAAAGAAGATTCGGTAAAACTAGTGCTCAGCTTGGCGATGCTTTAACAAAGATTTAGGCAAAAAGCCGTTATTTTGCCGTCCCAAACCAACAATGGATGAAGAGGTTCTGTACGCTGTTATTTTTAGTGGGTTTTTTCGTGTTGCCGGACAGCGTTGTGGCTCAAAATGACACTTTGCCTGGTGCTTCTGTGGACCCTGCATTGATGTCACTTTACAGTGCAAAATATCCCAGAAAATATACAATTGCTGATATTCAGGTAAAAGGTAACAAGGCCTTTGACCCTGCTATTGTTATTTCTGTTTCAGGTTTAGCAATTGGTGATGAGGTTACCATTCCAGGTGGAGATAATTTTGCCAAGGCTATTTCAAAGTTGTGGACGCAAAACATGTTCACCAACATCAACATTTACATTACCAAGCTTGAGGGTGAAAACATTTGGATTGAGATTGATGCGGTTGAGCGTCCGATGTTATCTGATTTCAAATTCAAGAATGTTAGAAAATCTGAGGCGGATGAATTGAAAGATAAAGTAGGGTTGTTCAAAACAAGGGTAGTTACAGACAACATGAAATTGTCGGCCAAAGAAAACATCATCAAATATTACATTGAGAAGGGTTTTCAAGGTGCAGCTGTTGCAATTGAAGAAACGCCAGATCCAGCAAGTCCTGATAAAGTCATTTTAAATTTCAATATTACCAAAGGGAATAAAGTAAGAATTTCTGATATTCATTTTTTTGGGAATTCAGCAGTGCGACAATTACAGCTGAAGAAAAAATTGAAAGGGATTAAAGAGGCAAGTCGACTAACGCTCTATCCTGATTCTGTGATTAGTCCTTATGGAGAAATTCCACATTTGACTTTCGATGAATTTATGAAGGATAGAGATTACCTGAAGCCTACTAAAATCAAAGATTTTCTTGATCCGTGGTTCAGGTTTAAGTTATTCTCTTCAGCTAAATTCAATGAAAAAAAATACATCGAGGATAAAGAAAAAATTCTTGAGTATTACAATTCTTTGGGATACAGAGATGCCAACATAGTGGCAGATACCCAATACTACGATCACAAAGGAAGATTGAATATCTCATTGAAAGTAAATGAAGGCAGTAAGTATTATTTTGGTAATATGACCTGGAAGGGTAATACCAAATATCCTGATAGCATTCTCAATATGTTATTGAGAATTAAAAAAGGAGAGACTTACAATCTTGAGGTGTTGAACAAAAGATTGGGTAAGCAACTTTCACCTGAAGGAGGTGATATCAGTTCATTGTATATGGATGATGGTTATCTGTTTTTTTCTGTTAATCCAGTAGAGACTTCAGTTTATAATGACACCATTGATCATGAGATAAGAATTACTGAAGGACCACAAGCAACCATCAAAAATGTAAACATATCTGGTAATGATAAAACCAAGGAGTATGTTATTCGAAGAGAATTGCGTACTGTACCTGGTGAGAAATTTAGCAGATCTGATTTGATCCGTTCACAGCGTGAGATCATCAACCTGGGTTATTTCAATCAGGAAAAACTGGGTATGCAACCAGTTCCAAATTCTGATGATGGAACTGTGGATATCAATTATTCAGTGGAAGAGAAATCTTCAGATCAGCTTGAACTCAGTGCTGGATGGGGCGGAGGTATTGGACTGACAGGTACCCTGGGTGTTACTTTCAACAACTTCTCTATCAAAAATATTTGGAAGAAATCATCTTGGGATCCGTTGCCGACAGGTGATGGACAAAAGTTGAGTTTGCGTTATCAGTCGAATGGACGTTTCTTCCGTTCCTTTAACTTCACCTTTACTGAACCTTGGTTGGGCGGCAAGAAAAGAAACTCGTTTTCTGTGAATGTCTTCAATACAAAGTTCTCCAATGCGTATAATCCATTCACCGGTTTGTTTGATAGGAAATATGCTGATTCATCTTTCCTGACTACTTCTGGAGCCACCATCGCATTGGGTAAGCAATTGAGGTGGCCGGATGACTTCTTCTCGTTGGTAACTTCCTTCAGCTACATACAATACAGAGCGCGGAATTATGCCATCTTCCCATCTTTCTCAACAGGTGTTTCCAATAACTTCAATTTGAAGATAGCCTTACAAAGAACTTCAATTGATCAGCCTATTTTCCCTAAGAGTGGATCGAATTTCTTATTGAGTGGAACTTTTACTCCTCCGTGGTCCTATATAAGGGGTGTAAATCAAGAAGATATTTTCAAGTTGGTCGAATACCACAAATGGCGTTTGAATGCTGAATGGTTTGTGCCTATAGGTAAGCCAGCAGGTGAAGACAAAAGCCGACAGTTTGTATTGCGCATGGCAGCTAAGTATGGTTTCATTGGAAGATACAATCAGAAATTACCAGTTTCTCCATTTGAGAGATTCCAGGTAGGTGATGCAGGTCTGACCAACAACTTTGGTGTATTGGGTTATGATATCATTGCACATAGAGGTTACCCTGTGTACGACAATTCAGATCCTACAGTGAATCCTGATAAGCAAAATGCCAACAACTTCTTTACCATATTTAACAAGTATAGTTTAGAAATGCGTTATCCATTTGTAACAAATCCGAGCAGTACAATTTATGGACTTGCATTCTATGAAGCAGCCAATGGATGGTACTCATTTAAAGAATGGAATCCATTCAGGCTCAGACGTTCAATGGGTGTGGGTGTTCGTTTCTTCCTGCCAATGTTTGGTTTGCTTGGATTTGATTATGGTATAGGCTTGGATAGAATTACTGCAACAGGTCGCTTAAGAGATGCAAGCAGGTTTACCTTCATGCTTGGATTTGAACCGGAATAGGGAATAGGGAATAGGGAAAAGGGAATAGGGAACAGGGAATAGGGTAACTCACAACTATATAAACTTTAAAAGTATAGTCATGAAAAAAATAATCTTCTTTTTACTGGCTGTTGTTTTTACATTACAACTTCAAGCTCAGCGCTATGCAGTAATTGACACCCGTTATATCCTCAACAAGCTTCCTGAATATGAAGATGCGCAGAAAAAGCTGGACGCATTTAGTACACAGTGGCAAAAAGAAATAGATGAGAAACAGGTTGTATTGGATCAGCTTTACAGAAACTTCGAGGCCGAAAGAGTAATGCTCAGCGACGAGTTGCTCAAAAAAAGAGAAGATGATTTATTCAACAAGGAGAAAGAGCTTCGAGATTTACAGAAAAAAAGGTTTGGTTTTGAGGGTGATCTTTTTAAGAAAAGACAGGAGTTGGTAAAGCCGATACAGGACAGGGTCTACAATGCAGTTCAAAAGATTGCAGTAACAAGGCAATATGATCTGGTGCTCGATAAAAGTGAGGGAATTACCATTATCTTTGCCGACCCCAAGCTGGACAGAAGTGATGATGTTTTAAAAGAACTATTGGGCAAATAAAAAAAAGCATATTTTCGAAAACAAATAAACAACAGAAATGAAACAAGCGTTAACCCTTGGTTTGGTGATCATAGCTCTTACAGCTTTTAACCCATTCCTCTATTCACAGAACAAAACAGGATATGTGAGCATTGATGAAGTAGTTCAATTGATGCCAGATTACAAGAAAGCAACTGGTGAAATGTCACAATACGACAGCACGCTGCAAATTGAGTATGCAGAAACTTTGAAAGAACTTAATCGTCAGGATAGCCTTTTCAAAATGGATTCAACTAAAATGTCTCCTGCTGCAAAAAATGCAAAGAAGGAAATGATGAAGAAGTTGTTGGTTGAACTTCAAGGATATGAGCAGAACTATCAACAAAAAATGCAACAAAAGCAAGAGGAATTAATGGCTCCTATTGCTCAGAAAGCCAATCAATTGATTGCGGATGTAGCAAAAGCAAGCGGTTATACATATGTATTCAGAAAAGAAGCACTTTTGGTACAACCTGATGCAGACGACTTATTGCCGCTGATCAAAAAGAAATTAGAAGGCGGAACACCAAAACCACCTGTAAAATAAATAAAGGGGACCGAAACAATTGTTTCGGTCTTTTTTTGTCATGCTGAAAACTGCACCCATAGGCGTTTTTGATTCAGGGTTAGGGGGACTAACCGTTATGAAGGAGATCGTTCGCTTACTTCCTGAATATGACTATCATTATTTAGGAGATAGTGCAAGAGCTCCTTATGGCACTAAGGATTTCAACACGGTTTATGAATATACCCTTGAAGCTGTAAAGTGGTTTTTTGCTCAGGGTTGCCCTCTTGTTATTTTGGCTTGTAATACAGCATCAGCCAAAGCCTTAAGAAATATTCAACAAAAAGATTTACCTCAATTGGCACCCGAAAACCGTGTTTTGGGTGTAATTAGACCAACAACAGAAGTTATAGGTGATTATACTGAATCGAATCATATTGGCATTTTAGGCACTCAGGGTACTGTTGATTCTGGATCTTATATAATTGAAATTGGGAAATCCTTTCCAGAGGTAAACGTTCATCAACAAGCTTGTCCTAAATGGGTACCATTGGTTGAGTCAGGAGATTACCTCAATACGGAGATTGCAGACCCCATAATTTTGGAATGCCTTACCAAACTTGGAGAACAATCGCCAAAAATTGATACCATCTTACTGGCATGTACACATTATCCTTTACTCTATCCACGCATCCGTTATATGTTACCCAATCATATCCAAGTGGTTGCTCAGGGGGAAATTGTGGCAGAGAGTCTGGTCGGCTACTTAAAAAGACATCCCAAAATGGAGGAAAGGTTATCTAAAAATGGTCGACTCTCGTTCTCCACTACAGGCAGTGAACTGGAGTTTGGTAAAGCTGCTTCCATGTTCTGGGGGTCTACCATAGCGGCAGAAAGGGTTTTTTTGAGCTAGTTTGACTAGCATTCAATTGCCTTTACGTTACGTATTTATTTGTCAGCAATACAAAAATCAGTTAACTTTGCCGTCCTTTCACAAGAACACGGGTGTGGTGACCTGTGATCAATTGAACAGTAACGACCGCTTCTCCCGGTCATTGTTTCAACAACAAAAGGAAAAAAAATATTATGAAACGTACATTTCAACCCCACCGCAGACGTAGAAAATCCGTACATGGATTCAGAAAGCGTATGCAATCAGCTAATGGTCGCGCTGTTCTTGCAAGCAGAAGGAAAAAAGGACGTAAGAAACTCAGCGTTTCTAGCGAAAGCAGATTAAAATAATCAGGTCCGCCTGTTATTTGACATAACTATAGCTCTGGATCTTTCCGGGGCTATTTTTGTTATATTCTATTGATCAATAATTGACCGTAATTTCGATACATAAACCTATCCATCTTGTCACTCGTCCGCCATACTTTATCAAAAACAGAACGCCTCAAGAGCTACAAGAGGATAAGGGTGCTTTTTGCAGAAGGATTAAAATTTAAGGTGCAACCTTTATTGGTTTATTACAAGCTATCTGCTGTTCAACCCTCAGAGATGAAAGTAGAAATTCTTCAAATGGGAGTTTCTGTGGGGGCACGTTATTTTAAAAAAGCGGTTGATCGCAATCTTATTAAACGCAGAATCAGAGAGGCGTACAGGCAAAACAATCAAGCATTAAAACTGGCTTTAAACAGCAGTAACAATAGAATGGATCTTTTCTTTGTTTATACAGTTTCTGAAAAATTATCTTATGATCAGATTCAGGAAGGGATGAAAAGAGCACTCCAAAACTTGGTAGATAAAGTGTCTGCGACAACCAATATTTAATGGTACAATAATCCTACTCATTATGAATCATGAACACTATATGAAGTTGGCATTAAAAGAAGCAGAAAGGGCGTTTGCAGAGGATGAAGTGCCTGTGGGTGCAATTGTTGTAATGAACAATAAAGTAATATCCCGTGGTTATAATATGGTGGAGAAGTTAAAGGATCCGACTGCTCATGCGGAAATCATTGCACTCACTTCTGCATTCAATGCTTTAGGTTCAAAATATTTGCCTGATGCAACTTTATATGTAACTGTAGAGCCTTGTTTGATGTGTGCAGGTGCATTACATTGGAGTAAGATAGGTGAAATAGTATGGGGAGCGTCTGACGTAAAAAACGGCCATCATGTATATACAGATGATCGAAATCCCTTTCATCCAAAAACAAAAATCATCGCGGGAATCATGGCTGAAGAGGCCTCCTCGCTCATGAAAGCATTTTTTCGTCAAAAAAGATAAATTTACTTTTCCCTCGTCATTTTCTCTACTGTCGGTTAACAGTTAACAGTTATCCGTTAACCGTCAACTGCCGACTGTCATCTTTTCCTATAACCCTTATCCCTTGTCCCTATTCCCTCTTTTCCTATCTTTGCTAAAATAATTTTTTATGCCATTTACCTTATCACCTTTACCATACGAGCACAGTGCTTTGGAGCCACATATCGACACATTGACCATGCAGATTCACCATGGCAAACATCATCAGGCTTATGTTGACAATTTAAACAAGGCCATTGCTGGTACTACAAATGAAGGAAAATCACTTGAGGAATTAGTGGCAAATGCTGGCAGCATTTCTCCGGCAGTCCGCAACAATGGTGGTGGTCACTGGAACCATACCTTTTTCTGGGAAAGTCTTGCGCCTAATGCAGGTGGTCAGCCTACTGGTGCGCTTGCAGCAGCTATTGATGCGGCATTTGGTTCATTTGATGCTTTCAAAGAGAAATTTGCCAATGCTGGCATGACCCGTTTTGGAAGTGGATGGGCTTGGTTGTTGATCAAAGACGGTAAACTGGAAATCTCTTCAACACCAAACCAGGACAATCCTTTGATGGATGTAGCAGAGGTGAAGGGTGCACCAATTTTGGGAGTTGATGTTTGGGAGCACGCATATT
>JBKCGF010000199.1:0-2770 GCA_046303455.1 Chitinophagaceae bacterium | reverse complement strand
GAATTATCTCCATATATCTAATCCCTAATCTACTTTTAATTATCTCTTCTTTCTAATCCCTGTTCCCTATTGCCTACTGCCTATTCCCTTATCCCTATTCCCTATTCCCTAATCCCTAATATCACTCCGGCCTCATCATCGGGAATAAAAGCACATCCTGAATCGAAGGCTGGTTGGTCAGTAGCATACAAAGTCTGTCAATACCAAAACCAATACCTGCAGTAGGCGGCATACCATATTCCAATGCACGAAGAAAATCATGGTCGATGAACATGGCTTCATCATCACCGCGTTCCATCAATTTGAGTTGCTCTTCAAAACGTGCACGTTGATCGATTGGGTCGTTCAACTCTGTATAAGCGTTTGCGATTTCTTTTCCATTGACCATCAATTCAAAACGCTCAACCAATCCTGGTTTGCTGCGGTGTTTTTTGGTAAGGGGACTCATCTCCACAGGATAATCAGTGATGAAAGTCGGTTGGATATAATGGTGCTCACATTTCTCACCAAAGATGTGATCAATTAGTTTTCCTTTACCCATGCTCTTCTCAACCGGGATATGGAGCTGTTTACACACATCTCTTAATCCATCTTCATCCATGTTACTGATATCAAACCCAGTGTGTTCTTTAATAGCATCATACATGGTCACTCTCTTGAAAGGTGCTTTGAAACTGATGGTCTTACCATCAACTTCTGCATCTGTTGTACCATTTACATCGATAGCAGCTTTTTCTAATAACGCTTCAGTCGTCTCCATCATCCAGAGGTAATCCTTGTAGGCTGTATAAAATTCAAGGACAGTAAACTCTGGATTGTGCGTGCGGTCCATTCCCTCATTTCTGAAGTTTCTGGAAAATTCATAGACCCAATCAAATCCACCTACTATCAATCTTTTCAAATAAAGCTCATTTGCAATCCTCAAATACATTGGAATATCCAATGCATTGTGATGCGTTGTAAATGGTCTTGCAGACGCACCACCAGGGATACTTTGTAGTACAGGGGTATCGACTTCTATTGCACCTCTTTGGTTCAAAAACTCTTTAATTGAGTTGATAAGTTTAGAGCGCTTAAGAAAAGTTTCTTTTACATCTGGGTTGATGATGAGGTCGGCATAACGCTGTCTGTACCTGAATTCAGGATCAGTTACTGCATCGAAAGTTTCTCCCTCTTTTTCCTTAACGACTGGAAGTGGTTTTAAAGATTTTCCAAGCAGGGTAAGTGTTTGCACATGGATGGATGTCTCGCCAGTTTTTGTGGTGAACACATATCCTTTCACGCCAACGATATCACCAATGTCTAGGATTTTCCAGACTTGATCATAGAGGGTTTTATCGTCACCCGGACAAATCTCATCTCGTTTTACATAGATCTGAATCTTACCTGTATGGTCTTGCAATACTGCAAAGCTTGCTTTACCCATATCGCGGATGCTCATCAAACGACCAGCGATGCAGACATCTGCAAAATCAGACTTGTTCTCTTCGCCTAAATATTTTGATTTGATTTCTGTCGCGGTAATATTTACAGGAAATGCAGGTGCAGGATAGGCATCAATACCCAATGCCTGGATTGCTGCTAGTTTCTCTCTTCTGATGATTTCTTGTTCGGAAAGATTATGATTAGACATGTATATTTTTCTTGGAGGGCAAAGTTAATGAATTAGGAGGAAGTGATACCACCCCTCTCTCGTCCCGCAATTGCGGGACTCGGAGCCCCTCCTATACTAGGAGGGGAGTTGCTTACATCAATTCACTGAACACTTGTTCTTTCTTCCTACTCCCTACTTCACCACCTTCATCACCCCATTCATCAATGTCCAGTGACCTGGGAAGGTGCAGACGTATGGGTAATTACCGACTGCCGCTGGTGCTTTGAATTTTAATTTATAGGATTGTCCGGGATTGATCAAAGGCGTTGAATACAAGACCTCTGCCAATGCAGGTACGTAGTTTTTCTCCGCTCCTTTCTCATCCTTCATCATGGCATCACCAGCGCGACCGACTTTTTCTAATGAACCTGGTTTTGTAATGACCATGTTGTGCTGCATTGCATCTGGGTTTTCAATAATGATTTCAACCGACTGCCCAGGCTTCACAGTAAATTCTTTTAAATCATATTTCATGGCCTCTCTAATGGTTTTGATGCGAATAACTTTCACATCTGCCATTTCTTTCTCAGCAACAACACCCCATGCTTCCATCAATTTGTTCAAACGCTCATTGCTGTTGTTTGTATTGATGGACTTCATGAATGCAAGATCAGCTGGCTTCAACTTCACCTGCTTGTTTCTGTAATTCCACCCTTCAGAAATGGCTTTGATTACACTGGCCTTGGACTGTGGCTCCATCGCATTTGTATTTCGCATCATCGCAACTAAAGAATCTACTGGAGCAATGGAAGCATAACTTCTGATTGCACGCTCTAATGCAAACGCATTCATGTCAGCAGGTCTAACAAAATTGACTTTCTTAGATAAATAATTATTATTCTTATTGACCTCTGTAATCTCATTGGCTTTATCTAAGTTCACCACCAAATTGTATTCACCAACTACATCTGTGCCAAACGATAAATTACCTACCCATGGTCCGTTGATGTTCTTGGTGATGGAAACTGTTTCTCCTGCCTTAATGCCCTCTTTATAATTGCGACTCACCTGGTCGATCTTAATTCCTTGTCCTTCAAATCGAACATCCAATGGCACAAACACTTCTGCTGGCAAATCAACTGAGCCCTGGTTCTTTACTTCAACCGTGACTGCTAT
>JBKCGF010000198.1:0-3164 GCA_046303455.1 Chitinophagaceae bacterium | reverse complement strand
GTTTTAATCAATTGAAAGTCATTGAAATATTTGCTATATACATTTAATACAGCTCCAATGCCGCCTTTGTTGTTATCGGGACCAACAAATAGAACATTCGGTTTAAGCATATTCTAGCTGATTCACAGATACATTTTGTGAAAAAAGAAGATCTTCGTAATGATCAATCATGCTTTGAATTGAAAATTTTTCAATAACATGATTTCTGATTTTTTTGGATTGTAAATTTGACTGAAACACTGTTTTCCAGGCCGCAGCCAGTTCTTTTGAATTGTGTGGCTTAACTAATAATCCATTCAATCCTGAAACAACCATTTCTTTTGCTCCACCGACATCTGTTAATACAACAGGTAATCCCATTGACATTGCCTCTAATGCTGCAATTGAAAATGTTTCACTCTCAGATGTAAGCGTAAATAGATCTGACATAAATAAATAGGGTCTAACATCCGACTGACTACCTACAAAATGAACAAAATCATTTAAGTCTTCTTTCTGAACCAACGCTTTTAATGCTGACACATATGATGAATTTCCTGTCCCCACAATAACTAGGTGTGTGCCGGTTTCAAATTTTTGTGATTTTAAAAATGATAACGCCATTATAGCATCAGAATGACATTTTTCTTTTTGAAGACGAGCTACCTGAACAATCACTTTATCTTCCGGATTAATTCCTAAAGTTTTCCTGAGTGATTCCTCTGTATTATGTTGAATCATGATTGGATTAAAATACTGGGTATCAACACCATTGTACACAATACTATTCTGGTGCTTGGGTATCTTATAGGTTTTTTTCAAAAACAAACGTTGAGCTTCACACAAATAAAGTATTTGATCAGACTCTTGCACAAATCTCAAATAAATAAGATTTTGAAAATAATTATACCATGAAAAAGGAATTGTAGAATGTGGTGAAAGAACAATACTTTTTTTATTCGAAAACAATTGACCTATCCTGGTTAGAAAATAAGCATAAGTGTTTACGCACATGATAATATTGGGATCAATAGAGTCAATTAAGGTGTTGACTCTTTTGGAAATTGTCAAATCATATCGTGTTTTTTTTGTTACCTGGTAAACAGGTATAAAAGGATTCAATTCTCCAATTAACATATCATCATTACTTAAAAGAATGATATGTGGTCGATAATTTCGTTTATAGAGATGATTAGACAATGTAATGAGGAACTTTTCAGCTCCACCCATTGGTAAACCATGAATTACGAAAACAATTCTATTAGACTTGGGTAACAATTTTTATTTTTTAAACTTCTGGACAAGAAAGAATATAACCAGCAGTAGGATCTTCTTTTGAAATGATTTTTGCTGGATTACCTATCACAATACTATTTGCAGGAATATCGATATTTACATAAGCATTTGGTGCAATTAACACATTATCTCCAATACTAATGCTGCCAACCAAAACAGCATTGGTCCCAATCCATACTTTACTACCAATTACAGGAGTTCCCTTTTTTATCCCTCTATTGGTTTGACCAATTGTTACACCAGGAGAAAGATTGCAACATTCCCCAATGATAACTTTACTGTTAATAATTATAGTGCCTCTATGCCCTATATATAAACCCCTACCAATTTTCGTTGAAGGATTAATTTGGAAACCATAGAAATATGAGTGTACTAATAACATGAATCGATAGAAAAGACCAGCAATAGTTTTGTTACTATAAAAAGACGATTTCCTTAAAAAATAAACATATCGAAAACCAGGCACTATCAAACCTTTAAAAATAGAAAATGAAGATACCTCATCTTTATACCTATATAAATCAGCTTTAATGATTGATTGTTTTTTCATATACAATCAATTAGCATACAATTCTGAAAATACATTTTCATTATTAACAAGACGTTTTGGAGCAAATGACTTCATCTGAATTTCTAGATCCTTGTAATGATTATTATTTAACATTTTCAGAATACCTTTTTCTATCCCATTTACATTTGGCTCAACAAGCATACCATTTATGTTTTCAAGTACATATTCTGGAAACGCACCAACATTAGTAGCCAACACAGGCTTATTCAGTGCAAAAGCAGTCATCAAAACACCACTTTGTGTTGCTTCACGGTATGGACAAACTACAAATTCTGCATTATTAATTAATTCAGCCAATTCTTGAATTGGAACATATTTATTAAGAAATCTGATTTTATTTGTATTTATTTCATCAGATATTTCATATTCAATATTTCCTTTTCCTGCAATGATTAAATCCAAATTTGGATAATGTGATACAATTGATTGGAATGCCTCTAACAATAAATCAATGCCTTTATAATAAGATATCCTCCCGAAATACAATATATATTTATTAGGCTTTATAGACGTTGTATTCAATTTAGAAATAAAAGAATATGGTTTTAGCTGAGCGCTAAATGTATTAGAGTGTGAATGAATATGACTATGAATAAATTGACGATATGAATACCTTGAATAAAAAAGAAAATTGTTAACCATCTTGGTATACACTTTTCTAATGATTGTCTTTTTATATGATTCTTCTCCTGTATGAGGATTTGGATCATGAATAGTAGCAATTTTTTTTATTCTAAACAGAAAGGGTAAGGCAGGCATGAATCTGCCAGAAGTAGTATCAAAATGTACTGTATTAATTTTATTCAGTTTGATGTAGGATAAAACCTTAAAAGCCATTTTAAGGTTCTTTATTGATAACATTTGTTTGGTAGGATAATAAATATACTTGACAGAACCTAACCCCATGAAATATGGATTCAATAGTATCTTGGTTTCAGTGTCAATCACATCAAATAACTCACCAAAATCACTTTCTATGTTTCTATTTTCAATATCTATTACGGTACTTTTTAGTGAGTCTGGCGACAATTCCACTAGCAGATGTACTTCGTAGTTAGATTTTAAATCATTTAACCACTCTAAAGCACTATCCATAAAGTAAGTGTGCAAGTAATAAAGTATTTTAGGTTTTTGCACGAACTAGTTTTAATTGGGGTATAAACATTAGAAATACAATTGTCCAAAATATGGGGAATAAATACAATACTGGAATAAAGGTTTTGAAGAATGAGTATCCTATTAAAATAAAAATCAATAGGAGATAAAAAGTAAATGCATGTTCAATTTGCGTTATACCTTTCTTGATTAAATATATTTC
>JBKCGF010000197.1:0-1967 GCA_046303455.1 Chitinophagaceae bacterium | reverse complement strand
GTTGTGGGTTATCAGTTGTGAGTTGTGGGTTATGGGTTGTGAGTTCTGAGTTTTCATTTAACTGTTCGCTGCTCCCTTCTCCCTGTTCCCTAATCTCTATTCCCTCATTATCAATCACCCTCTCCACACCATCAGCCATCTCCCTCCATGTATTTTCCAGGTCTTTGTAAAAAGCTGCACCCTTCTCCGTTAGGGAAAAGTATTTCCTGGGCGGTCCACCTGAACTTTCCACCCAACGGTAGTTCAGCAAGTCTGCATTCTTCAATCTAGTAAGTAATGGATAAAGCGTGCCCTCGAGAATGTTGAGTTTGGCCTTTTTCATCTCTTCGATGATATCACTTGGATAGGCCTCGCCACGCTGAATGATGGACAGGATGCAGAATTCAAGCACCCCTTTCCTCATCTGACTCTGTGTATTTTCAATATTCATTGTACTGTTTTTGAACGTGAATGATCAATAACAGTACAAATGTATGTACTTTTTACAATACTATGCAATACATAGTAGTGTTTTTTTCATAGTACTTTAGAAATACTTGATTAAATGTATTTTTTCCTGGCGGCCACCTATATAATAAAAGGTGTTTCCATCGTAAAATCCATCTTCTTCCAGCATAATTCGGATGTCTTTGCCCCATTCTGGGATAAAAGTGCTGGCATTTAGCTCGATAGAATAAGCAGTTCTGGGGAACAATTTATAGTCGCCGCTCCCTGGAACGCCCTGCTGCATGTCCCACATTCCGATAGTCGGACCCGCTGCATGACCATGTAAACCAAGTGGATGGGTATAGATGCTCGGAACGATTCCTTCCGATTTTGCTTGGGCAATTGCAGCCAATAACATCTCGTTACCAGATCTTCCAGTTTTAAACTGGGAAGTCAAAATATCCTGTAGCCTATTTCCATTGGCAAATGCTTTTTTTATAGAAGCAGGTACATCCGTCTCGCCAGGTTTCAACACATAAGCATGTTGTTGAACATCTGTATTCAATCTTAAATAAGTGATACCAAAATCTACATGCAGCAAATCGCCCGGTCTTACCACATCATCTTTGGGTCGGTTTGAAAAACTACGCAAGTGCTCAAAGTTCGCTGTATCATTTCTTTGGATGGCGACAGAAGGATGGAACCAGGTTGATAATCCAAGGTCGTTTAATTTTTGTCTGAACCACCAAAACAAATCATCAGTTGTTGTTACACCCGGTGTAATCACTTTTGCAGAAAATCCTTCTGCGATAATATCGTGTGAAATTTTTACCAACTGAGGATAGAACTGCATCTCACGTTCAGTGCGGGTTTCAAGCCATGCGACAGCCAACGGTTCTGCACTCACCACTTTTTTCTTGAGCCCATCAGGAAGGATGTTCATCAACATACCATGATGTGTGTGATCCAAACCATCTGCATGTCCGTAATCTTCAGAAGTGTTGATGGCAATTTTATTAGGATTGCGACTCACAATGATATCTTTCAAAGCATCCCACTGATCAGGAAACTTATTCATGTCCCAAGATGCTTTAATAGATTCACCTACATTGTATCTCGCGATGGCTAGTTTCTCGACTTCTTTCTTCTTCGCGTCTTTATAAAAAACCAACATGGTGGTTCTTCTTGCAGATAGCCATGTAGAAGGCAACATCGTTTTCAACACAGGGTCTTCATTGTATTCTCTTGAAATCACCACCCACATATCAATACCCGTCCGCTCCATCAATTGCGGCAGTAACACATTGAATCTTTCATTCAATATTTCATCGATTATTCTTGACTCTTCACGTTCTGAAAGTACTTGGGCAGATAAAGTCTGAAAACAAAATAAAAAGGCTATGAAAAATAATTTGCGCATGATTTTGATATTTGGCATATCAAAATACTTCAAAAGGATTGATTAGCAAAAACTATCCCACTATCCTCAACTTAGCATAATTGAGCATGATCTTTTTTTCGCCGTTGAGATCAAACTTGAT
>JBKCGF010000196.1:0-1211 GCA_046303455.1 Chitinophagaceae bacterium | reverse complement strand
TTCCCAAGCAAGCCGCTGTCGTTACCCAAACCATTCGGGAAACGGCTGGATGTAGAATTCAACAAAATGAGATTAGAGTTCAAAGCAGCTGCATTCAGGAAGATGACTTTAGCAAAATATTCAGTGGCCTTCATGGTCTTTGCATCAATCACACGCACACCACTTGCCTTTCCTAATTTCTCATCGTAAATGATGGAATGCACAACAGCATCTGAAATCATGGTGAGGTTTCCGGTTTTCTCCGCCCAAGGAAGTGTAACAGAATTGGAGCTGAAATATCCGCCGAATGGGCAACCACGCTGACAAAGATTTCTTTTCTGGCATTGTGCTCTTCCTTGTTCGAGATGTATTTTCTGCGGGACGGTGAGGTGTGCGCAGCGACCATAAACAACATGTCGTCCACTATAATTTTTCTTTACAAAATCACTGAAATAGTTTTCAACGCAGGTCATTTCCAGTGCTGGTAAAAATTCACCATCTGGAAGGATGTCAAGATTATCTCTGTTACCAGAAATACCTGCAAATTTTTCTACATAGCTATACCAAGGCGCAATGTCTTTGTAACGAATAGGCCAATCGACAGCAAAACCATCGCGAGCGGGACCTTCAAAATCATAAGCACTCCATCGCTGTGTCTGCCTAGCCCACATCAAAGATTTACCTCCAGTCTGGTAACCTCTGATCCAATCAAAAGGCTTCTCCTGAACGTAAGGATGTTCTGCATCCTTCACAAAGAAATGCATGGCGTCTTCACGAAATGCGTAGCACTTACTGATAACAGGATTGGCTTCTTTTATTTCTTGCGTTACTTCATTTCGATGCGGGAATTCCCATGGCATCTGATTCGTAGTGGGATAATCTTTTAAGTGCTTTACTTCACGTCCTCTTTCCAGGACCAAGGTTTTTAACCCTTTTTCAGTAAACTCTTTTGCAGCCCAGCCACCGCTGAGTCCGGATCCGATAACGATTACGTCGTATGTATTTGATGCCATTTTGATAAATTAGGAGTTAGGGAATAGGGAACAGGGAGAAGGGAACAGGCCTGCCTGCCGGTAGGCAGGGATTAGGGGTTATGCTGGGACGCAGCCGTGAAAGCGGCCAGGAACCATTTCGTACACATGTACTTTGGTGAGAAAGAATTCAGAGCTGGTATATGCTTGAATAGTTCTTCCTTTTACCATTCCCATAAAATGCTTTATTGGTTGATCTTC
>JBKCGF010000195.1:0-2027 GCA_046303455.1 Chitinophagaceae bacterium | reverse complement strand
TACCAAAAATTAAAATGTTGATTTTATCGCCAGGTGCTAGTATGTAGCTCTCTGGCGGACTAGCATCTTTTGAAACCCTATACACTTCAATAGACTTTTCACGAAATATACTATGACCATAAATGCTAGAAGGCGCTAGTTTATCTGCTGTTTTCTCCTGCAATTTATCTGTCAAAATTTCAACCTTAGAAGTAGGTAAAGGATCAGCAGAAACAACATCCAACTTCTCTTTAGGTGAAACACCCAAGTCCTTTCCTTCTTTCACACCAACATTGCTTTCAGAAGCTGTCTTCCCGGAATTCTTCTCCGCTTCCATCTCTGAAATGGTCTTTTCAATTTCTGCTCTATTTTTAATGAGCTCTTCTTGACTCATTTTATCAACATCAAGTCCTTTTGCTTTTAATCGCGCCTTCACATCTTCCTCATTCAAGCCTTTGCTTCTGAGCATGGCTTGCACCTGCGCAATTACTGTGTTTGGAACGTTTTGGGCAAATGACTCAAAACTGCCTAATGTTAAAAACAAGAAGACAAAACAGGCTAAGGCCTTTTTGAAGCTACTAATCATAAAATTGTATATCAGTGAAATGACTTGACAAAAATAGTTATTTAGGGAGTAGGGAACAGGGATAAGGGAATAGGAAATTAAAATCCAACACTCATAACCCATAACTTTTTTCAAAGCTTCGCCATCTCGGTCACAATGGTATTTTCATGTCCGGTAAGTAGGATTTGCTAAAGGGTAAATTTAGAAAAAAAAAAGGGCCTAAATAAATAAGTTTATCCACTGAAATTCAATGAATTCAGTGGATTTATTCAACATGAAATGTTTCGAAAAAAACAATACCTATACGTACGTAAATTGGAATAAGTAGTTCTAATTAACTATAGTAATTGCCCTCGAATTGCGTTAAGGGTTCTTGATTGAGCCAATATTTCCTGGTACCAAGAAACTCTATGTTGCTCATTGTTTGCCCATTGAGCAAACAATTGTAATTCTTTGATAAAATGGTCATCAGTCGGCATTGATATGCTTTCCACTTTACCTTCTGCCTCAACCACCAATGTAGAAGAAAAATCAGGAGGTACGGCAAACGCCCTGCTTAAGGTCAAACAACCTTTGGTACCCCAAACAGAATACCTATTTTGATAATAATTGTCGAATCCAAAAGACAAATCAGCTACTTTACCTGCACCAAAATCCATCAAAACATGTCCCCTCATGTCAACTTCGTGTGGTCCATAGAACATATTGGAATTGATACTAACGTGCTCTTTCCCAAAGAAATGTCGAGCTGCATGTACGGTATACGCCCCAGCATCCAATAAACTCCCTCCACCCATCTGTTTTGAATACCTAAAATCATTTTGATCAATTGGTGGAAAACCAAATCTGGCTTCGAACCTAAATGGCTCTCCTATCTTTCCAGCTGCTATGATGGATTGAACAACCTTGTGTTGTTCATGAAACTGATACATAAATCCCTCAAAAAGTGCAACTCCATTTTTTTCACAGGCAGCTACTGCCTCTTCTGCTTCATGAAGTGAGGCTACTATTGACTTTTCACAAAGTATATGCTTTTTGGCTGCAGCAGCTTCCAAAATTGTAGTCGTATGCAGTCCAATTGGTGTGGAAATATATACGGCATCAAATTCAAAAGATGATATTGCTTCTTGTAGGGATGTGACTAAAGGAACACCATATTTAGCCCTGACTTCCTCTTGTTTCTCGATTTTCCTGTCTACACAAGCTACCAAAGTTGTTTTTCCGCTATTTAGAATAGCGGGTAAAACAGATTTCTTTGCAATTTTTCCTACGCCAACAAGAACAAATTTCATTATGCTAATTTGAAAATAGTAGTAAGCACTTTTTGCATAGCTGCAATGCAATGATCAAGTCCCTTTTCTGCCAGTTCCGTATAAAATGGCATACGAACTATCCTGTTCCCAAGGTCTTCTGTAAGCGGTAGGTCATTTTCATGATACCCCAGCTTTTTACCCATAGGAGAAGAATGCAAAGGGATATAGGC
>JBKCGF010000194.1:0-4129 GCA_046303455.1 Chitinophagaceae bacterium | reverse complement strand
GCATGGTGGCCTGTTTCACATGCAATTTTATGCACGAGAAAACTGTTATCTGGATCTTTTGGATTAACCAGTTTCAAGCGTAATGAAGCAGCAGCGGTATTTTTAGCAAGTACACCAACCAAATTGGCATATGATTTACCTGGTGTTAGAATCAGACCGTGTTTTTCGAAGGATGCATCTGAAGTAGATGCGTGACAACCAGATAAGGCGCAAGAGACATTCAGTATTTTTTCTTGAATGATGTCGAAAGAAGGTTTGACTGCAATCTCCGGAGTTGATTTTTTTTCACAGGCTTGAATCAATATAATTATGCTGCAAAGAAGAATCAATAGTTTAATAGGACTCATCTTATAAATCAAAAGGTTCATCATGTGCTGATTGCATAGAAAAATATACAGAAAGGTACAAAATTTATATTTGCATTATCTTAATTTTACATCAGCCTAATCACCAGATGGTTCAGTCTAAGTGGCTGTTGAAGGTCGGGTAGAATATTGAAGATGACCGCTTTATAATTGATATTTGTAAACGAATGAAAAGATGTATCATCATTGGGGCAACAAGTGGAATTGGTCAAGCATTAGCAGAATTGCTTTTGCAGAATGATTATATGATTGGTGTTACAGGCAGAAGGGAGATGTTATTAGATACTTTAAAAGAAAAAAATCATGATCGAGTATTTGTAAAGCGAATGGATATTCAAGATTTATCTGCTATTGAAGTTTCTTGTAAAGAACTTGTCGATCAAATGGGCGGCTTAGACCTGATGATTATTTCAGCTGGAATTGGAGAAGAAAATAAGAATTTGAATTTTGAAATCGAGCATGATGTTATTAAAACAAATGTGCAGGGATTTACATGTCTTGCTGATTGGGGAATGAGGTATTTTAAGGAACAAGGTCATGGTTATTTGGTAAATATCAGTTCAATTGCAGGCATTCGAGGAAATGGCATTGCTCCATCTTATAATGCCACGAAAGCGTATCAAATAAATTACTTAGAAGGGTTGAGGATTAATGCAAAAGACTTTGGATCAAGTATACACGTGACTGATGTTAGACCAGGTTTTGTGGATACGGCCATGGCCAAAGGCGATGGGTTATTTTGGGTAGCACCTGTTGAGAAAGCAGCAAAACAAATATATAGAGCCATCCAGCTAAAGAAACAAGTTGTATATGTTTCGAAGAGATGGAAATTGATTGGAATTCTATTGAAGCTTATTCCTTACTCCTTATTGAAACGACTTTGATTGTAGTGGCCCTTCTTCTTATTTGATATTATTTACATTCAGCCCAATGCCAGAAATCCGATGTAAAGAAATTTATTGAAAGGGGTTTTCATAACATTTACTATCAACAAAAATAAAAAAGTTATGCAATATAACTGTAGCTCCAATTAGAGCATGTTTGTACATTTTAGAAATCAAATTGAATTCGTGCAAATAAATACCTGCCATTCATGCCAATTTGTGTTACTCTTCTCGAATAATTGAATTGGTTGTTAGAAGTTACCTGGTTGTTGTTGACAATGTTTCTCTCTTTTGCAGATTGGGTCTCTATAAATTGATCATAGGTGGGACTTCCAACAAGTACATCTAATCTTTTATAGTTTCCTTTAGATGCAATGATTTTATCTGGGTAAATATCAAATAAATTATTTGCACCAATGCTGAATCTTAGTGTTTTAGATAGTTTGTAGCCAACAGTTAAATCTGTAATAACCTTTCCTCCTAGTTCTTGTACAAAAAACCAGTCGGTGCTACCCCGGCTTCAATATGGGTTACTCTTCCAAAATAAGTATTACGCAAGTAGACATTGAATTTTCCTGCATAATATGTTGTAAGAAAAGAGCTTTTAACTTTTGTATTTCCATCAACAAGTATAGCCTTATTAATAGGACTCATATAGGTTGCATCTCTTCCAACCAGTTTATCTGATATTTTAGTTTTTCCTAAAATCTTTCTCTCTGTAAATGTACTTGCCGATTCTATTTTAATGGATTGATTGTTGGAAAATTTAAAATTGTAAGTAAAGATTATATCAATACCTGATGTACGGAGATCTGTTGCATTGGCCATGAAAACACCTCGTGATGCATTGTTCAAAAGAAGAATATCATAGATCTGCTGTTCTTGTAAAGTTCCTCCGTTTTTTCCTTGAAAAGCATCAGTTAAAATGATTTGATCTGTAACTTTAGTTGAGAAGCCATCAATTGTGATTGAAAAATCTTTTGCTTTTAATGTAGCGCCCATACTGAAGCTTTGAGAAATTTCAGGCCTTAAACTCGGAATACCAAGCAACTGTGCAGCTGTGCTATTATTGGGAAGCGTTGCATCATCAAATGGGATACCCCCTTGGAAGACTGTTGATGTCTTGGTTAAAAACCGTTGTTGAAGCGCCGGGGCACGAAAGCCAGTACTTGCAGAACCTCTGATAGCAAATTGATCAGTTGCCTTGAAACGACCTGCAATTTTCCAACTGAGGTTATCACCAAAGTCACTATAATTCTCATATCGAAGCGCAACATCGAGTAATAGTTTTTTGATCGGTTGAATTTCTACATCTGTGTATAGAGCAACAGAACCTCTGTTGTTGTCTATTGCGTTATCGGGTCTAAAACCTGGAAAAACCTGTGATCCGCCTGCGGGTATACCTGTAGAATTATCAGCTAGTCTAACAGCTGTTGGTGTTCCATTAATTAAATCTACTTGTCCATTGGTTCGGCGCATGTAGTTACCCCAGGAGGCTTCCTCACCTTGTTCTTGTTTGTAGTTTTCAAATCTGTACTCAAGGCCAAATGCAAGATGGGTTTTCCATTTGTCATCTATATTTTTTGAAATATCAAAATTTGTGGTATTCTGTTTAAAGCTTAAGGTACCTGCATCAAATTCTTTTTGGGTTGAACCATTGTTGTACCATGCAGAAACGTTTAGTGAATTTTTAATAAAGAAAGAGAAACTATTTTGTCCATATACATTGCTAAGGTCATAATTCCATGTACCGATTTTTCCTTTCAAACCCGAGGCAAAAGAAATATCACCAATTGTTAAATTGATTTCAGGTAAAAAACCTTTTGGATAAATAGTTGGGATATTGGTAGCCTGATATGGCATTCTGTAAAAACCTGCAGAGTTACCATTTCGCAGTCCAATTATACTGAAAAAATAAAACTCACTGCTTCCTTTAGTTTTCAAAGCACCATTGATGACACTCTGCATATTTCTGCTACGTGATTGTCCTACGCGCATTTGAAAGAAATTTCTGTTCACACCTAATTGACTGAGCAATGCATTACTTGCTGCATCACCTGAAGTGCGGTTGTCAAGATCACCTGTTCTTTCTCCTGAACGTATGGTTGGTTCACGTTGGTCATAATTAACTGTTACGTTTAAAAAGCTTTCTTTGGTTTTACCAATTTGAAAACCATAGTTCAATGATGTGTTTAATTTTTGTCCATCTACTATATTGTTATTAATATATACTGGATCAATTCCTTGTGGAAAATTTCCTGAATTGGCGTGGGTGAAAGTTTGATAGGTTGTTGCATTTGATCCATAACTAATTATAGCTCTACCTTTGTTGACAGTCCTGTTTAGTTGAACATTTAATACGCCAGCGATTGCATCTGATCCATATTGAGCAGCTGCACCATCCCTTAAAACCTCAATACGTTCAATACCTGCAATACTAATTGCATTGAGATCAGTCCCGACAGATCCTCTTCCCATCGTGCCATTTACATTAACCAATGCAGAAGTATATCTTCTTTTACCATTAACCATTACAAGCGTTTGGTCTGGGCCTAGTCCACGAACTGTTGCAGGATCAATATGGTCAGTGCCATCTGAAACTGTTTGTGTGGTTGAATTAAAAGAGGGTGCAACAGTATTGAGGAGATCAGTGATATTTGTTTGGGGGACTTCTGCTATAATTGTTTTTATATCAATTAAATCTACCGGCACTGTTGATTCAATCTTTGAACGAGGTAATCTGCGACTACCTATTACAACAACCTCTTCAATATCACTTGTATTCACTTTCATTTGAACGGAAATACTTGTATCATTCCCTAATAGAATACTCATTGATTTGTAACCACTAAAATTAATTTCCAAGTAGCCTCCTTTCTC
>JBKCGF010000193.1:0-4626 GCA_046303455.1 Chitinophagaceae bacterium | reverse complement strand
CGAACGATACCGAAAGACAATCCCATCATCAAAGACATGGATTTGTCTTTGGAAAAAACTAAAAATGAGATTCAGTTGTCGTTAGCACAGCTGAAGGATAATTATAAATCAGTACAGCAGAGCTTAGAACAATCAGAGTTGATGGCCAGTACTGAGTTAAGGAGTATGCCTAGCAAGGAAAGACAGTTGTTGGATATTACTAGGCAGCAAAAAGTAATGGAAGAGTTGTATGCTACTTTACTACAGAAGAAGATACAGACTTCAATCAGTACTGCATCTACTTTGTCTAATATCCAGGTATTAGAGCCTGGTTATTCTGCTGGAATGCCTGTTAGTCCGCATCCACGTTCATTTTACACGACAGCTTTACTTTTAGGATTGGCCATTCCAATAGGCTTTGCGTTTTTACTTGAATTTTTGAATGATAAGGTTAGGACAAAAAGAGATATTGAGTCGGGTACTTCTGCTCCAATGCTTGGGGAAATTGGACATTCAGATCAGAAATCAACTTTGATTATTTCTGCAAGAGATAGAAAGTTCACTTCAGAGCAGTTCAGAATTATTCGAACGAATCTTCAGTATGTTTTAAATGAGTCGAAGAAATCAAATACTATTTTGGTGACTTCTTCTATGAGTGGGGAGGGTAAATCTTTTATCGCGACCAACATGGCAGCGGTGATGGCGATTTCTGGTAAGAAAACTTTATTGGTAGAGTTTGATATTCGTAAGCCAAAGTTGATGAGTGGATTGGGGTTGAGCAGTAAGGAGAAAAATGGACTCACCCATTTCTTAATTGGTAAATCTGAATTGTCAGAAATTATACATCCTGTTGAAGGCGTTGAAAATTTATACATCATTCCTTGTGGTCCGGTGCCACCGAATCCTGCAGAATTGATTCTTACTGAGCGATTAAAAATCTTGTTTGATCAATTGCAACAGGAGTTTGATATGATTATTGTTGATTCTGCGCCTGTTGGAATGGTCAGTGATGGTTATGTATTGGCCAATTATGCCGATGCAACCTTATTTGTGGTTAGGCACAATTATACATTCAAGAAGCAGCTTGCATTGGTTGATGCAATTTATACGGGCAAGAAGTTGCCACATATGTCGTTAGTCGTGAATGATGTAAAGGCACAGATAGGTTATGGAAGTTACCAGGGTTATGTGAACTATGGTTATGGTGGATATGGGTATGGATACCGTAATGATCTAGAACAGTATTTTGAAACTGATAAGCCCAATAGATTTCGCTGGATAGGGCGCATCTTTGGCAGATAATCCGATTTCCTGAAAGCACAAGACATTCAAAGCGAGCTGCAGCAAGATGACTGGGATTTAATCATTAAGCCTAAGTCGCATTTGCTTGACATCAACCTAAAAGAGGTATGGCGTTACCGCGATCTTTTGTGGATGTTTATCAAGCGTGATTTTGCTGCGCAGTACAAGCAGACTCTTCTTGGCCCTTTGTGGCATTTTATACAGCCGTTGTTCACGACTTTAATTTTTGTCGTGGTCTTTTCTAAAATTGCGGCCATTTCAACCGATGGTTTACCGCCCTTGCTTTTTTATTTGAGCGGCATTACCATTTGGAATTATTTCTCCTCTTGTTTGATAGCGACTTCTAACACATTTGTTGCGAATGCCTATATTTTTGGGAAGGTTTATTTTCCAAGATTGGTCATGCCCATTTCTGTGGTATTAAGCAATATGGTAAAATTTGGCATACAACTTTTGTTATTGATTGCTGTAATGATCGGGTATGCATTCAATGGAGTTGACATACACGTTGGTATGCATTTGCTATACATACCAGTGCTGTTGTTGATGATGGCAGGGATGGGATTGGGTTTAGGTATTATAATTTCTTCGCTTACCACCAAGTACCGAGACTTTACTGTGTTGGTGACTTTTGGTGTACAGTTGTTGATGTATGCAACGCCAGTGGTGTATCCAATTTCTGCAGTTCAAAATCCTGATTTGAAATTTTGGTTATCGATTAATCCTCTAACGCCTCTAGTGGAGGCCTTTCGGTATACTTTAATGGGAGTTGGAAGTTTTGATACAATGCAACTGTTATTCAGTGGTGTATTTATATCAATAGTTTTAGTATTCGGCCTCTTGTTATTTGGTAAGGTTGAGAAGACCTTTATGGATACCGTGTAATTGAATTAATTGTAGTGAAAGTCATACAAGTAGAAAATCTTTCAAAATTATACCGACTGGGCCAGGTTGGAACAGGAAGTATTTTCCATGATGTCAATCGATGGTGGCATATAGTTCGAGGAATGGAAGACCCTTACATGCGTGTCGGCGAATTGAATGATCGCACACAAAAGGGTAAGAGTGATTATGTATGGGCGTTGAAGGATATTAATTTTGAGGTAGAGCAGGGTGAGGTGTTGGGTATTATTGGTCGTAATGGTGCTGGGAAAAGTACCTTGTTAAAAATTTTAAGTCGTACTACTGCTCCAACAACTGGTTCTATAAAAGTAAAAGGCCGCATTGCGAGTTTATTGGAAGTCGGCACAGGTTTCCATCCCGAATTAAGCGGTAGGGATAACATATTCATGAATGGCACCATTCTCGGCATGACCCGTTCTGAGATCAAATCTAAGTTTGATGAAATTGTCGAGTTCGCTGGTATTGAAAGATATTTAGATACACCAGTTAAGCGATATTCATCTGGTATGTATGTCCGATTGGCATTTGCAGTCGCGGCACATTTAGAATCTGAGATTCTGATTGTAGATGAAGTGTTAGCAGTTGGTGATATGGAATTTCAGAAAAAGTGTCTAGGTAAAATAAAAGATGTAAGTGAGAAGCAGGGAAGGACGGTATTGTTTGTGAGTCATAATATGGCTGTTATTACCAATATAAGTGACAAGGTCATTTTAGTTGATAATGGGAAGGTTAGTATTTATGGAAATATTGAAAAAGGAGTAAGTGAGTATTTGAGTAATTTAAATTCAAATAAATTCAATTCTACAGAAATATATCAGCAAACATTTCAATCAGAAGAATTCAAAATTAATTCAGTATTTGTAACACAAAAAAATCGAGATGGACTTAATTTTATAAATACCATACCGATAGATATTAAACTAAAATATGAAATAAAAATACGATTAATTGGGTTTAGGATAGGGTTTGATTTGTATGATAATAAGTCTGGCATGGTATTATTCAGAAGTTTTCACGATGATTTAATTGATGATATAAATTATATCAAATCAGGGACATACACATCATCTGTCAATTTGCCTATTGACTATTTAAAAGAAGGCTCCTACACATTGAATATTTTAGCAGGAATTCACAATCAAAAATGGTTGGTGAAAGATGATCTAAAAATAAGCTTTAATATAGTACAAGTGGGAGGAAATAATAAAGCATACGCTGATATCAGGCCAGGAATTATTTCACCGAGATTAAAATGGTTTAATTCTTAAACTCAAAGGGTTGAATTTTTTCTACAAGAACAAATTATTTATAAATTTAGTAAAAAAGATACAGTTGTGTTCAAATCGTTTTCTACAAAAAGTAGATGTAGTGAAGGAAATTGTATTTCAAAATCAGTGGGATAAAAAATTTATTGGATGTGTATATTTAGATTATAAATTAAATGATAGAGTGAAGATTCGCCTCTATAAAGAATCAGTACTCTCTCAATTAATTTATAAAGGATTTGAAATTGAAGAATGTGGGTATCTTAAATCAGTCTTAAAAGAAGGAGATTATTTTGTTGATGTTGGCGCTAATATCGGTTTGTTTAGTCTAATTGCATCTGATCTTGTTGGACAATCGGGGAAAGTAATATCATTTGAACCTACCCCAGAGATTTTCAGGCGATTTAATGAGAATATTCAAATTAATCAATTCACAAATATTGATTCATTCAATATAGGGTTATCAAATTTGCCAGGTAGTTTAGCATTCAACATTTCAAATAATGGGTTTGATGCTTGGAATAGTTTTGCAATTCCTAACAATCTTAATATTGATTCGAAAATACAGGTTAATGTATCTACTCTAGACATAGAATTATCTAAGTATGATAAATCTAAAATTCGAATAATAAAAATGGATGTAGAGGGATGGGAAAAATTTGTATTAAAAGGAGGTATTGAATTCTTTACAAATTACAACCCAGAGGTAATGGTTGAATTTACTGAGGCAAATACTTTTGCTGCTGGATATATGATTCAAGAGATTTATGATTTTATGGTTGGTTTGGGTTATCAGTGGTATAAAATAGAAAACCACAAATTAATAAAATCAGAGAAGAAGATCCATTATCCATATGAAAACTTAATTGCTAAAAAAATAAAATAGTGCTGAAAATAACAATTATATCGGTTAATCTAAATAATTTAAGTGGGCTAAAAAAAACTGTGAATTCTGTCATTTCGCAAGACTATACGAATTTTGAATATATAATTATTGATGGCGGCTCAAATGATGGAAGCGCTGAATACATTCAGTCAATTAGTAGAAAATTAAAATATTACATTTCTGAGAAGGATTATGGGATCTATTCAGCTATGAATAAAGGAATTCTGAAATCAAATGGAGATTATTTGATTTTTCTAAATAGCGGAGATTATTTTTATTCTCCTGAAAGTC
>JBKCGF010000192.1:0-3846 GCA_046303455.1 Chitinophagaceae bacterium | reverse complement strand
CTCCCGCCATTTATGGGCATGTTGTTTTCCCTTGGCGTAATGTGGCTAATTACTGAAATCATCCACAGTGGTAAAGACACAATGGACAAGGATAATTTATCTGTCAATTTTGCCATTCGTAAAATTGACACTCCTAGTATTCTTTTCTTTTTAGGCATTTTAATCAGTGTTGCAGCTTTACAGTCTGCAGGCACATTGAAAGAAATGGCAGATTACTTGAACCAGCAAATTGGTGACCAAAAGTTGATTGTTGTTGTTCTTGGCGGATTATCTGCAATTATAGATAACGTTCCTCTTGTTGCGGCAACGCAAGGCATGTACAGTCTTTCGGAATTTCCTACTGATCACCCCTTTTGGCTATTTCTTGCTTACTGCAGTGGAACGGGTGGAAGTATGCTGATCATTGGATCAGCAGCAGGTGTTGCTGCAATGGGGTTAACCAAAATTGAGTTTTTCTGGTATTTGAAGAAAGTCAGCCTTTGGGCCTTGCTTGGCTATTTGGCTGGTGCTGCAGTATATGTTCTGATGAGCTGGCATTAATGCCCTTGCGCTGCAAGAAAACGTTCAGCATCAATAGCAGCCATACAACCACTTCCTGCAGCAGTAACAGCTTGTCTGTAATTTTTATCCTGAACATCACCACAGGCAAAAACACCTTCAACATTTGTTTTTGAAGTTCCAGGAATGGTTTGAATGTATCCAGTCTCATCTGTCTGTAGATAGTCCTTAAATATTCCCGAATTAGGCTCATGCCCTATTGCAACAAAAAATCCAGAAATAGGAATCTCTTGTTTTTCGCCCGTCTTATTGTTTTTAATACGAACAGCATTAACTGTTTTTTCACCAAGAATTTCCTCGGTTTCTGTATTGAAATACATTTTGATATTCGGTGTATTCAACACCCTGTCTTGCATCACTTTAGAAGCCCTCATCTGATCTTTTCTGATGAACATGTGTACGGTAGTACAAAGCTTACTTAAATAATGTGCTTCTTCAGCCGCAGTATCCCCTGCTCCTACAATAGCAACTTCTTTGCCACGGAAGAAAAATCCGTCGCAAACAGCGCAGGCACTAACACCAAATCCATTTAATCTTTCCTCACTTTCTAATCCTAACCATTTTGCAGAAGCGCCTGTTGCAATGATAACGGAATCTGCATGAATTTCTTTTTCTTCATCTATCCAAACTTTATGTGGACGAGAAGAGAAGTCAACTTTTGTAGCCAAGCCATAGCGAATATCAGCACCCATTCTTTTAGCTTGTTTTTCGAAATCAACCATCATTTCTGGTCCCTGAACTCCATCAGGATAGCCCGGATAATTCTCCACTTCAGTTGTAATGGTAAGCTGACCACCTGGTTGAATACCTTGGTAAAGCAATGGGGATAGATTTGCGCGAGAAGTATATATCGCTGCAGTATAACCTGCAGGTCCGGATCCTATAATCAAACAACTTACTTTTTCAATTGCAGTACTCATAAATTTTAGTTTCGATCTGCGAAATTACACTATTTAGGAATTATGATTGTGTGATATTGGGCACCATATCCTCCAAAATAACCTAAAGCATCATTTGAAATATTTCCCAAAATACGAGTGGGACTAGAAAAAGGGTTTCCAATGCTTTGAAAAGAAAACTCATATGTTCGCCAAAAATTATACGTCACCTTATCTATGTTACAAAGCTTGAGTGTAACAGTATCGCCTTTTTTAAAAAAACTTAAACTATCTGAGAATTCAGCATTCTTGTCAAAACCTTTATCAATTTGAACCGTATATGTTGTTCCATCTATAATCTGATCGTCAAAAACACTATTAAACCCTGGCAAAAAAGGTTCCTGCCCTCTTTTTGTATAATACCTGATAAAATCACCTAATCCAGGTTTATCTGTGCCAGTTAACATTACTCTGACATCATTGGAATCTTCGGCAAAAGGAATTTTCTCCCACCACATTGAATCGACTCTTCTCGTTATTTCAGGGATGGTAGTAGAAGAAGTATACATCTCACCAAGTGCTTCAATCGTTAAATTGTATCGAGCACCAACTCTTCCTCTGAAAAATCGATTCGTGCCAGATGTGGTATAAAAATAAACCTTGGTGTTTCCACGAACAACAGAATCTTCAGTAAGCATCACTTCACTTGTACCATCAGAAATTTTAATTTTCGCATTTCTAACCAAGGAAGAACTAAGCACCTCGGGGTTGATTTTACCAAAGAAATCAAGACTTTTTGAAAGAAAAACAAAAGGAGGTTGATTGTTTTCTATTGAAGCATCTACAACCAGTCGGCTCTGTGAAGGATCTAGCTTTATATTGATGTCCTTTTCACAGGAAATAAAAACAAGGATAAGGATGAAAATCAGGTTGCGCATAACATACTTAACAATCAGCATCAAAAACAGTTTAAAAAAAACCCCGCTAAAGAGCGGGGTTGTAGGTGACTTATTAACCTAAATATGCTTTCAGCGCATTGCTGTATCGAGCTTTTTGAAGACGCTTGATGGCTCTTTCTTTGATCTGACGAATACGCTCTTTGGTAAGATCATATTTTTGACCAATTTGCTCAATGGTAACTCCATTTTCTCCATCAAGACCAAAATATGCGTTTACGATTTCAGCTTCTCTTGGACTAAGTGATTTTAATACTCTTCTGATTTCAGCACGTAATGAATCTTTCATTACATCATCATCAGTATCATCTCCGCCTTCAAGTAAATCACCCATAGCAACATCTTCAGCTTCATGTACTGGAGCATCTAAAGAAGTATGGCGTGTATTACTTTGGAAGATATTATTGATTTCAGTCTCACTCATTTCAAGAATCTCCGCCAACTCTTCAGTTGATGGTTCTCTTTCATGTTCTTGCTCAAAAGCCATATAAGCTTTGTTTGCCTTGTTGTAAGTTCCAATTTTGTTTTGAGGAAGACGAACCAAACGTCCTTGCTCAGCCAAAGCCTGTAGGATTGATTGACGGATCCACCAAACAGCATAAGAAATGAATTTGAAACCTTTGGTCTCATCAAATCTTTGTGCTGCTTTGATCAAACCTAAATTTCCTTCATTGATCAAATCACTCAATGAAAGACCCTGGTGTTGGTACTGTTTTGCAACAGATACAACGAAACGTAAGTTGGCTTGAACTAATTTATCCAATGAACGTTGATCATTCATTTTGATACGTTGAGCAAGAATAGTTTCTTCCTCTGGCGTAATCATTGATATTTTTGAAATTTCCTGAAGGTACTTTTCAACCGCTTGAGAATCGCGGTTCGTAATTTGTGTAGCTATCTTTAATTGCCTCATAATCTAATGGGTTCTGTCTAATAAGACAGTTTATAATGGTTGAATGGTGCTAAGAAATTGTTATTTCCAAAGGATGATGACGGTTCTGCAAAGGTAAAATTCCTTTCGCACATATCATAGTTATTAAACAAAAAATTGATCTGTATTTACCCACTAAAAACAAAAAAAATGGGTAAAAGTTTGAAAATAGGTCAGTTATGCAAAAACGATGAATTAATTTTGGCATATGATTGTTGATTTCAGGTCAGATACGGTTACAAAACCCACCCGAGCCATGCTGGAGGCCATGAATAATGCTCCTGTTGGGGATGATGTTTTCGGGGAAGATCCTTCGATAAATGGTTTGGAAGAATATGCTGCAAACCTATTTGGGATGGAAAAAGCCATTTTTTGTCCAAGCGGCACAATGACCAACCAAATAGCCATAAAATGCCATACACAGCCAGGTGATGAAGTGATTTGTGATGAATTATCGCATGTTTACCAATACGAAGGCGGTGGAATAGCTTTCAACTCAGGTGCATCGGTAAAACTATTGTAC
>JBKCGF010000191.1:0-3934 GCA_046303455.1 Chitinophagaceae bacterium | reverse complement strand
AAGTTCTTGTGCAGTAGGACGAGCTACGCCTATTTCAAGTTCTTTGAAACATTGTCTGGAATCTGCGGATATAATTTCTGTATTCAGCGATTTTGCCAAGCGGATGGCTTCGGCTGTTTTGCCCGCTGCTGTTGGTCCGGCTACTACAACGACTGTCTTATTCAATTGCTTAGAATGCATTGTCTTCTTCAGAAGCATTGTCTTCTCCAAGTTCATCTGTATCTCCTGTTCCTTCTTCACCTTCATCAGAGAAACCTTCGCCTAATGAACTGAGATCGTATTTTTCTTCAACATCAGCAAAGCGATCACCGAGAATACTTTTAATACCGTACTGACTTGGTCCTATACCTTCTTTTCTTGTGATGGTAGGGTAGATGATTTTACTGTTCTCTTCTTTTGATACACCAATCAATTGGATCTGGAAAGTCCAGTTTTTCTTAAAATCATAAACATAGATAAACTTCTGTTCTGTATCTCTGATTTCTGAACCTATATTGGTATCAAACATATCCAATGGATCAACTGGATAGTCTACATCATCATATTTCTCCAGACTGATTGCTCTTCCTCTTTGCCAATTATCGTTACTTCTGTAGAATGTTGCCTGGTGGATGCTATCAAATTCATAAGCTGCAAGAACAGCGGTATGCAACTCAAAAAAAGATTGGTTGTGCTTAATTGCTATGTCCCTGTAAATGGTGTCGTCTTCTTCGAAGAAGACGCGAAATTTTAGAACGGCCATGCAGGCAAGTTAATAAAAAAAGACAAGGAGGCAAAGTGATAAAACCTGATTGACAGCCTTGTTGGACTATTAGAATTTCATGCCGACAGTCACTATTACATTACCATTGGTTCCTTTGACAAAACCTGGTGCAAAAAATCCATTATCAAGACGGTAAGGAAATGAAGCATCTTTAACCATACGGTGTACATACGTCAAATCAAGAAAATACCCCTTATTGCGATATCCCAATCCTCCACTAATGCTGGATTGTGTGCCTTTGAGTATGGTCGATTGATAAGCGTTACCCATGTAGTTGTATCCCAAGCGAGCCATGATGGTATTGAACTTCAGTTCGCCACCGACTCTAAAATTCACAGCTGATCTGTATTGATCTTTAATCGCATCATTCACTTCCTGTAAATAGTTGACCCCATTGGTCAGACTTCCTGTATTGAATTTTGATTTACCATAGTTCAAGAACTCTACATCAGCACTGATGAAGCCGCGTTGTTTTTTTACATCCTCAACTTCCTGGAAGATGTAAGAAATGCCAAACATGAAGCGCATTGGATTGGTGAAATCGTATTGAAACTCTCCAGCTTCGCCATTGTTGAAGTCTCTTGAACTTTGCGTTAGGACTGATTGTCCTTGGTATCCTTCTACATCAGTTGTAATGGTTGTGGTGTACAAATCATCCATGTTGTATAAAACAGGTGAATGAAAAGCCGCTCCAATTCTGATTTGATCGATTGGTCTAACGATAATACCTAGGTTGATGCCGACTCCAATTCCTTCGGTTAGTAAAGTTTCTGTTGTTTCGAAATAATTGAAATTATTGGTTTTGTTGCTTGTGGCATCGTCTTCTCTGTAGGTGCTGGTTCTTTCAAATTTAAGCTGGCTAAAAGTGATACCACCACCGACAAATAACCTGTCCATGAAATTACCACTGGCTGCAATAAAATAATCATTGATTCCGCCTCTTGTCACAATGTTCTGCTGTTGCACAACGCCAGTCTGTGGTGTAGCCAAACTTTTATAGCCTGCTACAGTTCCACCCGGGCCAGATAAGGTATCAATCAAAAAAGTATTCAATGCCAGACTCGCACCATAAGGGAAATTATTTGCTGCATCGTTGGGGTTGGTCACGTTTTTATTGATCAACTCTTCCAGGTATTTTTCAGAATAAGAACTCTCGTTGTTTGTCCCTTTTAATGTTGTTTGGTTATTGAAATTTGCCCTTCTGTTCATGCCTAAGCCGACTGTAAAATTTCTCCAGTTTCCATTTACAGAACCTTCTTTGGGTAAGATGAAACCAAAGTTGCTGATATCAAATGCAGTTTTTTTGTTGCTGCTTTGATTGTCTAGGTAATTGATTTTTGTATTGTTGAAACCAAGGGTAGGGGTAAAAACAAATTCACTTGTTTTGAAGAAAGCCAATCCTGCTGGGTTGACTGCAGCTGCTGTGATATCACCGCCCAGTGAAACGACTGCTCCGCCAATTGCTCTTGTTCTGGCACTACCACCATAGCCCATCATTGAATAACGCAATGCATCCGCAGGTTCTTGCGCCATTGCCGCACCTGATAAAAAGGTGAGGACAATCAAAAATATTTTCCTCATGAAATTAGAAGGATTTGAAAGTTTAATTGCCTCCACGTCCGAATGATCTTACCGGAGCAGAACCACTGCTGCTGCTTCCTGAAGAAGAACTGTTGGAACTGTTATTGAATCCGGATCCTGAGCCACTGTTGCTGAAGGTTCTGGATGGACTGCTGCTTCCACCATTCCCACGTGGATTGTATCCACCTCTTGGTGTACTGCTGCCGCCATTGTTGATGTACGAGCCTCCAAGACGAGAGCTGTTGTTTCCGTATTTTGAACCATAGTTCTGCGGTGGAGTATAGTTATTCAGGTTAACCATTCTCGGACCATTTGCTCTTGGATTGGTGAATTTTACATTGTTGAACACCACCACTGGTCTTCCAAAATAGTAAGGCGAGAAAGGATTGTAGTAAAGTCCTGTTCCAAAACTTGGACCATAAAATGGATTGCCCATGAAAGGAGAAAAGCCAATACCCATGCCACCTCTGAAAGAAGGATAGAAATCTAGATAAGCTGTATTGTTCCAATAAGGATTGTTCCAATAACCAAAATCATCATCAAATGATCTCCATCTGGAACCACCCATTGCCTTCATCCTCAAATAACGATCATTCAAAGGAACTTCCGATTCACGATAGTTTCTGTCATCGTCTACATTTACGTAGCCAGATTCTTCACGAACTGGTGAAAAATACACATCGTCAGGTGTCTGTCCGCTCCTGTAAGCAGTGCTGCAACCCATCATGATGGAAGCAAGCGAAAATACAAGAATGATCCTCTTCATACAACGTGATTTAAAGATTAACCCGAAGTTACTACTTTTGCGCTAACGCGGCTTTATAATTAGACGACTGAAATCATTAAAAGTTGCAATTCAAATCTTAAAAAATGTTAAATCTATAATATGGGCAACGAACTGACTTCGAGGGAGAAAGATTATTCACAGTGGTACAATGATTTGGTGCTTAAAGGGGGGTTGGCTGACTATTCAGCTGTACGTGGTTGTATGGTAATCAAGCCCTATGGTTACACACTTTGGGAGAATATGCGTGATGTGCTAGACAAAATGTTCAAGGAAACGGGACACGTTAATGCTTATTTCCCCTTATTCGTGCCTAAATCATTTTTGGAAAAAGAAGAGGGTCATGCCGAAGGGTTTGCCAAAGAGTGTGCGGTGGTTACGCATTACCGTTTGAAAGCTGATCCCAACAACAAAGGAAAATTGATGGTAGATCCTGAAGCGAAACTGGAAGAAGAACTCATTGTTCGCCCTACCAGTGAAGCCATCATCTGGAATGCATACAAAGACTGGATTCAGTCGTACCGAGATTTACCATTGCTGATCAACCAATGGGCGAATGTGGTGCGTTGGGAAATGAGAACAAGGTTGTTTTTAAGAACTGCAGAGTTTTTATGGCAAGAAGGTCACACTGCACACGCTACAGCTGAAGAGGCAATTGAAGAAGCTGAAAAAATGTTGCATGTATATGCCGATTTTGTTGAGAACTACATGGCATTGCCTGTCATGAAAGGAGTTAAGACACCTAATGAAAGATTTGCGGGTGCATTGGAAACCTATTGCATTGAAGCCTTGATGCAGGATGGAAA
>JBKCGF010000190.1:0-4410 GCA_046303455.1 Chitinophagaceae bacterium | reverse complement strand
CCATATACCTATGCTAAAGGGTATCGAGAATTAAGAATTCTAACCAAAAGAAATTTTAAGGATTTTCTTTTGGTGACTGCCGGAATATTTTCTGCTGCGTTCGGATTTAAAGGCTTTTTACTTAGTAATGAATTTGTAGATGGTGGTGCAACGGGCATCTCCTTGCTCATTTCTAATACAACTGGAATACCTCTTTATTTTCTCATCATTTGTGTCAATATCCCATTTATTTTCATGGGATACAGGGTAGTGAGCAAAGCCTTTGCAATAAAAACGGCACTTGCTATAATGGGACTAGCACTATGTTTGGCATCAGTAGAATTTCCAAATGTGACAGATGATAATATTTTAGTCGCGGTATTTGGTGGATTCTTTTTGGGAACAGGAATTGGGCTTGCAGTAAGAGGTGGTGCTGTTATTGATGGCACAGAAATATTGGCGATATTTTTAAGTAGAAAATTAGGCACCACCATTGGCGATATCATTATCTTGATTAACGTTTTTGTATTCTCTGCTGCCGCCTATTTGCTATCTATTGAAATTGCCATGTATTCCATGATCACTTATCTCTCTGCCTCCAAAATGCTGGATTTCATTGTAGATGGTATTGATGAATACATGGGTGTGACCATTGTATCCACTCATTATTTGGAAATCAAACAAATGATTATTGAAAAAATGGGCAGAGGTATTACTGTTTATAAAGGAGAAAAGGGTTTTGGCACAAGGGGAGAAATAGGAGAAGTAAATATTTTATTTACCGTGATTACCCGATTAGAAATGAATAAGCTCAATACTGAAATTCAAACGATCGATCCACATGCATTTGTGGTCATGAACAGTATTAAAGACACCAAGGGTGGTATGATTAAAAAAAAGGCACTAAAACATTAGTGCCTTTTCAAAAATATAAAGCGATCGATTAATTAAGAGAAACTGTACTTAGCTCAACATCTTTCCCTTTTTTAACTACGACATTATTTACTGTTTTAGAAGTCTTTCCTGGTGCTTCAAACAAAACAGTATACGTCCCTTCTTTTAAACCTCTGACTCTAAAGCGACCTTTTTTATCTGGGTTGCCAATTTTAGGATCACCTTGGCCATTTGAAATAGTCACTTTTGCTTTGATACCTTCTGGCAAAACCTTGCCTTCGATTTCACCATAACCTGAGTTACTGAAAGGTTGCAACTTAGGATTTAAATAATATTTTCCATTGGTATAGGTAATGGACTTAGATAAATCAAAGTCAATTCTAAGTTCTTGGCTACTATTAGAATCATCTTTATCACAATCATCATCACCAATCTTTATATACAGGAAATTATTAGTTGAATTATTTAAGATTAGCGCATGTGAAACACTGTTTTCATCTACTACTGTGTTATTGGCACCTAATGTAACTCTTACTTTTTCAACGTCGCGCAATACTTCAATACTTCCAAGAAGCATCTCAACACCATTTTGAAGCTTAAGGACATCAATTATTTTTGGAGTAAATTCTAAAGTTTTCCACTCACCGTGTTTGTCGCTATCACTTAAATGATCATCATCATCTTTATCATCGTCATCATCATCGTCATCATCTGATGATGAACTTTCACTGTCAATTTTTACTTCAACTTTCTGTACATCAATAAAAACATTCTTGAGATCCATTGGTCCGTCTGTCAAATAAATTGAAACCTTGCGCGGCTCATCAACTTGTAATTGGGTCTTAAATTTGGATGGTTTTTCACAGCTCTGAGTGAAAGTGAAGGTTAGTGCGATCAGCACCAACGATACTTTTGAAAGTAAGCTGTTCATGTTGTTAGGTTTAACTTAAAAAATGGTATAATACTTAGAATCTGAACTGCAATCTAGTGAAAATTCTCATTCCATTATAGCCCATTTGAACACCATCCCAGGGACCGCCTGTTTCATTGTTTCCGGCCCAGTATTTTGCTTGAGGGTTCACAGCTAAATCAGGATGAACGTTAAATAGGTTGTCAACACCTGCTATAAAATGCAAAGGCTTGAAAATGTGCCAGTTGATATATATATCTGTTGTGAATTTTCCAGAAGAAGTAAAAATTTCAGGCACATATTTACCGTTGTTAAAGTCGACAGCATTAGGTGAGGCAGCAGGATCATCGACAGGCACCATCGGATATATTCCATCATAATCCGGGTCTCCAAAGCCGGTTAGCGCTAGCTTACCAAAATAAGTAACCCTTGCACCAACTACAATTTTCTTCCAATTGTAATCAGCACTGATTGCATATTTACTTCTTGGAGCTGAAGCTTTCATGAAATAGATTTCACGTGTGTTGAAGAATGTACTTGGAATTTCTCCTGAAAAATATTTTGCTCTAGAAGTATAATAGGAATCAATTTCATATTTACTGTTTTGTAATTCAGTCGGCACATTGATTTTATCAATTGATATAGATTGAAAATTTCCTACAAACAAAAGATTAAGTGATTGATCTTTTGTAAATGATTTCGTATAAGAAACAACAAAATCTAAACCACGATTGGTAGTATTGACTGCATTGGCAAAAAATTGCGAAGCCACTACATCTAAATCAAGCATTTTATTTCTTAGTGCTGTTGATATGGCAGGATCAGTGACTGTAAATTGTCCGGATAAAACAACACGATCATTCATCTTGATGTTATACCCATCAACTGAAACTGACCACTCTGGTGCAGGTTTCCAAGTAAATCCGAAACTTCCATTGAATGATGTCTCTTGTTTCAATGCAGGAATGCCAGCAAGTCTTGTAAGTTCATCATCATTATTGGCTACTCGATTCTGAACCAATACCCCGTTAGCAAATGCCGAAACAGTATTGCTGAAATATTTTTGTTGCAGAGAAGGTGCACGATAACCTGTACTTATTGAGCCCCTTAGGTTAAAATTATTGGTGACTTTATAACGTGCAGAAGTTTTAAATGTAGCTACTGCACCAAAATCAGAATAGTTTTCAAAACGGACTGCACCTGTGATGAGTAATTTGTTATTTGGCGTATAGGTAACATCGCCATATAAACCACTGACAAGACGATTTTTGTTGGTTACGTCAGCTGGACTAAACCCAGGGAAACCTTGTGCACCAGGACTTTGACGGGTTACCCCAGGTACTCCTGGATAAGCTTTATAGGAGGCTTCTTCGCCTGCTTGAATACTATAGTTTTCGTACCTCAATTCTGCTCCATATGAAACTGCCAGACCACCGGCATTTTCTTTTCCAAATTGTTTTGATGCATCAATGTTTAAAGTGTTTTGTAAAAATCTGAAACCACCATCATCAAAGGATGTTTTTGATGCATCACCAATGATTGATGCATTGAATGTTTTATATCCATAATAATGAAAACTATTATACCCGATGGCATTACTAATATCCCAGTTCCAACCCTTTTTTGAAATAGTACTATAGCCTGCAGCTAGAGACAGATCGATTATTTCAGTTTGAATACGTGGATTAAAACTGGTATCTCCTGCACCAGTTCTGAACATGATATCTGGGACGAAAATGATCGAACCGTCTGAATTGCGTGGGAAACGATTGGGACTGCTTTTCCAATTTCTGGTAAAGGCATATGCATCAGATTTTTTTCTATTGATGCCACCAAAGGCATAGAATTTACCATTTTTGTTTCCGGGTAACTCCATATTAAAAAACGCACCTGTTGAAAGTGATGATGCGTCACCAAAACCCTGACGAATAGTATTCTTTAAAGGCAAACCATATTTATCATTGATGTCATTTGAAGCCGCCTGACGGAATGTTTTCTCCTGGTTAACCACTTCCAATGATAGATTAAAGAAACCACCACGATTTCCAAGTGCAAATCCTTTGTTAGCAGTGAAGGTACTAGCAACACCATCAATTGGTCCTTTGTACAAGTAATCATTGTTGTTGCGGAACTGATAGGTATTGAACTTATTATCTAAATACCCGCTTACTCCTGTCATGATGTTCCAATCGCTGGCACCTTTCTTCAATTGAAGATTGATAACACCCGCGATGGCATCAGAGCCATATTGAGCAGATGCACCGTCGCGCAGAATCTCTATACGATCGACAGCTATTTGAGGGAAACTGCTGAGGTCTACACCCGAGTTAGCGCGACCTCTTGTACCGAAGATTGCTACCAATCCAATACTGTGCCTGCGTTTTCCATTGATCAGAACAAGGGTCTGATCAGGACCTAATCCTCTCAATGTACCAATGTTCACATGGTCAGCTCCATCAGTCCCTGATTGTTTATTGAAGTTGAATGAAGGCGCAGCGAAATTGAGGTTGGCTGTGAGGTCCATTCGACCAGAATTCATAATCAAATCACCTACACGAATTACATCCACTGGGACTGGAGATTCAGTCCTGATTCTGGCACCCCCGCGGGTTCCAATAACCACTACT
>JBKCGF010000189.1:0-13569 GCA_046303455.1 Chitinophagaceae bacterium | reverse complement strand
ATCATATGCTTCTGATCACTGGAAATATTATGCACATCCCAGGTAATTGATTTCTTGAAAGGGAATTTGCGTTCAGTACAATCTTTTTTGGAACAAATGCGACAAGAAAAATCCATACAGCCATCGGCATGGACAAATAGTTCAACGCTTTCACCAAATTCATTTTTTGCTAATGCTGAGAAAGCCTCTATTTCCTGGTGTGCTTCATGTACATTTAAAAACCAGGGCACAGTTAGGTGGCAGTCGATATGAATGATCGTACCAAACTTGATGATTCTAAGATTGTGTAAGTCTACCCAGTTTTCTCTTCTGCTTTCATTCATGCGCGCTACCAGTTTTTCCAATAGTTCCATATCGGCTTCATCCATGATTCCTGCTAGTGAACTCCTTACAATTGTATATCCTGTATAGATAATAAAAAAAGCAAATCCAATAGCAATGGCACTATCCAGCCAGATGAGATTGGTAAAATAAATAATGGCCATGCCAGCAATGATGCCGAGGGTAGAGTAAGTGTCACTTTGTAAATGTTTTCCAGAGGCTACTAAAGCGAGTGAATTATTTTTTTTACCAGTGTTAATTGCATACCATCCCATTCCATAATTGAATAGCGCTGTAATGGCAATGATCATCATTCCCGTATCCAGTTTTTGAATTTGGTGGGGATGTATAAGATTATCTATTGCTTCATAAATAATGACTAGTCCCGCTATGCTTACCAAGCTTCCTTCCACAGCAGCTGACACAAATTCTGCTTTTCCATGTCCGTAAGGATGGTCTTTATCTCTTGGTTTAGATGCAATATAAAGACTATATAAACTGATGAATCCTGCAACAACATTTACGGTACTTTCAAGTGCATCAGTAAGTACCGCGACCGACTGCGTAAGCCACCATGCAATTACCTTTAGGATAAATAGTGCTACAGCTACTATTGCTACTAGTCTTTGGACTTTAAAATTCAATTCAGCGTGTGTCGGTTTCATTGATTAAATTCAAAGTGAAAGTAGTAAATATATCATAGAATTTATCCTTTTGGCGTTTTTATTGAAATGCATATCTATTTGATTTAGCGTCATTTTCATTGAAGAAATATCCCGAAATTTGGTATACAATCTTGACATATGGAACTCAAACTAACCGAAGAACAATTGATGATTCAACAGGCTGCAAAAGATTTTGCACAATCGTGTTTGCCTGGAGTGATTGAACGTGACGAAAAACAAATTTTTGCAAAAGATCACGTAATGCAATTGGCTGAATTAGGTTTTATGGGTATGATGGTTGATCCGGAATATGGTGGAGCTGGATTAGATACAGTCAGTTATGTACTAGCCATTGAAGAGATCAGTAAAGTCGACGCCAGTGTTGCTGTATGCATGAGTGTAAACAACAGTCTAGTTGCATGGGGTTTAGAAAAATATGGTAACGAAGAACAGAAGAAAAAATATTTAACACCACTTGCTCAAGGAAGAAAAGATGGAGAACTCTATCTGGGTGCATTTTTATTGAGTGAGCCAGAAGCTGGTTCCGATGCTACATCTCAACGAACAATTGTTGAAGACAAAGGAGATCATTTTTTATTGAATGGTACCAAGAACTGGATAACCAATGGTTCTTCAGCATCAGTTTATTTGGTGATGGCACAAGCAGATGCAGGAAAGGGACACAAAGGAATCAATACATTGATTGTTGAGAAAAACTGGCCAGGTGTAACGGTTGGTGCCAAAGAAAATAAAATGGGTATTCGTTCAAGTGATACCCACAGTATTTCATTTACAGATGTTAAGGTGCCAAAGGAAAATCTGATTAAAGAACCTGGTTTTGGTTTTTCTTTTGCCATGAAGACATTAGATGGTGGAAGAATTGGTATAGCCGCACAGGCATTGGGAATTGCAGCCGGAGCATACGAACGTGCTGTTGCTTATTCCAAAGAAAGAAAAGCATTTGGTAAAGAGATATCGCAACATCAGGCAATACAATTTAAGTTGGCCGACATGGCTACTCGTATTGAAGCAGCGAGACTTCTTTGTTATAAAGCAGCTTGGGAAAAAGACAATGGAATGGATTATTCAACCAGTGCTGCAATGGCTAAATTGTATGCTTCTGAAACAGCCATGTGGGTCACAACAAATGCGGTTCAGGTTCATGGTGGATATGGTTATGTAAAAGAGTACCATGTTGAACGTTTGATGCGTGATGCTAAGATTACTGAGATCTATGAAGGAACCAGTGAGGTACAACGAATGGTAATTGGTAGAAGTATTCTAAAATAATTTCAAAACAGATGGCCGTCGATTTACTCGCATATCAACAATTGAAGTCTGCTTTAGATACAAAAGGAGCTACACTTATTGCTGTATCTAAAACCAAGCCAATTGAAGATATACAAGTATTATACGATGCTGGTCACCGTGATTTTGGAGAAAACTATGTTCAGGAACTGGTTCAAAAAGAGTCGGTGTTACCTAAAGATATCCACTGGCATTTCATTGGACATTTGCAATCCAATA
Organism: Chitinophagaceae bacterium; assembly: GCA_046303455.1. GTDB lineage: Bacteria > Bacteroidota > Bacteroidia > Chitinophagales > Chitinophagaceae > Pollutibacter. The sequence continues at coordinate 11,056 of JBKCGF010000189.1, read as the reverse complement.
AAGTAAAGATGATATCGCCTTTTGTCCATTTGATACATGGAGTGGACAGCATCAAATTACTCGAAGTAATCGATAAAGAAGGTAGGAAAATCAACCGAAAAATAAATTGTCTTTTACAGGTGCATATTGCAAAAGAAGAGACCAAGTTCGGATTGGATCTTGAAGAAGCCAAACAAGCTGCAACTACTTATTTTAATGAAAACAAATATACCCATGTTGAGCTCTGTGGCTTGATGGGGATGGCTTCTTTTTCTGATGATCAGCAATTGGTTGAAAGCGAATTCAAATCCCTAAAGCAGTTGTTTGATGACATCAAATTGGCACATAAAAATGCCGCTCAGTTCAACATTTTATCAATGGGAATGAGCGGCGATTATTTATTGGCTATTGAAAGCGGGAGTACGATGGTGAGGGTGGGGAGTTTGTTGTTTGGGAAGAGAAGTTAGGAAGTTATGTGTTGTGAGTTATGGGTTAAAATGAACTCATAACTCATAACCCACAACTTTACTTCTTCTTCGCTGCATAATCAAACACCAAATTACAAAACGCTTTTACGCCTACATCCAGCATGCTGTCGTCTATATAAAAATCCGGAGTATGGTGTGGCGCTGCTTTTGCAGGATCTATCCCTTTTGGCATTCCACCTAAATTGAAGAAAAAGCTAGGTGCTCTTTCACCAAAAAATGAAAAGTCCTCAGCACCGGTTGTCCATCTGCCTTGTGAAACATTTTCTTTTCCTGCTGCTTTTTCCAATGATGCAATAGAAGCGGTAACCAATGCAGGATCGTTATAGGTAACAAGTGTTTTGGTGTCAATGTTTACTTCCACTTGTGCTCCCCAGGCTTCTGCTACTTTTTGCGCGACTTGTTTTATTTTGACATGAACATCTTTTTGCATTTTACTATCGAGCGTTCTGATGGTTCCTTCAAGTTCAGCTTCTTCAGGGATAATGTTTGCTCTCACGCCGCTGTGAAATTTACCGACAGTAATTACGACTGGAGCAACGGTGAGGTCTTCTTGTCGACTTACAATCGTTTGTAAATTATTGATGATCTGTGTACCAACAACAATTGGATCGATGCCTGTCCATGGGGTAGAGCCATGTGTTTGCTTACCTTTTACCTTGATCGTGAACCAATCTGATGAGGCCATCATTGATCCACTTACATATTTAATTTGTCCGATTTCTAAACCCGATGCAATATGCAATCCAAATACAGCATCCACTTTCGGATTATCCATTACACCTTCTTTGATCATCAAAGGCGCACCACCTTCTTCGTTTGCGGGTGGACCTTCTTCAGCTGGTTGAAAAAAGAATTTAATGGTACCTGCAATATCTTTTTTCATGGAAGCCAATACTTCAGCTGTTCCCATTAATATTGAAGTATGGGTATCATGTCCGCAGGCATGCATTACGTTTACAGGGGTTCCCATATAGTCGGCCGTAACTGTAGATTTATAAGGAACATCAACTCTCTCTTTAACTGGTAGCGCATCTATGTCTGCACGAAGCGCAATAACCGGACCAGGTTTTCCACCTCTCAATACACCCATAACGCCTGTTTTGGCAAGTTTGGTGACTTCAATACCCAACTTTGAAAGATGGGCTGCAATGTATTCTTGTGTTTTAAATTCACGATTTCCAAGTTCTGGGTTTTGGTGAATATGCCTTCTCCATTCTACAAGTTTGGGTGCGATGGCAGTCGACTTTGCATCAATAGCAGCTGCATAAGGCGATTGAGCTGAAGCGAAGGCTGTCAGCATGGTTAAAACAATTGAAAATAGACTTCTCATTTCAGGAAATTTAGACTTCTAATATAAGCAATTTGAAGAGTTCTATTTCGTAACTTTGCAGCCTTTAAGCAAATACAATACAGTAAGATGATCAGCGCACGCAATATTACCCTGGCCTATGGCAAAAGAGTCCTTTTCGACGAAGTCAATATCAACTTTGTAAAAGGCAATTGCTATGGTGTGATTGGCGCCAATGGAGCCGGTAAAAGTACCTTTCTCAAGATTCTGAGTGGTGAAATTGAACCCAATAAAGGTTCGGTAGACATAACCCCTGGAGAAAGGATGGCTGTCCTGAACCAAAACCAGTTTCAGTTTGATGAGCAAACGGTTTTGAATACTGTTTTAATGGGCCATAAGAAGTTATGGGAAGTGGGTCAAGAACGTGAAAAAATATACGCTAAAGAAGATTTTTCTGAAGAAGATGGAATTCGCGCAGGTGAATTGGAAGCAGAGTTCGGTGAAATGGGAGGTTATACCGCAGAAAGCGATGCAGCAACTTTCTTGAATGAATTGGGTGTAAAAGAATCTTATCATCAAACACTGATGAAAGAAATTCCTTCCAATATGAAGGTTCGTGTTTTGCTTGCACAAGCATTGTTTGGTAATCCTGATATCCTTTTATTGGATGAGCCTACCAACGGTTTGGATATTGAAACCATCGGTTGGTTGGAAAACTTCCTTGCCGACTATGAAAATATTGTCTTAGTGGTGAGTCACGATCGTCACTTTTTGGATGCGGTCTGTACACATGTGGCCGACGTTGATAGGCAAAAAATAAAAACCTTTACTGGTAACTATACGTTCTGGTATGAGTCTTCTCAGTTGATGGCAAGACAGATCAACGACAAGAACAAGAAGATGGAAGACAAGCGCCAGGCTTTAATTGATTTCATCGCACGATTTAGTGCAAATGCATCCAAATCCAAACAAGCAACATCCAGGAAAAAAGCGTTGGAAAAACTAACTATTGAAGAGATCGAACCTTCTAATCGAAAGTATCCTGGAATTATTTTTCAACCGCTTAGAGAGGTGGGAAATCAAATTCTTTCTGTTGAAAATCTTTCTAAATCTGTTGATGGCAGAAGTTTATTCAACAAACTCACATTTTCTGTGAGCAAAGGAGATAAGATTGCATTTGTAAGTAAAGACCCATTAGCAGTTACATCTTTCTTTGAAATCATCAATGATAAATTACAGGCTGATGCAGGAAAGTTTGAGTGGGGAACTACCATCACCAAATCTTATTTGCCTGTTGAGAATACGGAGTTTTTTACAGAAGACTTGGGTTTACTTGATTGGTTACGTCAGTTTGTGCCACCGCATGTTACTGATGCTGATGAGCCTTTCTTGAGAGGATTCTTGGGTAAAATGTTATTCAGTGGCGATGATATCCAGAAGAAAACCAAGGTGCTTAGTGGAGGTGAAAAAGTAAGGTGTATGGTGAGTCGCATGATGTTGCAAAACCCTAATCTTGTGATTTTGGATCAGCCAACCAACCACCTGGATTTGGAAAGTATCCAAAGTTTCAACGAAGGATGTATCAATTTCCCTGGAGTTGTTTTGCTTACTTCACATGACCATACTTTCATGCAGACCGTTGCCAACAGGATCATTGAATTGACACCTAAAGGTGCAATTGATAGGTTGATGACTTTTGATGAATACATGACAGATAAGCGTGTTGCTGAATTAAGATCTGAATATTACGCCTAACGGAAATCATCTAATTGGCAGATTTAAATCAATTTTAAATTGATTGACTAAGATACATCTTTGACAAAACGCCAAAGATGTATACAGTAGAAACTTTACCCCAGCAAGCAGAACATTTTGAGTGGCTGAATGCCATCGATTTTTTTCACAATTATCTTGATATTATTGGTGAAAGGGTAGTGGATATTTCCAACAGAGGAGGTGAGCAGTTAGATAGAGCTAAGGTGGAAGCATTTGCCCTCCAATTGGATCAATTGAGAAGCCGCCTCTTTCATCTATCTTATGATGTGAGTGAACATTTAGATGAATTGGAAATGATTCCAGCAGACGACAATCGCCTGGATTTTGATTTACAGAAAATGCATCACTACAGCTTGAGAGAAAAATTTGATCTCTTTGAAGAAGAAGTGAATGAATTCAGGACGAACTTCAATGAGTTTTATGTGAAGAATCTTGAGTACTATTACTGACGATACTCTCCAAATACTTTTCGAAGTGTTTCAGAAATTTCTCCTAATGTGCAATAGTGTTCGACTGCCTCTAAGACCAATGGCATAAGATTTGTATTACCCTTTGCGGCCTCTTCAATTGAAAGCAAACAGGCTTGCACTTTTGCATTGTCCCTTTTCGACTTTAATGCTTCGATTTTCTTCATTTGCATTTCACGAATGCTATCGTCTATTTTAAATGGTGGAGGTGTTGTATTGGAAGATGATTGAAATTTATTCACACCAACCACTATCTTTTTTTCTCCTTCAATATCACGTTGATAGGTATAAGCACTTGAAGCAATTTGCTCTTGCATGAAGCCTCTTTCAATGGCGCTTACACTTCCGCCCATTTGATCAATATGGGCAATGAGTTTTTCAATTTCTACTTCCATTGCATGCGTCAGGTTTTCTACATAATAAGAACCTGCTAAAGGATCAGCAGTGTCTGCTGCACAGCTTTCAAATGCAATGATTTGTTGTGTTCTTAATGCTACCTGTGCGGCTTCTTCTGTTGGTAGACTCAATGCTTCATCATACCCATTCGTGTGAAGTGATTGTGTTCCACCCAGCACAGCAGATAAGGCTTGCAAGGTAACACGGGTGATATTATTGAGTGGTTGTTGCTGGGTGAGTGTACTGCCTCCTGTTTGGGTATGAAAGCGAAGCATCATGGCTTTTGGATCAGTAGCTCCTAAAGCTTGCATGGTTTTGGCCCAGATTTTTCGAGCAGCTCTGAACTTGGCAACTTCCTCAAATAGGTTGTTGTGTGCGTTGAAGAAAAAGGACAATCTTTTTCCAAGTGTATTGATATCAATCCCTTTTTCAATAGCAGCTTTCACATATGCTTTTCCATTGCTGAGGGTGAAAGCAACTTCTTGTACGGCCGTACTTCCCGCTTCACGGATATGGTAGCCAGAAATGGAAATGGTATTCCATTTGGGCATCTCTTTTGAACACCATTCAAAAATATCTGTAATGATGCGCATGGAGGGTTGAGGAGGGTAGATGTAGGTACCTCTGGCGGCATATTCTTTTAGAATATCATTTTGGATGGTTCCATTCAATTTAGAAATGTCTGCACCTTTTCTTTTGGCGACTGCCGCATATAGGGCGAGCAGAATAAAGCCTGTTGCATTGATGGTCATTGAGGTAGAAACTTCTTCTGGATTGATACCATCAAAAAGCAGTTCCATATCTTCTATGCTATCGATGGCAACTCCAACTTTTCCTACTTCACCTTCTGATAAAGCGTGGTCGCTATCATAGCCAATTTGGGTGGGAAGATCGAAGGCAACACTTAAGCCCGTTACACCCTGAGCGAGTAAGAATTTATAGCGTTTGTTACTTTCTTCGGCTGTCGAGAACCCTGCATACTGCCTCATGGTCCAGTGTTTCCCCCTGTACATGTCCTCTTGAATTCCTCTGGTAAAAGGAAATTGTCCGGGTAAAGCTTCTTCTTTGGGAAGGTCATCTGCCGAATAGACCTTTTTTATATTGATCCCTGAATCGTTTTTGAGTGTTTCCTTCATACTTATGGCTTAGAACAAATGTACTGCAAGGGTATTTAATAATCAGTTTGATAATTGTTATTAATTTTGCAATATGGAAACGAATACAGCATTACCGGTTAAGCTGACCAATACAGCTACAGAAGAGCTAAGGAGATTGTTCAACAACAGAGCCGAGGGAAGCACCCAGATGTTGCGTATTGGCGTTAAAGGGGGTGGGTGCTCTGGATTTAGCTATGTGCTTGAAATGGATGAAAAAAATGACAGAGATGAGGTATTTGAAATTGACGGGATTCCATGTATAATCGATCCTGCACATAGTATGTATTTGTATGGCATGGAGATTGATTGGAAAAGTGGATTGGATGCAAGGGGGTTTATATTCAACAATCCCAATGCAGCATCTACTTGTGGTTGCGGAACATCATTTGCGGTTTAATTGCTTTCGGGCTTAAAATAAAAAAGAGGGAATTGCTTCCCTCTTTTTTTATGTGCAAAATGATTGCTTTATTTTTTTGCTTTATCAGCTGAACCCAAAGGCTTGCTTTTTGCGATATCGATCAATACAGGTGATGCAACGAAAATAGTTGAGTAAGTACCTGAGATAACTCCCACCAACATTGCGAATGCAAAACCTCTTGTTACTTCACCACCAAAGATGAAGAGGATCAAGATGGTTAAGAATACAGTGAGAGAAGTCATGATGGTTCTGCTCAAGGTATCGTTGATTGATCTATTGATGATTTCAGTTTTACTTGCACCTCTAAGCTTAGCACTGTATTCCCTGATTCTGTCGAATACAATTACGGTATCGTTCATAGAGAAACCAATCACCGTTAGAATTGCTGCAATGAAATGCTGATCAATTTCCAATGGGAAAGGAACCACACCTCTTAAGAAAGAGAATACCGCTAAGGTTACAAATACGTCGTGTAGCGTTGCAATCACTGTTCCAATTGAATATCTCCAGTCGCGGAAACGCAAGAAAATATAAAGGAAGATGGCAATTACAGCGAGTATTGTTGCTTGTACTGCACCCTTCTTCAAGTCGTCTGAGATGGAAGGTTGAACAGTTTGTGAACTTTGTTTGTAATCTTTTTTGAAATCTGCATAAGTGAGGTTAGCAGGAAGACTCTCTTTCAAGCCATTGAACAATGCTACTTCTACAGTGGAATCCGCTGTTTTGCTTGGATTGTCCATCATATATGCTGTAGTGATGTTCAAAGTTTTATCATCGCCAACTGTCTTGATGATAGGAGCTTCACCAAATGCAGCTTTCAATGATTCCCTTACTTTGCTGTTATCGGTTGGTTTATCAAACTTAACAGTGTAGCTTCTACCACCTTTGTACTCAACGCCTTGGTCGAATCCATTGAACAAAGAACCAACACCCAAAACTAAAACGATAGTAGAGGTAACGTATGCAAATTTTCTGAACTCAATGAATTTGAAATTCGCGTTCTTGAAAATGTTTTTGCTGAGAGTAGTGAAGTACTTGAATTGTCTGTTCTTGCTTGTCCAATAATCAGTAATCAATCTTGATACCATGATACCGCAGAACAAAGAAAGAAGGATACCCAAGATTTGAGTTGTTGCAAAACCAAGGATTGGTCCTAATCCAAAATAGAATAAGATAATTGCCGTAATCAAGGTTGTGAACTGTGCATCCAATACTGGTGCCATAGACAATTTATAACCTTCTGAAACTGCTAGCTGGTAGCTTTTTCCAAAGTTCAATTCGTCTTTGATACGTTCAAAGATTACCACGTTTGTATCTACCGCCATACCGATTGTCAATACCAAACCGGCAATACCAGGAGCAGTTAAAGTAGCTCCCATGGCACTTAGAATACCTACAGTAAAAATCAAGTTCAGGATCAATGATATATTAGCAACCCAACCACCTGTGTTGTAATAAGAAACCATTAGGATGAAGATGATCAGGAATGAAATTCCAAAGGCCAAACTTCCACCTTCAATTGCTTCAGCACCAAGTGTTGGACCAACAACCTGCTCTTGTACAATTTTAGCTGGAGCAGGAAGTTTACCTGATTGTAAAATATTAGAAAGATCTTGAGCTTCTTCAATGGTGAAGTTGCCGCTGATTTCTGAGTTACCAGTTGTAATTGGACTAATCACGTTTGGAGCAGAGTATACAAGGTTGTCGAGTACGATAGCAATTGGTTTGCCAACGTTATTGGTAGTCAATTCACCCCAGGTTCTTTCACCTTGTTTGGTCATCAACATTTTAATTGCTGGGCGACCTCTATCGTCAAAATCCTGTGATGCTTGTTGAACTCCATCACCTTCCAATTTTGCCTTATCAGACCCTTCAACAGTTTTTAGTGCATATACTGCAACAACATCGCTTTTTACACCTTGATCATTTGTTTCTGGAATACCGAATGCGAAACGTACATTACCAGGAAACTGGCTCTTTACATTTTCAATTGCCATGTATTCGCTGAACAATGCAGTATCACGTGTTGAAATAAATCCAAGATTAGGAGCGAAGCTCGTTCTGCCTTGCTCATCCTGTTGAGGTGGGATAGGTTGGAAAATGGTAAAGAAAGACCTTGAAGCAGGTTTAGCTGAATCCTTTTTTACAGGTGCAGTTTTTACCAATTCTCCAATGGTAGCTGACTTTGTTGTATCCACTGCAGTTTTAGTTTCTGCAGCAGCAACTTCAGCTTTTGTAGTATCAGTTGAACCAGATGTTCCGTCATAATATGTACGAAGAGCTTGTTCAGCATCAGTAAATGGCTTATCCAGTTCAGCAATATTATAAACCTCCCAGAATTGAAGGTTAGCAGTTGCTTGTAAATATTTTCTTACACGTTCTGGATCATCTTTTACACCTGGAAGTTCAACAGTGATAATACCCTTTGTTTTATCCAGTTGAATATTAGGTTGGGCAACACCAAATTGGTCGATACGCTTTTGCAATACATTAAATGTATTGTCGATTGCGCCTTCACCATATGCTTGTAATTTGGTAATTACATCATTGTCGCTGTCTTCGAGTTTGATGGTTTTGTTGCCAGTACCTGCAAAAAGGGTAGCAAGGCGACCATTTGGATTTTGTGATTTGTATGCTTGAGCAAACAGGCTGATGAAATCTTCATCACTGGTTGTTTTTAGGCGATTCGCTTCTTTGATGGCATTGTTCAATGCCGGGTCTTTGGAGTTGATGGCCAAAGACTTGAGTAAGCCTTCTAATTCTACCTCAAGAGTAACACTCATACCACCCTGAAGATCAAGACCCAAATTAAGTTCTTGTTCTTTTGCTTTTTGGTAGTTGATGGCACCAGTAATGCCATACGTTACCGTGGTTTCACGGGTGCTGTCCAATAACCTGCGATACCTTTTATTGAATTCCAATTCTTTGGTCTCTGTATCTGCATTTGGGAAATTGGCTTTTACAAAAGCCTGTGCTTTTTCCTCCTGCTTGCTTTCGTGGTTACGAACCACCAAAGTAAAGTGCAGTTGGTAAATGGAGATCAGGATCAGTGCTACCGCAAAAAAACGAACCAAACCTTTCAGTTGCATATCAAAACTTGTTTACGCTTAAAAATGAAACCCGACTTAGTCGGGGCGGGCAAAGATAGGGTTTTTTACCCTCAAATCATATTGGAAATAGGTCCAGTTTTTTTACCTTTGCCTCAAATTTTTAAGCATGAAACTTTCTACTCGCCTCGACCTGTTTGCAGAGCCGGAAACCCTCAAAATGGCTAAACTGGGCCGTGAGCTTAGGGCAAAAGGCATCGATGTGATCGATTTGTCTTTAGGAGAGCCTGATTTTGATACACCTGAACATATCAAAGAAGCGCTTAAAAAAGCAGTAGATGACAATTACAGTCACTATACTCCGGTAGCTGGTTACCCGGATGTGAGAGAGGCAGTTTGTACGAAATTGAAGCGCGACAATAACCTGGACTACAAACCAGAGAACATCTTGGTGTCTACCGGTGCCAAACAAAGTCTTGCCAATGTGGTGATGGCGGTTGTGAGCAAAGGTGACGATGTAGTGATCCCAACACCTTATTGGGTAACCTATTCTGAAATTGTGAAGTTGGCGGAAGGGAAAGTGACTTTGGTAAGGACTTCCATTGAAAATAAGTACAAGCTGACTGCGGCTGAACTGGAAGCAGCACTAAAGCCAGAGACCCGATTGTTTATTTTCTCTTCTCCTTGTAACCCAAGTGGTTCTGTATATACAAAAGAGGAGTTGGCTGCTTTGGCTGAAGTATTCAAAAAGTATCCGGATGTATTTATTATATCTGATGAAATTTATGAATACATCAATTTTGTAGGGAAGCACGAAAGTATCGCCCAGTTTGAAGAATTGAAAGACAGAATCATTATCATCAATGGATTGAGTAAGGGTTATGCAATGACCGGCTATCGTCTGGGTTATATTGCTGCTCATCCTGATGTAATCAAGGCTTGTGAAAAATTACAAGGTCAGTATACCAGTGGAGCCAATGCAGTTACCCAGCGTGGTGCAATTGAGGCATTGACTGGCGATTTGAAGCCAAGTATAGAAATGAACAAAGAGTTTGGCAGAAGGAGAGAAAGGATGTTGCAATTGATTAAGGCAATACCTGGCATTCAGATTGCTGAACCAGATGGAGCTTTCTATGTGTTTCCTGTAGTAACAGCTTATTTCGGTAAGAAGAATGGTGAAGAGGTGATAAAAGATGCAGATGATCTTTGTATGTACTTGTTGAACACAGCGCATGTATCTACTGTAACTGGTAGAGCATTTGGCGAACCAACTTGTATCAGAATTTCATTTGCCAACAGCATGGAAAAAATCGAAGCAGCGATGCAGAGGATTAGTGATGCGTTAGCGAAGCTGGCATAGTTATTTACCACCCCTCACTCATCCCGCAAATGCGGGATTCGGAGCCCTTCCTATCCTAGGAGGGGAGTTATTGTCTGATTCCTCCACAATTCCCCTCCTTGTAAAGGAGGGGTGGATCACAAGCGCGAAGCGGTTGTGAGACGGGGTGGTACAGTTAACTTTTACCACGCAATCCCATAATCCTCTCCATGGTTACTAGAGCCACCCCAGAGTGTGCCATGTTTCCAATCAAACCAAATCGCATTGATGGGTCCTGATGTTCTATCATCAAAACTCATTTTGTAGCCCATCGCCTGTAAGGCAGTCCGAATAGAAGCTGGAGTGCTTTCATGTAATAATATATTTCCAGCTCTTGGTTTTCTATCATCTGTTTTGCTTCCACCCAAAGACAGCCACAATTGGTTCGAGTTGATGTTTGCTGCTTCTGAAGCACGCTGTACTGGCATGTTAAACTCAACCATGTTCAAGAAAAACTGTAATAGGTTTTGGTCTTGTGTATCACCACCCTGGACTGCAAAAGAAAGAAAAGGTTTACCATCCTTCATTGCAAAGCTTGGTGTTAAGGTAACACGTGGTCTCTTTCCTGGCGCAACAACATTGAATGGATTTAATGTTGAATCCAAGACAAAACTTTGCATGCGCTGACTCATTCCGACTCCTGTGTTCCCGGCAATGCAGGC
>JBKCGF010000188.1:0-1098 GCA_046303455.1 Chitinophagaceae bacterium | reverse complement strand
TGTTTGAATTGAACCATTGTATGGTAGCCTCTTCCAGCTGAATGGAAGGGTTGTCGTTTTGTACAAAAATGATGTTTGCTGCTGGTAATAATTCCTGTATTTTTTTTCTGATGCTAAGCGGTGCTATTATGTTTTTGGGGTTTAGTTTGGTGAGTGTTTCTGCATGAAAATGATCAGGAAATTTTTGGGTAATGATTATCCAATCATAATGCGGCACTTCTTCCAAAGCAATTGGCGCATGTCTGTGCCATTGCATGTTAAACCATTTGAAATAATCTATTTCAGCGCCGGTGAACCATGGGTCTATCAAAATGGATAGGTTGCTGATTTTAATCAACCAGCTGTTGTCCATATTTAGTCTTTGAAACTGGATCATGCACTAAAAATAATAATTTTCAATAATTGACCACATAAAGCTTTAACAGTTTATATTTCCTATTGGCCAATTATTGAAGTACCTTTGCAGTTCTTGATGTTATTGCTCTTTGTGTTTGTGCAGTTTTTCTTCCCAAATATGTTGTTGTTCTAACGTAAGGCAGATAAAGCATCGATTCCGTAGCGGTGGCCTTATCACATTTTTCATTTAATTATTACAAAAGTGTCATTTAAAAATTTAAGACTCATTGAGCCTATATTGAAGGCTTTGGACCAAGAAGGTTATGAAACACCTACACAAATCCAGCAAAAATCAATCACTCCCATTTTGGATCGTAAGGATATTTTGGGATGTGCGCAAACAGGTACAGGTAAAACAGCTGCCTTCACTATTCCTATTTTACAATTGATGCACGAACACCGTGCAGCAAGTAATAGTCGTGTTAGAACCATTGATTGTTTGATACTGACTCCTACACGTGAGTTAGCTATTCAAATTGGCGAAAGTATTGCTGCATATGGCAGACACCTTACTTTAAGACACCATGTTATTTTTGGTGGTGTTTCACAACATACACAAGTCAATGCCGTACGAAATGGTGTAGACATTTTGGTGGCAACACCTGGAAGGTTGTTGGATTTAATGCAGCAAGGGCATATTACATTATCCAACATTAAATTTTTTGTTTTGGATGAAGCAGATCGCATGTTGGATATGGGCTT
>JBKCGF010000187.1:0-2779 GCA_046303455.1 Chitinophagaceae bacterium | reverse complement strand
CATCAACGCAGACATTCCTTTGTTTTTCCTTTCAGCTAAATCGATGAAGGAAGACCAAATCAAGGGTTATAAGCTTGGAGCTGACGACTATATAACTAAACCTTTCGATTCTGAATTACTGCTTTTCAAAATCAAAGCTATCCTTAAAAGAAATGAAGAGCAGAACAAGGAACAAGAGAACATTGAATACGATTTAGGTATTTATCACTTTATTCCAAAGCTAAGAGAGCTTTCGTCAGCAAATGGAAAAGTAACCTTATCCCCTAAAGAAAATGAGTTGCTTAAAATGCTAAGTGAATACAAAAATGATTTACTTCAAAGAGAACTTGCGTTGAAAAAGATTTGGGGTAATGATAACTACTTTAATGGTAGAAGTATGGACGTATACATCGCAAAACTTCGTAAATATTTAAAGGAAGATCCTAATGTTGAGATTGTCAACATACATGGAAATGGCTTTAGGCTGATTGTGAAATAAACTACAAACTATTTAGGCGCAGGTTTAGAACAAGAGATTATCCTGAGGCTTTATAGGCTTTCTACCCAGGTGTTCGTATGCACGTGCAGTTACTTCTCTTCCACGCATGGTTCTTTGCAAGAATCCTTCCTGAATGAGGAATGGTTCATAAACATCTTCAATAGTACCAGCCTCCTCTCCAACTGCTGTAGCAATTGTACCCAACCCCACTGGCCCACCCTTAAATTTATCAATTATAGTAGATAAAATTCTATTGTCCATTTCATCCAATCCATGTTCATCAACCTGTAAAGCATTCAATGCGTGCTTTGTAATCTCTAAAGTAATATTTCCATTTCCAAGCACTTGAGCAAAATCTCTTACCCGCTTTAAAAGACCATTTGCAATTCTTGGAGTTGCCCTGCTCCTTCTTGCAATTTCTTTGGCTGCTGTCGGAACTATTTTTGTACTTAAAATTCCTGATGAGCGGGTAATAATCCTTTCTAAAACTTCATTGGGATAATATTCCAATCGGGATTTGATGGCAAACCTCGAAAGAAGGGGTGCTGTAAGCAATCCACTTCTGGTTGTTGCACCAATCAAAGTAAAGGGATGGAGATTGATTTGAATGGTTTTGGCATTGGGACCACTATCAATCATGATATCAATCTTAAAATCCTCCATCGCAGAATAGAGATACTCTTCAACAACTGCACTTAACCTGTGAATTTCATCGATGAACAAAACATCATTGGGTTCCAGACTTGTTAGCAAACCAGCAAGATCTGCTGGTTTCTCAATCACTGGACCAGATGTTTCCTTGATGTTGACGCCCATCTCTCTTGCCACAATTCTCGATAATGTTGTTTTACCCAACCCTGGAGGACCATGAAACAATACATGATCTAAAGACTCAGACCTCATTTGAGCTGCCTTGATGAAAATGGACAGGTTTTCAATGATGCCAGGTTGTCCTGAAAAATCATCCAAACTAGAGGGCCTGATGCTGTTTTCAAACTCTGCATCACCACTATTGCCTGGTTTATCGGATGGGTCTAAATGCGGATTCATGAACTGTAAATTACACCTTTAGCAGGTAAGTAAAATATAATCTTTGCAGATAACTAGAGCACCACATTAATCATCTTGTTTTTAACATAAATGATTTTCTTAGGCGCATTCCCTTCCAGCCATTTGATTACTACAGCATCTTTCATTACCAACTCTTCTACTTCCTGTTGTGAAAGATTAATATCCAAATTGATGGTGGTTCTTGTTTTACCATTAATGGCAATCGGGTATTCCTTGGTAGTCTCTACAAGATATTTTTCTTCAATAGCAGGATAGGTTGCATTCAACACTGAACTTTCATTTCCTATCGCTTGCCAAAGTTCTTCACAAATATGAGGTGCATAAGGAGATAGAATAATGAGGAACTTCTCCAACAACTCCTTTGAGTGACACTTCAGTTCCGTCAGTTCATTCACGCCAATCATAAACCCGCTGACTGCTGTGTTAAAAGAAAACTTAGATGTATCCTCTTCGATTTTCTTGGCTACTTTATAAAAAACCTTCCATGCAGCATCCGTTGCAGGTTCATTGGTAAAAATTTGTCCTTTGTCAGTATCGTAAAATAACCTCCAGAATTTTTTGATGAAGCGATGAACCCCTTCAATACCTTTTGTGTCCCATGGCTTGTCTTGTTCTACTGGACCTAAAAACATTTCATACAACCTGAACGTATCAGCACCGTACCTTTCAACGATATCATCAGGGTTGACTACATTAAAATAGCGCTTACTCATTTTCTCCAAACGGCCACCGCATTTATACACACCATTCTCGGTAATGAAACTTGCATTAGCGAAATCAGGTTTCCACTTTTTAAACGCTTCCATGTCCAAATCAAACCCATCAACTATACTCACATCCACATGCAATTCATCTGTTTCGTATTGCTCTTTTAGGCCTGCAGAAACAAACTCCTGTGTGCCCCTGATACGATAAACCAATCTTGAATCTCCTCCTATTTTACCTTGATTCAACAACCTCTTAAATGGCTCATCAAATCCAATATATCCCAAATCATACAAGGCTTTGGTCCACATTCTGCTGTACAACAAATGTCCTACTGCATGTTCAGTACCACCTATATACAAATCGACTTGCCCCCAATAATCACTTGCATTTCTGCTGCAAAATTCATTGTTGTTTTTGGGATCCATGTACCTCAAGAAATACCAGCTGCTTCCTGCATAACCTGGCATGGTATTTACTTCCCTGGTACCACCATCAAAGCTTGCCCATTCAGGAAGATTAGCC
>JBKCGF010000186.1:0-1233 GCA_046303455.1 Chitinophagaceae bacterium | reverse complement strand
GGATACGCATCAAATACCGATGGTTCCAACAACAGAACCCTGTTTACATCTTCATCCTTGCGCCACTCTGGTGAAAGGTTATAATAATTATAGATGCATGTCGATTTGCTGCTATCAATTGTTAACGGATCTGATGCAGGTAAATTTGTTATTAAGTTTAAGTCGGCACGTTCCAACAAATACTCAGGCGCTTTAGCTTCCGCCAATTCCTCATAACTACAATCGAGATACGTCTTGCGTTGCGTTGATTTTGCATAGTGGTTGATGTTCTCTTGGTTCGCAATGTATTTCTTGCTGGAGAAAGTGCCTGCCACCCACTGCCAGCTCAAGGCATTCGATGCCCAGTCACCATCCAACAAATGGAAATACATCCATCGTGCCGGATCATGCCAATGAAAACCTGCGAGGTTGCAAGTCATGAACGCGACATACATCCGCACGTGGTTGTGCATGTATCCGTTTTCTTTCAACGACACAATCGAATCATCAATCGCTTCAATGCCTGTCGTGGCTTCATCCACCGATAAACTCATCCCTTGTTGAAAACGCGCACCCTGATCTTGTTTGAAATCGGTATGAATTCTTTCGCCTTCTGTCTGCCATACCCGTTGAAAAAATTCCCGCCAGGCCATTTGCTGCACAAACTTCTGTACATGATAATACTTGAAACCACGTTTCACCAAATGCAACAACACGGTTTTGGTATCAATGACACCACGAGAGATATAGGGAGAAAGTTCAGTTACTGCGCCATCGGTAAAGTTGCGCGACTTCCCATAGGCGATGGGGTCGATATCGTCCAAACGCTGGATCAGTTCGTCGTATGTCATTAGCGTTTGCTGATTTTGTTCAAAGAAATCTGGCGTTGTCTTGTGCACTTGAACCTGCCAATTTCAGGATTTCTTTTCATGAGGTGCTTCTGGCTAACGCCACTGTTGACTCTTTCGCGCCACAACAAAAAGCTTTTCTTTTTAAGATTGCGGCGCATCAATTCAATCACCTTCGCTTCCGGTAGACCGAATTGAATTTCAATCGCTTCAAATGGCGTACGGTCTTCCCACGCCATTTCTATGATCCTGTCGATGTCCACTTCCGTCATCATGCAGGATAAACAAAAAAGGAAAAGAAAAGTTGAAGTAGTTATCGTCTTATTTAATCAGCTTTTTCATTTATATGCTTCAACAAAACCTCTCCCTTCTCCTTTGCCCTAAACATGAATTTCATGGTATTTAC
>JBKCGF010000185.1:0-3576 GCA_046303455.1 Chitinophagaceae bacterium | reverse complement strand
ATCAAGATTCAGAGTATGAGATACAGAAATCAAAACAGCAACTTGAAGATATTTTAGGAAGAAAGATAATGGGATTTGCATATCCAAATGGATCTCATGGTATGCGTGAAATCGAATACTTAAAAAAGCATGGGTATAAATTTGCATTTACTACTGTTCCTGATTATTTGGATCTAAAAAAAGTGAAATGTCTATATTCTTTACCAAGGTTTGAGATTCTTGATAAAATATCTTTTGCCGAAAATATATGTAGAATGTCTGGTGTATGGTTTAGAATAAAAAGTAGATGATTGCTAAAATTGTAATGTTCATCGCTTTATTTGTGGCCGTAGGTTTTATTACCTATATGCTTTTTACAAAAGACGCTACTAATAAGGCATACATTAAATACACGCTAATTTCATTTCCATTCTTAGGAATTGATTTGATGCCAAGTATTATTACTTTTAATTTGTTCGATTTCCTCACAATTACGTTCATGGTATTATTCTTTCAAAAGAAAGAATACCCTTTGCGCGCAAGTAAAGTCTTTAGTTATCTTTTTCTATTATTTATAATCAATTTAATTATAGGTCTTGTTCTTGCTGAAGAAAATACACGAGAAACTGGTACCAGTGTTATTCAGGTGTTCAGCTTGTTTATTTTTGTTAGAATATTTACACTTGAATTAATAAATTCTGTTTCTTTTAAAAATGAAATACTTCTGTTATTGCGTGGAATTCTAATCTTTTCATTTATATTTTTATTGTGTCAGTTTGTATTTGGCCCATCTTTTAGTTTCGCAAAGTCGGAAAATATCAACGTTTCTGGTGGGGTTTCATTCAGGTATCCTAGCTTTTTTCAAGATCCTCAAAAGTATGCTCAGTTTCTGGCAGCATTAAGCTTTCTAATGTTTATGAATTTTTCAGATAGCAAAAAATCAAATCCGAAGTCAGGAGTATATTTAGCTGTAATAGCAATTCTATCTCTGCTCCTTACTGGTGGACGTGCTGGTTTAGGTGGTTGGTTAGCAGGACTATTCCTGATTTTAATGCTAGGCTCAGCCAGGTATAGAGTTCAGATTTTATTTGCCACTTTGTTAATTGGGCTGTTTACTTTTTATTTTCAGGATCAAATACCAATATTCAAAAGAGCAGGTATTGAAGAATCATACTTGTTTAGACAAAGCATTTGGAAAGAGGCAATGGGAATTTTTGAGGAACATCCTTATTTTGGAATAGGTATCGGTAATTATGCCAATTATGTTTCTTTACATCATCCAGATCAGTTTTGGATAAATGATAATGAAATAACTTTTTATGATCATCCGGAGAGCGGATATTTAAAGATTTTAGTCGAGCAAGGTATCTTAGGATTTGGTCTTCTGTTTATGTTGATCTTGTATCCCATTTATACTGCCATTATCAATTATAAAAATTCAAAAAACATTGAAAGCTTATTCCTCATTGCTGCAATTTTATCTTGGATGATTGGTTTCTATACCGTTTATTCATTAGGAGATATACGGGTTAAAATTCTGATATCAACAATCCTTGTATTAACTGTTGCTGACACATTTAAATTGAATAATCCTCGTTATTTTAACCAAGCCCTTTTTGATGTTAAAAAATAAGCTTTTCGTTAATTCTTTTTGGTCAGTTGCATCAAGTTTGTTTCAGAATATAATATTCAGTGTCTTTTTCATCATAATGGCTAGGTCTTATGAAACTGTTGAGTTTTCTGAATACATACTTGCTAATACTTTGTATGGGATGATTTTATCTTTTTCATCATTAGGCTTATCACAATGGTATATTCGAGAGCACCAGGAAGGAAATTCAACAGTAGATATATCTACCTTGTTTTTAAAAATTCAATTCTTTGCTGGTATTGTATTTTATCTTGTAAACATCTGCCTTTCTTTTTTACTCTATAAAGACTCAACTATCCATATATTATCCATATTCCTTGGTATCAATATTATATTTGACAACCTTATCCATGTTTTCAAAACAATTAATATTATTTCTTTTCAACAACGACAGTCATTTAAAATTCTCTCATTTGAGGCTTTGTTGAAATTGTGTTTGGGGCTCTATATTATATATATCGCTCCAGATATCATTTGGATTGCTCTCTTATTGGTTTTTTTAAGGATGCTCACTTTGTGGATGTTTTTTCAATCAGAGAATAGGGGGTTAATAAGTTTTAAGAAAATATTTCAATTGCATATAAATACTTCAATACTATTTAGAACATTATATAGTAATAGATACTTTTTAATAATTGGTAGTATTTCGGTGTTGTTTTGGTCAGTTGGAAATATTCTTGTTTCAAAATTCCTGGATATAGAGCGCGTTGCTGATTATGAAATATCTTTTAAACTTTTCACTATGGCAGAAATTATTCCTGTTATGGTTTCTGCAACAATTTTTCCTGTTTTAGTGGAAAAAGTAAAGTTGAATCATTTGAAGGCAGATAATTTTTTAAGGACAGTTTTTATTGCTAATCTATTATATGGTCTTTTTATATATACATTCATTATTTCTTTCTCCAATGATTTGATTCCATTATTGTTTGGATTAAAATATAGTCTTACAGCAGAGTATTGTAATGAGATGTTTCTTACTATACTATTATTTCCGTCAGTTTTGTTCCAAGCAAATCTTTTGGTCGCTTTAAAAATGGAGCGTATAGACATGTACCTGAACTTACTAAGTTTGTTAATTAATCTTGCATTAGCTATTTCTGGTTTGTACTTAACCAAATCACTTTCAGCCATTAATTATTCCATATTTATCTCTTTTTTTGTTTTTCATTTATCTCAGGAAATCTATTTAATCAAGAAAGGCATAACGCAAATTGAACATGCATTTATTTTTTATCTCCTATTGATTTTTATTTTAATTGGGTACTCATTCTTGAAAACCATTATTCCTGCATTGTATTTATTCCCCATATTTTGGATAATTATATTTCTAATGTTTATACCCCAATTAAAACTAGTTCGTGCAAAAGCCTAAAATACTTTATTACTTACACACTTACTTTATGGATAGCGCTTTAGAGTGGTTAACAGATTTAGAATCAAAATATGAAGTACATCTTGTAGTAGAGTTGTCTCCTGATTCAGTCAAAAGTACTGTTATTAATATTGAGCAAAAGAGTATAAAATATGATTTTGGTGATTTCATGGATGTTATAGATATATCTACTAAAATATTATTGACACCTTATTTAAAGAATTTAAAATCAATAAAATATATATATTATCCTACAAAGCAAATGCTATCATTTAGGAATCTACGGATGGCATTTAAGGTTTTAGACTATATTAAAAAGGAAAAAATCAATACAATTCATTTTGATACATTATCTGGAAGATTCATGCCCGTTCTGCCTCTTCTTTATAATATAAAAAAAATAGCAACAATTCATGATCCAACACCACATACTGGTGAAGAATCATTTAAGAAGACAATCATTAGAATAATATATAGCAATATGATTGCAAAATATCTTTTTTATTCCAGGTATTCATACCGTCAATTCGTTATAAATAATAAACAATTACATTCTAACATATTCACTGCACAG
>JBKCGF010000184.1:0-1355 GCA_046303455.1 Chitinophagaceae bacterium | reverse complement strand
CAACAACAGCACCAAAAAATGGCTCTTCAGATTGAATGAAATCTATCAACTTGTCAAATCCAATGACTACATCTCTGAGTGCATTATTCTTATCTGGAACTAACATGCCTACTACCCTTGCACCATAATTGGTGATCGCAGCTTTTAATCCTTTACTATTTTGGATATAATACAAACCGACTTGCTGGCCATTTATTGCAGTATCAAAACCTGAAGTGGGTGGAAGTACAGGAACATTCATTTGAGTATTTTTTTGTTTTTCATCAGCATTCTGTAACACACAAGCAGCAATTAATTGCACAATGAATACAGTTGCTATAGACTTTAAAAACTTCGCAGCCATCTTATCTACTTTTCTTATTTAATTTAGAACCAAATAAAGCTATTTAAAATAATTGATAGCATAAAAAAGGCCCATCATATTGATGAGCCTTTGATAAATTATCTTAAAAAATTATAATCGAGTAGTAAACGATCTGGCAGCCGACCATGCGCCTGGACCAGTAGTATTTGCCCCCCTAACTCTCCAATAAAATACAGTTGTAGCCGAAAGCTGAGGTGAAACTGTTACAGATCTTGTAGTTAATCCAGCTCTTCCAAAAGCAATTGTATTCTGAAAATTTAGATCAGTTGAAACCTGAACCTCATAAGTGGTTGCTCTGGTAGCAGCAGTCCATGAAAGTGCTGGCGTGCGACTAACATTGGTTGCATTTGCTGCGGGAGACCTTAAAGTTGGTGCTGCTGGCACAGCCAATGGAGCCGCAGTGGTAAAGCTTCTGATAGCTGACCATGCACTAGTACCAATGGAGTTTGTTGCACTCACTCTCCAGTAATATGTTGTACTATTGGCAAGTCCTGATATTGCCCTGGAGGTAGTTGTTATATTGGCAAGGTCAATCAACGGTGTTGCAAGTGTACTTGAAGTTGAAACCTGTAAATTATATGTAGTAGCAGCCGTTGCAGCAGCCCAACTCAATGTTGGAGCAATAGCTACGTTAGTTGCTAAGTTTGCTGGTGAAGATAAGGTAGGGACACCTGGAGCAGGTAAAGGAGGTACAATTCCAAAATTGATTTGTAGTAAATTATTTGCTGTACCGGTTGGCAGTCCACTAAGTCTTCCTACTGCAGCAAATTGCTTCAACCCTGCTTCAACCTGTGCTGGTGTAGATGAAGTTGCATACTCCAGAAATAATGCTGCTGCACCTGCTACGTGTGGTGAAGCCATTGATGTTCCATTAAGCGTTGCAATTGCTGTATTTGAGGTATGGTAGGCTGAAGTGATAGAACTACCTGGTGCAAAAATATCAACCACAGTGCCATAATTTGAGAAACTAGACCTAGCGTCAGTATTGGTT
>JBKCGF010000183.1:0-5150 GCA_046303455.1 Chitinophagaceae bacterium | reverse complement strand
GCTGAGCTTAAACTGTGTTGGCAAAGCTGCAGCCATCACTTCACCTTCACTGCACATATAATAATTGGCTATCCAATTCCAAAGCTGAAGTTGTTTCTCAAAAAGAATAGGCTCTGCATCCAAAATCTGAACCAAAGGTTTAGGAATAAATCCTTCCGGTGCCTGAGACGAAATAGACTTAATTATTCCTGAATATCTTTTTTGCTTACCAAAGACAACCTCTACCCTAACACCTGGTACTGCAACTTCCATCCATTCTTTTGGAATAGCATATGTATATGTTTTGGGGATAGCAAGTGGTATGATGACTTCTGCAAACAAGTATTAAGATTGTTTAGAATTAAAATAGGATGGATTAATCCAAGTCGCTTTATACTCAAGCAATTTATCAGACATCTTTTTCTCCAACAAAGCTTTTAATCCTTTTGCATCAACATCTGGATAAGCATTGGGGTCTATCGGCGATAAATAAATGGCTCTTGATTTTCCAGGATTTAGTGTAAACAAGTGCCTGTAATGCATCCTGTCGTATGTATCCAGAAATAATATCGGTTGAATTTTTTTTCCTGTTTCAATTGCCAGTTTAAAAGCACCATCGTACATCTCCTTCAAGGGTGTATCACCCATATTAAATGTACCTTCCGGAAAAACTAATATAGAAATCCCCTTTGCCAATACTTTTCTTAAATCATTCAAACTTCTGGCCCTGTCTTCTGGATTAGATCGGTTGACGGTAATTACACAAAATTTATAAAGTTGACCAAATACAGGTACTTTCAACAGCTCATACTTACCTATAGGTCTGAAATCATGTTTAACAGAGCTGATGATGACTACTGCATCCAGATAAGCAATATGATTAGCAACAAATATGTATTGCTCATTTGGATCAGGGTGAGATTCATAGTAGGTTTTGTGAGGAATCCCAATAAGAACAAGCCAAATATTTCCGCATACTCGAAAAGCACGGTACATAAAATTTCCTCCCCTGATTCTGCCAAGTAACATTCCAAACGGAAGGACAGGAAACAAGAGTAGAATAATTACTGCAAATAGTATTATTGCATAGAGGCAATACAAAATTTGCAGTGGGAACAACAAGTACTTCAACCTACTCATAGAATAATTCAAATATACACCATCCCATTTGTATCTTTGTGACCCAAATGGCGTCAGAAAAATCCATAGCATTACACACCTTAGGCTGTAAACTCAATTTTTCAGAAACCTCCACTTTAGGAAGGATGCTTGAAAATGAAGGGTTTATAAAAAAGGAATTTGATGAAGTAGCAGATGTTTATGTCATTAATACCTGTTCTGTTACTGAAAATGCCGATAAGGAGTGCCGACAGCTTGTTAGACGGATACAAAAACAAAACCAGGAGGCGGTCGTGGTGATTACTGGCTGCTATGCGCAACTCAAACCACAGGAAATTGCTGAAATTCCAGGTGTTGATCTTGTTTTGGGTGCGGCAGAAAAATTCAACCTGGTCTCTCATTTAAAACAATTCACCAAAGGCGACTCTACAAAAATTTGCAGCTGTGATATCAGTGAAGTATCAGATTTCAATACTTCATTTTCAGTTACAGATAGAACCAGGACTTTTTTAAAGGTTCAGGATGGTTGCGACTATAGTTGTTCTTTTTGTACCATCCCCATGGCAAGAGGAAAAAGCAGAAGCAACACCATTGAAAATGTAGTTCGCCAGGCTCATGAAATAGCTGACAAAGGTGTCAAAGAAATTGTTTTAACAGGAGTCAATCTCGGTGATTTTGGCATTGTTGATGGCGAGAGAAAAACTGACTTTTTTGAGCTTTGTCAAGCACTTGACCAAGTGGATGGAATTAAACGGTACAGGATTTCATCCATAGAGCCAAATCTGCTCACCAAAGAAATCATTGAGCTTGTTGCCAAGAGCAAAAAATTTATGCCTCATTTTCATATCCCCTTGCAAAGTGGCAGTAATAAAATTTTGGGATTGATGAGGAGAAGATACAAGAGAGAATTGTACCAAGAACGCATAGAAACAATCAAAAGTTTGATGCCTGATTGCGGAATAGGTGTTGACGTTATTGTTGGCTTCCCTTCAGAAAAGGATGAAGACTTTCAAGATACTTTTGAATTTCTGCATGCACTTGATGTTTCTTATCTGCATGTTTTCACCTATTCTGAACGCGCAAACACCAAAGCACTTGAGATCAAAGAAGTAGTGCCTGTCCATGTGCGCAATGAAAGAAATAAAATCTTGCGCAACCTCTCTTACCAGAAAATGCAGTATTTCAGAAACCAGCAACTTGGTAAGATCAGGTCAGTTCTTTTTGAGCAGCAGGAAAAAAATGGCATGCTGGAAGGATACACAGATAACTATATCCGTATTGCATCTCCTTATCAGAAAGCTTTAGAACACCAGATCATTGATTGGGAAATTCGATAATAAAAGTTTTACTTTCTGTAATCCAAAGGAGGCTTACGATCACCTGCCAATGACTTGTAAATAAATCCATCGCCTCCCCTGGCCTTTTTTAATTCTACTGTCGCGGGTTCTATCACTTGTGGTTTTAAAAATAAATCTGCAGCAGTAAGTGCTATTGTCTTTGCTGCAACCATCATACCTTTAAAACCGATAGACATTCCATCACAGGCAACAGCCTGCCAGCTGTGTGCTGGAATACCGGGTACCCATGTAGCTGTCGATAAACCTGCTGTAGGCACTACCCAACTCACATCACCTACATCTGTTGAAGCTGATGTTAATCCATTCAACGCATAAGGTTTAACCTCTCCCGCACTCGCAATGCTAGGCATTGTAGTTGAAGAAACAGTTTTTCGAATTTGCTCAGCAAAAACTGTTTCTTCATTTGTATATTGAACCCCACCTACTTTTTCAAGATTTTTCTGCATCAATTTTGCAAGTGTTTCATTTGGTAAAGTATTGTAGAGACCTGTCATCACTTCATGACTAACTGTTGTACCTGTGCCCATTGCAGCCGCTTCAGAAGTCTTAACTAACCTGTCCCAAATGTCATTCAAACCTGCAACTGATGGATGTCTGATTGTAAATTCAACCTCAGCAAAATCAGGAACAATATTAGAAGTCACTCCTCCTTTTTTGATTACATAATGAATCCTGGTTTCTTGAGACACATGCTCACGCATCAAATTCACCATGAAATTCATGGCTTCCACACCATCCAAAGCAGAACGTCCTTTATCCGGTGCAGCGGCAGCATGTGCAGCAATACCTTTGAACCTGAAGTTGGCAACCTTATAGGCCAATGTTGAAGAGGGACTGGCATTGTTGTCATCTCCCGGATGCCAATGCAGTACTGCATCAACATCATTAAAAACACCTGCTCTAACTAAATAGGTTTTTCCACCACCTGCACCTTCCTCTGCTGGTGTTCCATATAACTTTATAGTACCCTTGATTTTATTGGCTTCCATCCAGTTTTTAACCGCGACTGCCGCAGCTAATGATCCGGCACCAAAAAGGTTATGCCCACAACCATGCCCATATCCATTCTCTTCCAATGCATTTCTTTCTGGAGTGGGTTGTTGAGACAAACCAGGCAATGCATCCATTTCTGCAAGAATACCAATTACAGGTTTTCCTGAACCATAAGTAGCTACAAATGCAGTAGGGATATCAGCAATTCCGGTTTCAATGCTAAACCCTTCTTTCTTTAAATTTTCTTGAAGCAACGCTGTCGTCTTACTTTCCAAGTATCCTGGTTCTGCCCATTTCCAAATGGTCTCAGCCATTTGAAAGTATTTCACTTTTTCATCATCGAGCTTTTTGACAATGACAGCAGGATCCTGTGCATTTAACTGTATAAAACAAAAAGACAATACTGACAGGAATATGAAAGATTTCATGTGCTTCAATTTTCTACAATTTAAGAAAATAAACAGCATGAAGCACTATCCCAGATTGGCTAGACTATCCTGAAGCATGGCAATTTTTTGTTGTGCGTCATGCTGCTTTTTCTTCTCCATGTCAACCACTTCAGGCTTAGCATTCTGGACAAATTTTTCATTCGAAAGTTTCTTCTCCACGGATGCTAAAAATCCCTGATAATATGTCAACTCATCTTCAAGCGATTTGCGTTGCGCCGATGTATCAATAACCTGTTCAGTCTCTATATACAATTTAGCACTTCCAATGACCAATTGAATGGTATTGGGTATGGCTTCGTTGGTGAAAGAAAATGCTGATGCATTAACTTGCTTTGACAGCAAAGGCTGAATGGTTTTCCATTCATTTTGTTCTTGTGATGTACAATAAAGCGTTACTGCATCTTTATTTTTTATCTGTGCTTTTACACGAGCATCTCTTATGGCTGTAATAGCAGACTTCAACACCTCTCCCTCTTTTAATGTTTGTGGATCTGACGCTTGTGTTTGCAGGTTTTGATCAAGTTGTCTTACACACAAATCGACAGTTTGCTGATCTCTCAACAAATGATAAATTTCTTCAGTCACAAATGGCATGAATGGATGTAATCTTTCAAGTAACAATTCAAAATTGTTTAATACTCTATCCAAATGCTTTTGATCCATTGGTTTTTCAAAACCAGGTTTTACCCATTCCAGATACCAGCTACAAAAATCATCCCATATCAGCGAATACAATGTCTTCAATGCTTCACTAAGTTTGTATTGAGACATTAACTGATCGATTTCTGTTGATGCCGCACGAAGTCTGGCATCAAACCATTGGTGAGGCCAATCAGTTGAAAGGCTTACTTCATCAGTAGAAAGATTCGACTTGGCTTTTTCTTTCCAGAGTTGAATCAACTTGAGTGCATTCCATATTTTGTTGATGAAATTTCTTCCTTGCTCATTTGAAGCCTTATCCCATAGTAAATCATTACCCGCTGGAGATGCAATCAAAATGCCAAATCGAACAGCATCAGCACCTATATCATCAATCATTTCAAGCAAATCAGGAGAATTGCCTAATTGCTTACTCATTTTTCTTCCTTGTGTATCACGAACAATACCTGTGAAGTAAACATCAGAAAAAGGTTTCTTACCCATGTACTCATAACCTGCCATAATCATTCTTGCCACCCAGAAAAAGATAATTTCAGGTGCTGTAACAAGAGATTGAGTTGGATAATAGTAAGACACATCTTTGTTACCAGGA
>JBKCGF010000182.1:0-2482 GCA_046303455.1 Chitinophagaceae bacterium | reverse complement strand
ACCTGATATTAAGACATTCAGAAATCTTGGTTTGGCAATAACTGCTTTACACCAAGGTGGAAATATGCCATGCGTATTAAATGCTGCAAATGAATTGGCAGTTTATGGATTTTTAAAAAACAGGTTAGGCTTTCTCGACATGACTGAAGTTATTGAAAGAACCATGGCCAATATGCCTTTTATTGAAAACCCTACATTGGAAGAATATTTTGAAAGCGATGGAGAAGCAAGAAATTTTGCTGCTTCGTTGATCAACCTATAAAATACAAACATGAACGCACAAGTGTTGTTGGATATCAATTGGAATGCTGTTGGATTGCAAGCGGGACAATTGATTTTGTCTTTGTCAATTCTGGTTATTTTACATGAACTCGGACATTTTATACCTGCTAAAATTTTTGGTTGCAGAGTTGAGAAATTTTATTTGTTTTTTGATCCTTGGTTTTCTATTGCCAAAAAGAAAGTAGGAGATACCATTTATGGGATTGGATGGCTGCCTTTGGGTGGTTATGTAAAGATTGCTGGTATGATTGACGAGAGCATGGACAAAGAACAGCTCAAGCAACCTGCGCAGTCCTGGGAATTCAGAAGCAAGCCAGCCTGGCAAAGGCTAATCATAATGATTGGAGGTGTTACAGTAAACATTTTGCTTGCTTTCTTTATCTACGCAATGATTCTTTTTACTTGGGGTGAAACAAAATTGCCAAATGAAAGTCTCAAGCAAGGTGTATGGATTGTTGATACTGTTGTGAATGAAGTAGGATTGAAAACTGGTGATAAAATTGTTGCAGTTAACAATGAGCCTGTAAAATATTTTGAAGATCTTAATGCAGCTATGCTCTTGGGTGAAACCATGACCATTGAAAGAGAGGGCGAGAAACAAGAACTGACTATTCCGGTTAACTTTATTGAAAAAATAGTTGAAAAAGGAAAACGAACAGTTCTTCTTATGCCTCGTGTACCTTGTATTGTAGGTGAAGTGTCTGCAGATCATGCTGCAGCAAAAGACGGACTCCAAACAAAAGACAAAATTGTGGGTATTGATTCTGTTTCAATAGCATTCTTTGATCAGGTGAAACCTGCTATTCTCAACAAAGCTGGTGACAGTGTTGCTATTCATGTTTTACGAAACGGTTCTCCTTTGGTAATCAATACTGTTATTGGTGCTGATACTTCAATTGGTTTTTTTCAAGCAGTACCAAGTATGTATGAAATGCAAGAGGAAGGATTGTATCAATTTGAAACAAAGAAGTACAGCTTTTTTGCAGCTTTCCCTGCTGGTGTAAGTAAAGCAATGGAAAAACTTGGTTTCTATATTGCGCAGTTCAAAAAAATATTGAATCCTTCTACGGGGGCATATAAAGGCTTGGGTGGATTTAAATCGATGGGTTCTATTTTTCCAAAATCTGAGTGGAACTGGGAAGCTTTCTGGAACATTACTGCTTTCTTTTCAATAGTACTTGCATTCATGAACTTACTTCCAATTCCTGCATTGGATGGTGGTCATGTGCTCTTTACGCTGATTGAAATGGTAACGGGAAGAAAACCAAATGAGAAGTTCCTGGAGTATGCACAAATTGTGGGTATGGTGCTTCTTTTTGGATTGATGATCTATGCCAACGCCAACGATTGGTTGGGATGGGGTAGAAACCGTTAATCAAGATAATTACAAGTTGAGATAGTAGTCCTTTAGCAATTCACTAAAGTCCTCTGTATAACTTCCATTGCTATTGCTGATGGTCAGCGATTCTTCTGTACAGCTTTGTTGTTTTTTCTCAAACCAATACATCGTCCTGAATGGTTTGTGGTTAGGTCTTTGTTTAACTGCACAAATGCGAGTAGGAAAAAATCCATTTTTATTTGCAAGCATCAGGCACTCTTCGTTTCTGTAAAAGGGTAGAAGTACAAAAAACGAACCATTGCTATTCAGTAAGGCATTCGACTTTTTAAACAAATCTTCAAGCAAAAGACTTTCATCGTGACGGGCTTGGTTGATACTTTGCTTATCAGATTTCAGTTGTTGCTCAAAAAAAGGCGGGTTAGACAGAATTGCGTCAAATACCAAATCAGTTGAGAAATTTAAAATATCAGCGTGTATAGCATTTACTTTTTCAGCGTAAGGAGAATGTTGGATGTTCTCTTGCAATTGTTGATAGCACTCAGCTTCAATTTCTACAGAGGTAATCTTACTGTTGTTCTTTTGTGCAACCATCAGACTAAGTAAACCTGTTCCACCGCCTATGTCCATTACGAGATGAGAACTAGGTAAATGTTTAGCAATCCAGGCACCAAATAGACAAGCGTCTGTGGTGACTTTCATCGCACAGTTTTTTTGTTCGATGGTGAATGTCTTGAATTTAAAATAGGTATTTGCCATAGATGAATATCACCAGGTTGCTCTTGCTGATGCAGAAGCAGTAAGTGGACTAAACTGATGTTCAAGAAATTTATAATATCCGGTAATTGCAATCATAGCCGCATT
>JBKCGF010000181.1:0-18292 GCA_046303455.1 Chitinophagaceae bacterium | reverse complement strand
GAATAAAATAATAGATAAAATATTTTCTGTTGATAAAATATATTTATAATATTGTGAAGGGAATTTATTCCCGGTACTTATTAACCCATCTATATATCAGCGTCCGGTTTCAACCGGACGCGGTTTTTTTATACTTACATTGCACTAAATTTTATTTATGTTAAGATCGATGACAGGTTATGGAAGGTCTGAGCGCACCATTAATGAGAAGAATTTTATCATTGAAATTCGATCGCTGAATGGCAAGCAATTTGAACTTTTATTAAAATTGCCTGTGCAGTTAAAGCCTTATGAATTCGAGATCAGAAGCCTGCTTGCAGAGAAATTAATCAGAGGTAGTGTTGAGTGTACAGTTTCCATCAAACAGAACGGAGCTTCAAAGCCTTCGTCCATCAATCTTGATCTTGCTGCATCTTATTACCAACAATTAAAGACATTGGCTGATCAGTTGAATGCAGATGATAGTCAGTTGCTCTCTTCAATTCTTCGCCTACCTGAGGTAGTTGCCAACTCAACTGATGTAGTTGCTGAAACGGAATGGGATGTTTTTAAAGCAGCACTGCAAGATGCCATTACCATGATCAATAAACACAGAATGGATGAAGGCGCTGTTTTGGAACAGGAACTTCTGGGGAGGATCTCAAATATTGAAAAGAGTCAGCAAAAAGTACTGGAACTTGATCCTGCTCGCAAAGTTAAAATCCGCGAGTCCATTTTGAAGCTTTTGGATGAGCAGGTGGGAAAAGAGAATGTCGATATGAATAGGTTTGAACAGGAACTTATCTATTATATAGAAAAAATCGACCTGACTGAAGAGCAGGTAAGACTCACCAATCATTGTAATTATTTTAGAACTCTCCTTCAAGAAGAAGAGATATCAAAAGGTAGAAAACTCTCTTTCCTCTTACAGGAGATTGGAAGAGAAATCAATACAACAGGTTCAAAAGCATATGATGCTACTATTCAAAAAGCTGTAGTTGAGATGAAGGATGAACTTGAAAAGGCCAAAGAGCAGGTATTGAATATTCTTTGATCCATTTGTTTTGATTCATGTAACTAAATGATGCATAACTTTGCCTTATGCTCATCAGATCATTCCAGATCATTATACTTGCTTTATTTTTTTCTGCATGCAGTGATACGGGTCTGTATGAAAAAGTATATTTTATGAAAGGCAATGCCTGGTCCGCCAACCAGCAGCCAGAATTTGTTTTTGAAGTAAAAGATACAGTTTCCAGATATCAGGTCTATTTTTTAATCAGACATGGAGATGCCTACGAGTTTAACAATGTCTGGATCAAACTTAATAGTAAGTTGCCCGGGGATAGTGTTGAGAGAAAAGACAGATTTGATATCCCATTGGCTACCCAAAACAAATGGCTAGGATCTGGAATGGATGATATCTTTGATCACCGTGTTTTGTTGTACCGGGAGCCGGTCAAGTTTAGTAAGACCGGACAGTACGCCATCAGTATTGGGCATGACATGAGGGTAGAGCCGGTAGACCATGTATATAATGTTGGTCTCAGGATTGAAAAAGTCAATTGAGATGAAAAACTTATTCGACCGTATACCGCTTAAAATGATCATTTATGTATACTGGTTGCTATTGGTTTATTTGATCGCAGCACTGGGATGGTGGTACTATGAACTCGACCAGCAAAATGATCAGATGCTGGCTTATCAACAAGAGCAAATTCAAAAAGGGTATGGCGGTGAAATTTCATTAGATGAAGCACAAGATGCTCACAGTAGGAATGCCAAACAGTTTATAGGAGAAGGAATGACCTTTCTGATTTTCACGGTCTTTGGTGCCATCTTTGTTTATGGTGCTGTAAGAAGACAAATCCGGTATCATCTTCAGCAAAAGAATTTTATGCTGGCTGTAACCCATGAACTCAAAACTCCAATAGCCGTAACCAAACTCAGCCTAGAGACCATGAAAAGACACCAGCTGAGCGAGGAAAAACAGCAAAAATTGCTGGGGGACGCCATCAATGAGACAGAGCGGTTGGATATGCTCTGCAACAATATTCTGTTGAGTTCTCAAATGGAATCTGGCGGATACCAATCCAATAAGCAGGATTTCAATTGCTCAAATATGACAATGATGGCGGTTGGGTCTTTCGCAAAAAGATATCCCGCAAGAAAATTTGAAATTGAAGTGCCTGAGGATGTTGAATGTTTTGGTGAGGAATTCCTCATTCGTCTGGTTTTGAACAACCTTATTGAAAATGCTATTAAGTATACTCCAAATACCAGCCCAATAAAGGTTACGCTCAATGATGACAATGGTGAAGTAACAATTGCTGTTGCTGATTTTGGAGTTGGGATAGGCGACAAGGATAAGTCTAAAGTCTTTGAAAAATTTTACCGATTGGAAGATGAGCAGATTAGAAAAACCAAGGGGACGGGACTCGGACTTTACCTCAGTACAAAAATCATTGAAGACCATAAAGGACAACTCATATTAACTGATAATCAACCGCAAGGCTGTATTTTTAAAATTATATTACCAAAACACGAATCCTAATGGGGGAATCCAAAGCTGCTATTTTAATTGTAGAAGATGAAGAAAATCTGCAAGAGGCACTAAAACTCAACCTTGAACTTGAAGGGTATGATATTACTTGTGCTGAAAATGGTGCTATCGCATTGAAAAAAGTAGAGGAAGGGTATTTTGATCTGATTATTTTGGATGTCATGTTGCCTGAAATTGATGGCTTCGATGTATGCGAAAGTATTCGTCTGCAAAACATTGAGACACCTATTTTAATGCTCAGTGCAAGATCTGGTAGTGCAGATAGAGTAACCGGACTCAAGCGAGGGGCGGATGACTATCTTACAAAACCTTTCAATCTTGAGGAATTGTTGTTGAGGGTAGATAAGCTTATTGAAAAGAACAGGAAGTTGCAAGTAAGTTCTACTATTGGAGATCAATTTGCTTTTGGAGGAAATACAATTGATTTTAAAGCACAAACAGCTGTCAACTCCCGTGGTGAGAACTTAAGTCTAAGTAAGAAAGAAGTGATGTTGTTAAAGCTTCTGATAGAATACAAAAACGAAGTAGTATCAAGAGAAAAAATTCTACAGTCTGTTTGGGGATATCAGGTTTTTCCAACAACCAGGACAATCGACAATTTCATTCTCAGTTTTAGGAAATACTTCGAGCCCGATCCTCGTGAGCCCAAACATTTTCATTCTGTTAGGGGCGTAGGATACAAGTTTAATGAAGAATAATACTAAATGATGTCTCCCAGCTGCGGTCGTATGATGATTTCTTCCACGCATGCCTGATCAGATAATTTGCAAGAAGTTAGTACCATTTGTGCAACATCGTCAGGAGTCATGAATCGCTTTGGATCTATGCCCGACTGTTCCCATGATGGGGTATAGGTTGCCCCAGGATGAATCATGCTGACCTTTATGTTATGAGGTTTCATCTCTTCTCTTAAATTCTTTGTAAAACCAGTAAGCGCCCACTTGCTTATGCTATAGGCCCCACCATTATCATAGGCCTTTAATGCCGCAATAGAACACATGTTAAAGATATGTCCCTTTTTTCTTTCTATCATACCAGGCAGTAAAGCACGGGTTAGGTGATATGCTGAAAAAAGATTCAAGTCCATTACTTTTTTTAATTGCCCATCCGGCTCATTATACGTACTTCCTGGTTCATATGTTCCAGCATTGTTGATGAGGATATCTACATGGTCAGTCGCTTTCAAAACCTGTTCAGCAAAACGTTTTACTTCTGTCTCTGTTGATAAATCAACATTGAAACTGGTAATTTGTACACCATAATCAGTCATCAGTTTTGATTGCCAATGCTGCAATTTGTCCATGTTCCTGGAACACAAAAACAAGTCGTGTCCGTCCTTTGCAAAATGCTCTGCCATGCATTTCCCTAATCCTTGTGACGCACCGGTGATGACTACTTTCATGGAGTAATTTTTTTCGAAGTTAAGAACTCTTCCTTGCTTAGCTTTGCAAAGCATGAAACAGAATAAATACGATCAGCTTTTTTTTGATTTAGATCATACGATTTGGGATTTTGACACCAATTCTGAGGCCACACTTTTAGATCTTTTCCATGAGTTGAAACTCAATGAAAGCGCTACAGCTGATTTTCATCATTTTCATACAACCTACCATCACCACAATGAAATTTACTGGGATAGATTCCGAAAGGGGTATATCAACAGGGAAGAATTGAGGTGGAAAAGGATGTGGCGCACACTGGTTGATTATAAAATCACCGATGAAGCTTTGGCAAAACTGATGAGTGAACGTTATTTGGAAATTTTGCCTACCAAGACCAATCTCTTTGCCAATTGTATAGATGTGCTGGAATATTTACAAGGCAAAGGTTATCCCATGCACCTGATAACCAATGGCTTTGAAATAACACAACACCAGAAAATAAAGAACAGTGGGATTGATCGCTTTTTTACGCATGTCATCACCTCTGAACAGGCGGGTATCATGAAGCCACATGCAGCGATATTTGAATATGCATTAAATCTAACAAAGTCGACTGCTAATCAATGTGTAATGATAGGTGATACATTGGAGGTTGATATCCTGGGGGCTAAAAATATGGGAATGGATACAGTGTATTTCAATCCTGCGAAGCCGCACGATGGCAAGGTTGTTCCCACTTTTGTAATTGAAAACTTAGCTGTACTGAAAGAAATTTTATAATCAAGAAAAAGTTGCCAAAACGGAAATACCGTTTTTAACTTGATCGCCAATTTTTACATTGACTTTTGTTCCAACAGGTAACAGTAAATCTACCCTGCTGCCAAATTTGATGAATCCAAGTTCTTCATTTTGAGAAACGGCCTCATCTACTTTTGCATAATTCACAATTCTTTTGGCCAATGCACCAGCAATCTGCTTCACGAGAACAGTCGCTTTAGTATTCTCCAGTACAATACTGTGTCTCTCATTTTCAGTCGATGATTTTGGATCCCAAGCCACCAGGTATTTTCCTTTGTGATACTTGCTATAAAGCACTTTCCCTGAAAATGGATACCTGTTCACATGCACATTAGCGGGACTCATAAAAACCGAAATCTGGAGTCTTTTTTCATTGAAATACTCAGTATCAAAGGTTTCTTCTATCACTACAACCTTTCCATCGGCAGGGGATACTATCGCATTCTCATCGCAAGTGTAATTTCTACTCGGAATCCTGAAGAAAGAAACAATAAATAACCAAAAAGCTACCAATACAATTGAAAGAATATTATGAACAAGTGGCAATGATGGGTTGATGTATTGCAGTGAAAGCATGATCAAAATGAAAACACCGCCACCGGTTATTAAAATCGTTTTATATCCTTCTTTATGTATGGTCATTGTTAGGGGTTAAGTTGTAAAGTTAAGTAATCTGTATGGCATCAAATATTGATCTTTCTTTTTCTTGCAGCTACATGCCATTCTCCAATGATATGATCATTGTCAATAGCGATGAGTGATTCATGCAGGGCAACGGTTGGACAAACATGATAAGGTATGCCAATTAAGATATCGCCTACATTATACTTTTCAGGTTGTTCAGTTTCCATCACCAAATGCTCTTCGCTTTGTCCAACTGGCACCAGGTCTGTATTGGATGGGAAATAAACTCGCTTTGTAATTTCATTTTCAGACGCGACTGCCTTGTGTCCAAGATCGAGACATATTCTTTTGTCGCTTGGTTTAGAAATTACTCTTGTGAGGAAATGTAAGGCAGGTGTGAACTGCTGTTCCGGACAAATTGTTGCATAACCATGGTCCCAGAATATGTTGGTACCAGGACTACATTCCCGATCTGTTTTTTTTGCATGAATTGAAAAACTTGGTGACCCTCCTGCAATGATCAATGGTCGCGCATACCCTTTTTGCTCAAGCTTTTCTATCCAGGTATATACTTTTTGAAAAGCAAGCTCACAAGCTTGTTCTCTTTCAATGGGATTGGCTTGTCTGTGCTGACCATCATAGACATGCAAGCCACTGAAATTTAAATGAGTAGCAGATTGAATAAATTCATACAATTCAAACGCAGATTCACCAGGTATAATACCTGTTCTATTCATACCCACATTAAGATCGATATATGTATTCAGTGTTATTCCCGCTTCATTGAACTTCGCATTAATTCGTTCTGCTTGTTGCGAATCATCTGTAATTGTAGAGAATAGGGTAGCAGGATAGGTCTTTATCAACTCAATCAAACGCTCGATTTTCATACCCACTGGCTGATGTGCCAGTAAAACATCCTTGGCATTATTGATGGCCAATAGTTCCGCTTCTGCGATAGTGGCGCATTTGAATTTGTGAATGCCTTGCTCCTGCATCATCCTGATGCCTTCTGCCGTTTTATGTGTTTTGATATGTGGACGAAGTAGATCTACACTACCTGCCATTTTTATCATCTCTGCAATGTTGTTTCGCACCAAGGATGGATACACAAGCAGAGCAGGGGAGTCAATTGTTTCAAAGTTCATTTCTATGGATTAAGTGATTCAGACAAGCTGCACAATCTATATTTATTCTACTACAAAGCAGGACAGGGCTTCTTCAATTTCTTCAACATTATTTAAAGTGACAAGCTGCGTTCTTAATGGTTTTATGTTGGGAATACCTTTAAGATAATTGGCATAATGCCTTCTCATTTCAAAGATGCCCAATTTTGGTCCTTTCCATTTTATCGAGGCATGAAGATGTTGCCTGATTACTTCAAGTCGCTCTTCAAAAGTAGGAGGCGCCAGATGTTCTCCTGTTGCAAAAAAATGTTTTACCTCTCTGAAAAACCAGGGATAACCAATCGCTGCTCTTCCAATCATGATTCCATCAACACCATATCTGTTTTTGTATTCCAATGCTTTTTCTGGGGAGTCTACATCTCCATTTCCAAATATGGGAATATGCATTCTTGGATTGTTTTTCACTTTTGCAATCCAGCTCCAATCGGCTTCTCCTTTATAAAGCTGACTTCTGGTTCTGCCATGAATGGACAATGCTTGTACACCAATATCTTGCAAGCGTTCTGCTACTTCTACAATATTGATACTATCAAAATCCCAGCCGAGTCGCGTTTTTACAGTCACAGGAATGGTAGTTGATCTGATGACGGCTTTTGTAAGACGGACCATCAAATCAATGTCTTTTAAAACTGCAGCTCCAGCACCTTTGCATACCACTTTTTTTACTGGGCAACCGAAATTGATATCGAGCAAATCTGGGTTAACAGTTTCTACAATACCAGCACTGATGGCCATGGCTTCTTCATCACCACCAAAAATTTGAATTCCAACAGGGCGCTCATCATCGAATATGTCTAGTTTTTGTCGGCTTTTTAGTGCATCCCTGATCAATCCTTCCGTGCTGATAAATTCAGTATACATCAAATCAGCCCCATTTTTCTTGCACACTGCACGAAATGGGGGGTCGCTCACATCTTCCATTGGCGCCAGGAGGATGGGGAAGTCGGGTAAATTTATGTTGCCTATCTTTATCATGCTATTCGTGCAAAGTTACAAAGAAGAAATATGGAACAGCAACAACAAAGTAAGTTAGGTTTGAATGAGAAGTCGGGCTTGTTTATTTTGATAGGGCTAATGGGTGTTGGATTTGTTATTGGAGGATTTTTATCAATAAGTATTTGGCAGTTGATGACAGGGCAAGACATGGCTCAGATGCAATTGTCGATGACTGATCCCCAATTTGCCAATCCAGTAAGGGTGAGTCAGACAGTTCTCTCTGTTTGTATTTTTTTCTTGCCGACTATAATTGTAGCCAGAATGATGAGCAAGCAGCCGCTTGACTATATTGGACTGAAAACAGCATCATCACCCATTGCTTATTTGGTAGTTATTCTGTTGATGCTTTTGACTATTGTAATCGGTGGGTCGATGGCTACTTTAATTGAATTGATACCATTGACTCCACAGATGGAATTGTATTTTAAGTCGATGGAAGAGGATTACATGAAGCAAATTGAAGTAATGTCACAAATGAAGGGATGGGGTGATTTGATGATTGCTTTAGTTGTAATGGCTTTGGTTCCTGCCATAGTTGAAGAAGTATTTTTCAGAGGTGGTTTTCAAAATATGATGCACAGGTCAACTGGAAATTTTTGGGTTGCAATAATAGTAACATCACTCTTGTTCAGTGCCATACATTTTTCGTTTTATGGATTTCTTACACGCTTAACCCTGAGCATTGTGTTAGGGTTGTTATATGCACAAACACGCAACTTGTGGATGCCAATTATCGCACACTTCATCAACAATGCAATTGGAGTTGGAGAAGTTTATTACTTGAGAACAACAGGCCAATCTCTTGAAGATGGCGTTGGTGACAAATTCCCAATTTGGTGGGGTGTGATAGCTCTTGCTGTTTTTGTTTTCATTTATCAAAAGTTTCAAAAGCATTTAACAGATGGCACTCGATAAAAAAGTTTTTGCAACAAGAGCAAAGACTGCATTGATCTATGTTGCAGTGATGTTAACTGGTTTGTTGTGGAATGAATGGAGTTTTTTTATTCTTTTTTCAGTTGTTCATTTTGGTTGTTGGCATGAATACCAGAAACTTTCTGTTTTGATTGATCCATCGTACAGTAATCAGACTGTGGCGCAACAATTCTATTTTCCAATTTATGGATGGGGTTGGATGTTGATGGCAGTATCAGATCAATTGGTTATTGGAGGATTTAATATAAGTCGAGCTGGTGAATGGATAGTAAGTGCAGGTTCTTATATTTTACCTTTGTTATTCATTCTTGATAAAAATTTCAGGTGGAAACAACTTGCGAGGTTAATGGGAGGTATTGTTTACCTGTCTATTTCATTGGCTTTGTTGATCAACCTTCGTTCTGGTTGGATTTGGTCGCATGACGGAATTAGTATTTTTTCTCAGGCTTTAGGTGGGTTCAGTGGAAAGTTGGTTGCGATGCTATTGGTTTTTGGCATCTGGATCAATGACACCATGGCTTATGTAGTAGGTTCATTTATTGGAAAAACACCACTGTCTAGTTGGTCGCCTAAAAAAACATGGGAAGGTACATTAGGCGGTATTGTATTAAGTGCTGGCATCATTTCAGTGGCATCCTATTTTATTTGGAATGCCAATTATGAGGTCTTTATTATTGCTTTGGTAGCAGCAACTGCAGGCACTTTAGGTGATTTGGCAGAAAGCAGACTCAAGCGTTTAGCTGGTGTAAAAGACAGTGGAAGTTTTATGCCCGGGCATGGGGGATTTTTGGATCGATTTGATTCAATTCTTTTTGCAGCACCGATGGTTTGGTTGGTTTGCTACCTCATGTACCACTAGCAGTTGCTAGTTTTGATCGCCTTTCTTGATTTGAATAGTGGGCTTGCTTCTTGGTTGCTGTGCTGAAGAACCTTTGTCTATTTGTGGTCTTGGCTTTGGCGCATCTCCCGTTTGTCTGCTTGCAGGTTGAGTATTTCTTGGTCCTTGCTCCCTATTCCCTATTCCCTTTTCCCTATTCCCTGTTCCCTGCTCCCTATTCCCTTCTCCCTGTTCCCTTCTCCCTTGTCCCTGCTCCCTATTCCCTTTACTCTTCCTCTTCTGCGCATTTCTTTCCAGTGAACGCAAGCTGATCTGACCCACTACATCTACAAACTGCGGTTCAACTTCTTTTACTTTAGTTCCGCCTGTGACTTCTGCGGTTTCTAATTCTTCAGGCCTGATGCCTTTTTCGTTCATTGATTTAATCTTGCGGACAGTCTCTATATCCAATGGATATTGTTTGTTGCTGTCGGGCAAGGTATACCACATCAGATTTTTGAAAATATCTTTTTTGATGAGCTGTGCTCTTCCTTTAGCTGTTTCTAAAACATCTGCATGCTCAGGGAAATGTTGCAGTGCATCCAGGTAAGTATCTAGCTCATAATTGAGGCAACATTTTAATCTGCCGCACTGGCCACTTAGTTTGGTCTGGTTGATACTTAGATTTTGATAACGTGCCATTGCGGTCGTTACACTCTTGAATTCATTTAACCAGCTACTGCAACAAAGTTCTCTTCCGCAACTGCCAATACCACCAACTTTTGCGGCTTCTTGTCTAGCACCTATCTGCTTCATTTCCACTTTTACCTTGAATTCACCTGCGTAGATTTTGATCAATTCACGAAAATCTACACGGTCTTCTGCAGTATAAAAGAAGGTTGCTTTTCTTCCATCAGCCTGAAACTCCACTTCACAGATCTTCATCACAAGGTTCAGCTGCTTGGCAATTGCACGTGATCTGGCAAGGGCCTCTTTCTCACGGGCTTTATTTTCTTCCCACTTTTGTATATCGACTTCTGTGGCTCTTCTTAAAATTTTCTTTATATCGGCACTGTCTTCAGCAATTCTCTTTTTCTTTAATTGCAAGCGGACAAGTTCTCCGCTCAGATTGACTGTACCTACGTCGAAACCACCAACACCTTCAACACTCACTACTTCACCTTTATTAAAATATTGAAGGGTAGTGTTTTTAAAATATTCTTTTCTGCTTCCGTTATTGAAAGTGACTTCTACAATCCTGCAAGACACAGCAGGGTCTGAGAATGGCAGGTTTGCCAGCCAAT
Organism: Chitinophagaceae bacterium; assembly: GCA_046303455.1. Taxonomy (GTDB): domain Bacteria; phylum Bacteroidota; class Bacteroidia; order Chitinophagales; family Chitinophagaceae; genus Pollutibacter. The sequence continues at coordinate 7,709 of JBKCGF010000181.1, read as the reverse complement.
CGTGTACGTTAAGTCTATTGCAACCGCCTGTACTGCAACCGCCATTGCTTTTGCATCCACTTGGTTTTCCGTCTTTTGTTCCGCAAGAACTACATCCCATTTCCTTAATTATCAGTGTATCAAAATTACTGATTTATCCCTTATGATATGATATATTTTGATTGTAAGGGCCATGAAGAGGATTTTTGGATTCGCATTTCGCTCAATATGGTAAGATGATTGATTCAATTCATCTACCAAAGCTTCAATCTGTTCGGTTGAAATTAACTTGAGCAAACGCATGGCAAAATCCAACTCCTCTTCCGCAACAGAAGGTGGATTTGTAGTGTTGGCAATGTGTACTGAAATCGATAAGAGATGAATAAAATAACTTAGAAATTGTTTTTGCTTTTCTCTTCCCAGCTTACTGATGTCTTCTACCCATTTTACTTGAGATGCTGGACCGTTTTTTAAAATAGCGTTCAGCCACTCTCTTAACAAAGCTTGCCAATCCTCATCACCATGGTGCAAAAGCTGAAAAGCTTCTCTCAGATTACCTTGCGCAATAGGGGCAAGTGTGCTGGCTTTATCACGTGGAACTCCTTGTGCAGATACAAGCCAAGAAGCAATATCACTGGCTTCAAGCTGATTTATTTTAATCAGTTGAGTTCTTGAAAGTATAGTAGGTAGAATTTTAGATTCATCCTCTGCTACAAAGATGAATAAAGTTTTTTCAGGAGGTTCTTCAACCAGTTTTAATAATTTATTTCCAGCAGTTCCCAGGTATTCAGGCAACCATTGAATTAAAATTTTATAACCACTTTCAAAACTCTTGAGATTCAGTTTTCTGATGATGTCTTCACATTCATGTGCGGTTATGTTGCCTTGTTTGTTTTCGGCACCCAAGCATTGCAGCCAGTCGTATGCATTACCAAAAGGAGTTTCTGCAATAAAACTTCTCCATTCTGTTATAAAATCATTGCAGACAGGTTTGTCAACTCCGGTTTTAGTTATAGTAGGAAAGGAATAATGAATATCAGGATGCATTAAAGCTGCTGCTTTCTTACAAGACGGGCATACACCGCATGCATCATTTAAATCTTTAGTGTCGATACTTTCATTGCCAAACAATTGATCAGCAGCAGAGCTGTTTTTTAAATTGTTTTTTTCACAAAGAATATATTGGGAAAACGCAAGAGCAAGTTGAAGTGCACCACTGCCTTCTTTTCCAAGGAACAATAGAGCATGGCTGAGTCGGTTATTGCCGACCAATCCAATTAGTTTTTCTTTTACGCTAAGCTGACCAGGGACTTCTGAAAAAAGCATGCGTAAAGATACTCAACAAGAAGCAGATGTGGTTATTGTAGGTGCTGAGTAATTTCTTCACTCATTGGATTCACCTTACTTGGATAAACAGCAACTAGTTTTCCATTTTCATCCAGTAAAAACTTGGTGAAGTTCCATTTGATTTCAGCGTCCATTACACCATTTTCAGATTTTTGGGTCAGCCATTTAAAAAGAGGATGAATATCTTCTCCTTTAACTGATACTTTTTCAGCCATGGTAAAACTAACACCATAATTTTTTTGACAGAAATCATTGATTTCTGCATTCGATCCTGGTTCTTGTCCTCCAAAATTATTGGCAGGGAATCCAACAATCACCAGCTTGTTTTTATACATCTTGTGTAGTTTTTCCAATTCCGCATACTGAGGGGTATAGCCACATTTGGACGCGGTGTTGACAATCAGAATTTTCTTCCCTTTGTATTTTGAGAAATCTATGGTTTCACCATCAATAGACGGTACTTTGAATTTGTAGATTGTAGCTGGACCTGCTGCGAAAAAAGCAAAAGCGATAATGATTAACCTGATCATATGGATTATGTTTTAAGTACATCTAAACTAACGAATCAGGTTTAAAAAAGTTGTAAGAGCGCTATCTTTTTATAATGTAAATGCCAAACTGCATACAGAAACCGATGCACATTTGTTGTGCAGTAAGATGGATGCACAGGCTTCAGTTGAAGCGCCCGTCGTAATAACATCATCAACCAGCACTACATGTTTGCCAGTTAATAGCTCAGGATGGCTAACCGTAAATACATCCTGTACATTTTCCCATCTTTCGATCCTGGATTTTTTTGTCTGGGTACTGGTATTTGTATTTCTGATGAGCAGTCCTTCATCAAAATGACAATCTGTTGTATTACTGATGCCTTTACAAAGAAGACTAGCCTGATTGAATCCTCTTTTCTTTTGTTTTTTGGGATGCAAGGGCATGGGTAGCATGCTGTCTATTTTAAATTCTTTGAAAGCAGGGGCTAGGAGTCGACCCATTTCTTCACCCAACAGCACACCTAATTTCTTATTCTCTTTGTATTTTACTTCATGAATCAATCTTTGTACTGGCGTTCTTTCAACATAGAAAAAACTACTGCTTGCAAAACTGATAGGAGTTCTTCCCCAAAAAAGCTTTTCTACAGGGTTATCTCTGATCGCTTCGAATCCTGTGTAGGGTAGAGTGTTGTAACAAGAAATGCACATCAATTCATCCGGCTCTGTTTCTTTTTTCCTACATCCTGCACACAAAGCCGGGTAAAAAAGATGAGTGATTGCATGAAAAGCATTGGCAAGCACCAATTCTAGTTATTTGAAGATTTTGCTGTAAACTTCCTCAATCAGCGCGACTGAAATGGTCTTGATACCTTTGTGTGGTTCAGATTTTCTATTGTATTTACTGATCACAATGCTTTCAAATCCCAGTTTTTCAGCTTCCGATATGCGTTGATCAACCCTATTAACCGCCCGAATCTCCCCGCTGAGTCCAATTTCACCCGCAAAACATATTTTTTGTGACAGTGGGATGTCTTCATAGGAGCTCAATAGAGCAAAAATCATCGCCAGATCAATTGCTGGATCTTCAATTTTTAAACCACCAGCAATATTGACAAAAACATCTTTTGTGCCAAAATGAAAGCCGCCTCTTTTTTCTAAAACTGCTAGAAGCAATTGTAATCTTCTTAGATCAAAACCACTTGCTGTTCTTTGTGGTGTTCCATATACCGATGGTGTAACGAGTGCTTGTACTTCAATCAACAAAGGACGAAGACCTTCCATTGTTGCACCAATTGCAATGCCAGAAAGTTGCTCTTCTTTTTGGTTGATTAAAATATCTGAAGGATTGGTGACAGGTTTCATACCTGTGCCAGTCATTTCATATATACCCAATTCGGCAGTCGATCCAAATCTATTTTTTGTCGTTCTCAAAATGCGATAAGCATAATGTTGATCACCTTCAAATTGTAATACTGTATCCACCATGTGTTCTAATAATTTTGGACCAGCAATTGTTCCTTCTTTGGTGATGTGTCCAATTAAAAAAACAGGTGTTTGAGTTTCTTTTGCAAAGCGTTGAAACTCTGCTGTGCATTCTCTGATTTGTGAGATGGTACCAGGTGAAGAATCAATATAGGGTGATTGAATCGTTTGAATGGAATCAATAATCACCAGATCAGGTTTTATTTTTTTGATCTCTTGAAACACGCTCTGGGTGGATGTTTCAGTCAGTATGTAAAATTCATCATGTTTTATATTGATGCGATTCGCTCTCATCTTTATCTGCTGTTCACTTTCTTCTCCACTCACATAAAGAATTTTTAAATCATGCAACATCAACGCATCTTGTAAGAAGAGTGTAGATTTTCCTATTCCAGGTTCACCAGCAACAAGAACTAAACTTCCAAGAACAATTCCTCCGCCAAGCACACGATTTAATTCTTCATCTTTTGTGATGATCCTTTGTTTTTCTTCTGCAACTACTTCGTGCAGTACAACACTTTTGTTGTTGCTGTTTGAATTTTCTTTCCAGCTTTCTTTTGAAGCAGGTTGTTCTTTGTGAATGATTTCTTCTGTGAAAGAATTCCATTCATGACAAGCAGGACATTTACCTGTCCATTTTGCCGACTCATATCCACACTGTTTGCAGAAAAATGCTTTTTTGATTTTGCTCATGGAGTGAAAGTAGTAATGATTTGAATGAATGTAAAGATGATAAAACAGTTATTGTTTGTTTTAAACACATTCTGCGATGTTGGATAACAGTTGACCGTTAACCTTTAACCGTGAAACTGACACAAAAACCAAAGGGCCGGCAAAAGCCGACCCTTCAGTACTTACTAACCCATTAAATTCTCCCACTAAATTACAAATTGAAACCACACTTCAAAATTAATTTTTAGACCTGTTGATAACTTTTTTGAATAGTTAGGTGATTGATATAGGTCAAATGAGAGGTTGATGAAAAAATATAAGTAACTGAAAATCAATAGATTGGTAATTTATTTTTTAAAAAGGACCGTAGCTGTTGAAGTCAAGAACATATATATATAAATGTGTTTAGGTCCATATTAATTTATTGATTGCTCGTTCTTGTTCTGCTTAAAAAATCACTACTAAAACTTAAACAAAAGAAGAGGTTTTTTTAACGATTTGTTCATAAGTGTGAATTTATTGTTATATTCGCAATGGACATTTATCGTTTTAATAACAAAAATCAACTGCATGAGAAAACTTACACTGTTCATGTGCTGTTTGCTTTTCGCGATACCAGGGGTATTTGCGCAAACAGCAGTCAAGGGGAAGGTATCGGATGCCGATGGCTCTCCTTTGTCGGGTGTATCTATCAAAGTTGCGGGTACTCAAACGGGTACTACCACTGCTGCTGATGGTACATTTTCGCTTTCTGTTAAGGACCTCAACACTATGTTAGAGGTTACTTACGTTGGATACGATCCATTGAGGGTTCGTTCCGGTTCAAATTTATCAAACATTCAGCTAAAGTCATCTACTGCTGGTCTTCAAGAGGTGGTTGTAACGGCGCAGGGTATCCGCAGGGAGAAAAAAGCGCTTGGTTATGCAGTTGCTTCTGTAGACAAGAAAGCACTTGAGCTTCGTCCTGATGGAGACGTTGTACGTCTTTTGAATGGTAAGGCTCCTGGTGTTGACATTCTTAACGCGAGTGGTATGTCAGGTTCTGGTACAAACATCGTTATCCGTGGTGTAAACACCATCTCTGGTAGCTCTACTCCACTTTTCATTGTGGATGGTGTTCCTTTCGATGCGTCTACCAACAACCAGGCTAGCTTCGTTTATGGTAACACTACATCAAGCCGTTTCTTGGACTTGGATCCAAACAGCATTGAGAATATCAGTGTATTGAAAGGTTTGAGTGCAACTACACTTTACGGTGAATTAGGTCGTAATGGTGTGGTGATGGTAACTACCAAGAATGGTTCTAGTAAGAGAACAAATAAGAAAATGGAAGTGACCCTTTCACAATCTTTGTTCCAGAACAACGTAGCCAACCTTCCTGACTATCAGTATTCATATGGTGGTGGTTTCGACCAATCAGTTGGTTTTGCGTTCTTCAGTAACTGGGGAGCAAAATTCAAGGCTGATCCTGGTCCATACGATTCAGTAAACCACCCATACAATACAGCTGCTCTTGCTGCTGCCTTCCCTCAGTTTCAGGGTAAAAAGGTTGCATTCAAGCCAATCCGTGATAACGTAAAGAACTTCTTCAATACCGGTTTGATCAGAACCACATCTGTTGGTGTTTCTAGCGCTGGTGGAAATGGTTCTAGCTTCAATGCTAACTATACATATATGGATGATGAAGGTTTTACCCCAGGTAACCGCCTCATCAAGAATACCTTTGGACTAGGTGGTTCTGCAAAGTTGAGCAACAAGATGACCGTTAACGGTACTTTCAACTATGCAATCACTGATTTCAAAGCGCCTCCAACTGCGACTGGTTTCGGTTCTAACCCTTCAGCATCTTCAGTATTCGGTAACCTTCTTTATACGCCGATCGCTGTTGACTTGTTTGGTTTACCTTACGAGAATCCTTTGGATAAATCTTCAGTATACTATCGTCCAAGTAACGATATACAGCACCCAATTTGGACTGTTAAGAACTCATTTACCGGTCAAAAGATCAACAGGATCTTCGGTAACATGTCAGTTAAATATGACATCGCCAAGAACATGAACATCATGTATCGTGTGGGTTATGACCAATATGGTGACTATAACTATTACTCTCAGAACAAGGGTGGTGTAGTTGGTGGTAACGACTTCCAATTGGGCTTCCACAGAACAGTTGCAGGTTTCAATATGATTTGGGACCACTCATTGCTTTATAACTGGCAAGCTGATTTGAATTCTGATTGGAGATTGAATGTGGACGCAGGTTTGAACTCTCAAGATCGTTCATATGAGCAAACTGGTCAGCGTTCTACTCAACAACTTGTTTATGGTCTTTTCGATCACGACAACTTCGTTATTCATGATAACAATACAGAAGATGGTGGTCGTATCGACTTCAAATCAAGATTCCTTTCTTTGGGTGCTTTTGCTCAAGGTTTGTTGAGTTATAAAGAATACTTGTTCTTCACTGTAGGTGGAAGAAACAGCTGGTCTTCAAACTTGGAGAAGAGCAACCGTTCAATTTTCTATCCATCGTTCAGTGCTTCATTTATACCAACTTCTGCAATCGAGTCACTTCAGAACAACAATGTCCTGAATTACTTGAAATTGCGTGCTGGTTATTCAACAAGTGCGAACTTTGGTTCTCCTTACAACACACGTCCAATTCTTAGCATCAACACAAATCAGTTTGTTGATCGTGGTTCAAACATTTACAACTCAAACAGCATCTCTAACCGTCTTCCAAATCCAAATTTGAGACCAGAGTTGTTGCAAGAGATTGAGTTTGGTTTTGAAGGTAAGTTGTTCAACAACAGAATGAATGTTGACTTCACTTACTACAACAGAAACTCTAAAGATCAGATCCTTTCTCGTGAATTGGATCCTTCAACTGGATTTACTGTTACTTCAATCAACGCAGGTTCTGTGCGTAACAAGGGTATTGAATTGCAATTGGGTTACAATGTAATCCGTAACAAAGATTGGAACTGGCAGGTTGATGTAAACTACTTCCAGAACAGAAACAAAGTTTCTCTTCCTTCTGATATCAAGCAAATCGTTATCGATGGTTTCACCAACGAAGGTTTGTTTGCAATCGACGGATATCCTTTGGGTGTAATTCAAGGTTCTTATTCTTTGAGAGATACTGGTACAACTAAAGTTAACGCCACACCAACTGGTAAGCGTATTGTTGACAACAACGGTAACTATGTTTCTTCAAATCAATTGGGAATTGTTGGTGATCCAAACCCAGACTTCAAATTGACTGGTATCAGTACTTTGAGCTACAAAGGAATTTCATTCCGTATGCAGTGGGATTATACACAAGGTGGTGACATGTTGGCGTATACTCCAGGTACAGTTGTTGGTCGTGGATTGTCTGCTGATACAGATTTTGATCGTACACTTCCTTTGATCCTTCCAGGTGTTAAGCGTGATGGTACTCCAAATGATGTTCAAATCAGTGCGAGTGCTGCATACTTCAACAACTTGTCAGGTTTCTTTGGTGTATCTGATATCATTACTTATGATGCAACTATGATCAGATTGAGAGAAGCTTCTCTTTCTTATTCATTGCCTTCATCAGTATTGGCTAAGTCTCCATTCGGATCATTGTCAATCACCCTTTCAGGTCAAAACCTTTGGTACAATGCGCCTAACTTCCCTAAGTATGTAAATTTCGATCCAGAAACTTCTTCTTTGGGTGTTAGTAACGTTCGTGGTCTTGAATATCTTTCAGGT
>JBKCGF010000180.1:0-4680 GCA_046303455.1 Chitinophagaceae bacterium | reverse complement strand
GAAAAAGCCAGTGAAGCAGTCAGTGCAATTTTTAAAGCTGGGTTTGTTCCATCAGCTTTAGAGCTTGTAGAAATTGATGCTTTAAGGATTGTAAGTAAATATATGACATCTACTTCCATACCCTTGACAGAAGATACTGCTGCACACTTGATTATTGAAGTGGATGGCAATCATCTTGAAATGCTCAGACTAGAGATGGAGGCAATTGCTGAATTGTTGTTACAATTTGATTGCGGTGAAATCTATTTTGCAGATGATACTCAACAAAAAGATGCCTTATGGAGCATGAGAAGAAAAGTGGCTGAGTATGTAAAACTTGAAGGTTATACAATCGAAGAAGATACTGTAGTACCGCGTGCTGCTTTACCTGCATTGATTAAAGGCTTAAAGCAATTGGGTGATCAATTGGATTTTAAAGTGGTCTGTTATGGCCATGCAGGTGATGGTAATTTGCATGTCCGTATTTTTAAAGAAAGTATTCCCAATAGCCATGAACACCCTGAAATGACAGCCATTTTACGAGAACTTTTTCAGGTGGTAAAATCATTGGGTGGTACAATCAGTGGCGAACATGGTGTTGGATTAATCCAAAAGCCTTATCTCGATATTGTAATTGATGAAACCCGAATGAACTTAATGCGGGAAATCAAAAAAGTATTTGATCCAAACCGCATTCTAAATGCTGGGAAGATATTTGATTAAACAGCGCCCAGGTCTTTTCGAATTGCCTCTACAAGCTCAACAGGTTTTTCAAAATGTATCAATCGAGTCCATGTGGGCTCATATAAAAATCCTTTGGTTCCCAAAGATTCCATATGTAGAATCAGATGGTTGTAAAATCCTGCTGTGTTAAGGATGTATATTTTTTTATCGTGTATACTCAGTTGATTCCATGTCAGCATTTCAAATAACTCATCAAGCGTACCATAACCCCCAGGTAAAATGATTGCCGCACTGCACATTTCATACATGGTTTTTTTCCTGATGTGCATGTCTTTGGTAACAATCAATTCTGACAAACCTTTGTGTTGTCTTTCCCAGGCAACCAAAACTTCAGGAATGACACCAGTTACTCTACCTCCATTGGCAATTGCATTATTTGCAAGTGCTCCCATCATCCCAACTGATGCACCACCATAAACAATATCAAATCCATTTTGTGCCAGTAAAGCTCCTAATGTTGCTGCGTCAGTTAAAAATTGAGGATCTGTTCCGCTTTTGGAACCACAAAAAACAGCAACTACAGGTTTTCGGTGGTCAGCCATATTTACTTCTTTTTGTAATCACCTCTTTTCCATGATCTCACAAATTCGCCCCAGGCAAAAGGATTGAAGATGTTCATCGGTGGGGTTTGGCCTGTGTAATAATATTTCTGTGCGCTTTTTGCAAGATTTAAATTGACTGCTTCTCTTCCATCGCTAGGTAGTGTTCGCATCAGCATCCTTCGGGTTGCCATATCTGTATTTCTTCTTGCAATTTCAATATTGTCATCTGGCACGTCTGTCGATACAAAATCACGCTCAAACTGTTCCCTGCTTGGCCTGGGTTTGATAATGGCAGCTGGGAGGTAGGCTGTATCATTGATCATCAGTTGTATGATACTGTATTGATTTCCTTCAAGGTTTTTTGGGATCAAGGTTATTTTGTCTTTAAAGCCTATGCATGAAAATTCAATCTGGTCTCCTTTTAAGACTACTATTGAAAATACACCCTGGTTATTGGTCAGCGTTCCTCTGCCAGTTCCTTTTACCATTACCGTCACTGCAGGTAAGCCTCTAAGGCTATCAGCCGTCATGACCACCCCATAAAGTTGAACCACTGAATCTTTAAAGTTTTCAAATTGTGCCTTGGCTGCAAAAGGGAGAAAAGCTAGCAATACCACAGCAATTTTCATGGCTTTTTTCATCGTCTTCATTCTACCACAAATTAACTCCTTCTGTTCGATAAACAAACTAGAGTGTTAATGGTTATTTTTGCAGAACAATTGATTTTTAACATTTCTTATTTATGGGTACAGAAGCGATTTTGAAGGCATTGGGTCAGGTACAGGAGCCAGATTTGAAAAAAGACCTGGTTACGTTGAATATGGTCAGGGATATAGTTTTGGGTGATAAATCTGTTGAATTTACAATAGTGCTTACCACCCCTGCTTGTCCACTAAAAGAAAAAATCAGACGAGACTGCGAAAAGGCAATTCATGATCATGTTGACGAAAGGCTGGAGGTGGTTGTCAATTTTACTGCTAATACAAGTTCTATTCGTGTTGATCTGACTTCAGTTCTACCGGGTGTAAAAAATATCATTGCTGTTGTAAGTGGTAAAGGCGGGGTTGGGAAATCAACTGTCGCCGCCAACCTTGCATTGGCTTTGGCGCAGCAGGGTGCTAAAGTTGGATTAATGGACGCAGATATCTATGGGCCAAGTGTTCCCATCATGTTTGGCGTTCGCGGTCAGCGTCCTTTAATGGAGCATATCGATGGAAAGGATAAAATTGTACCACTTGAAAAATATGGTATTAAACTGATTAGTATTGGACTGCTTGTAGATGAAAAAAGTGCAGTTGTTTGGCGTGGCCCAATGGCCAGCAGTGCTATTCGTCAGTTTGTTACAGATGTGCATTGGGGAGAGCTGGACTATTTAGTCATTGATATGCCACCAGGAACGGGGGATATTCACCTTACGTTGGTGCAAACCATCCCTGTAACAGGTGCAGTTGTGGTTACTACACCTCAAGAAGTTGCTCTTGCAGATGCTAAAAAAGCAATTGCAATGTTTGGTCAGGCTCAAATAAGAGTACCAATCATTGGGCTTGTAGAAAACATGGCCTGGTTTACGCCATTAGAGTTGCCCGATAACAAGTATTATATTTTTGGAAAGGATGGTGGTAAACATCTTGCTGATCAACTTGATTTAAATTTTCTTGGTCAAATTCCTTTGGTGCAAAGTATTAGAGAAGGCGGTGATCAAGGTGCCCCTGCCATGCTTGGGAATGATAAAGTGACAGCTGAAGCATTCATGTCTTTTGCGTCTGAAACAATACGGGCTATTGCAATCGCTAATGCAGAAAAACCAAAGAACGAAGGGGTCTAGTTTTTAATCAAGATTTCTTTGTTTGGCGCATTTAATTTGTAGCTGGTCGATTGGCCATTGATATTGATGTGAACAATATTGGTTTGCTCTGGTTTGTATTCGTACATCACGTTTGAGCTTACTTTCAATTGCTTTATGCTGTTTATTTTGGGGATATTAAAATAAATCCAGATGGCTTCTTTATCTATTTCAAAACCAAGGTAGTTCATCTCTTTTTTGGATTGGTTGATTTCGATTTGTAGATGTTCTTTCAGATAAACTGCAATGAGCTGATTGTTTTGTTGATTGGATTTGTTGGATAAGTCGAGTTTTTTTCCTGAATAATTACGAAGCGCCTCTTCAAGATCGTCCGGAAAAGTTTTAAACGCAATCCCCAGTTCTTTGCTTTTGGAGGAGTATTCAATTTCTGTTACTGAAACATAAAAAGGATGATACCCTGAAATAAGCAAGCAGCTCAGCCAGAAGATAAAGAACAATTTGAGTAATTTCATTCCTACAAAATTCTGATTTATTTTCAAGACCATTCACTCTGATGAGAGATTTTATATTTTATTTTAAAGTAGGTTGGACACATATTTTGAGTTGGGATGCAAAAGATCACATCTATTTTATCACCTCCCTGGCTATTATTTATACTTTTTTGGATTGGAAAAAAGTCCTTGTACTTGTAACAGCATTTACAATTGGGCATGCAATTACTTTGTATTTAAGTGCATTGGATCTTTTTCGTTTCAATATAGAATGGGTAGAGTTTGCTATACCCTGTACCATTGTGGTGACTGCTGCTACTAATCTTTTTTTGCGTCCAGAAGTAAAAACAAAAGGAGTTTTACAATATTTGATGGCATTGGGTTTTGGATTGGTGCATGGGATGGGCTATGCAAATTATATCCGAATGATGCTTTCCAAGAACCAGGACTTACTATGGAGTTTGTTTAGCTTTAATGTTGGATTGGAAATGGGACAAATACTGGTTGTTTTGCTGGTATTGTCCATGCAGTGGGGACTTGAAAAGTATAAATTGATTCATGCAAGACTGCTTGCAAGAATAGTTTCTTCTTTGATATTGATTGTGTCCCTGCTGCTTGCAATAGAGCGATATCAAGCACTTGATTTATAGCATTTATATTAATTCATACGGGTCCAAACAAAATAGCCATTGTTGTTTTTCCAATAAAGCTGAGTTTGTTTGTTGAATGTCGAACCATGCAAGCCATCTGCTACAATATCTAAGTCGCCATCTTTATCGTAATCGAAAAGTCTTAACCATTTGATCCAAGTATCTTTACCGCTTTCTTGATTTTTATCGATATACTCTCTTGTAACTTCCAGATAATTTTTATCCCTATTGAGATAGAGTTGTAAGCTGTATCCTTGGTAACCATTTGTATTGTTGAGGGTTAGGATATCCAGTTTTCCATCTTCATCAAAATCAAGAAACAACATGTCGAGTACCTCATGATCAGGTTGAATTTTTATAGAGATGGCCTCTTTTTTATTAAATACTCCATTCGTAAATGGCACTATCCGAAGTCTGTTTTTCCCACCAAGACACAAATCAAGTTGTCCGTCTCCATTAATATCTATGAG
>JBKCGF010000179.1:0-2137 GCA_046303455.1 Chitinophagaceae bacterium | reverse complement strand
CATTTATCCTAAGTGTAATTTTTTTGTTTTAATTCACAAGGCTCCCAATTTGTTTTGTTTTTCGACCCTCCAAAAGTCCAAACCAAGGTGTATATCCATCAGCAAAATGCTCTATATGAATATGAGATTTAGAAATATTTAAATCTTTAAGATGCTGAGTTATTCCATCTTTTAGGGATTTAGGACCACATATATAATAGTAAGTATTATGGTCTTTGTTTAAATCATTTTTTCCAATTCGATTTATACCTGAAATAAAATCTTTGTATTCAAATTGTGGGAATTGATCTGCTAATTGATTTAGTTCTTTTTTGAAGATGATGTTTTCCTCCTTTCTGTTAGAATATAGTAAAGTTACCTTGCTCTTGGGTTCAAATCGAAGCATTTGAAGAATCATACTATACAAGGGTGTGATTCCACTACCACCTGCTACCATTACATAATGCTTTTGAACCGTTGTACTTGGGTTAAATGTAAAATCACCAACTGGTAGCAAAGACTCCACTTTATCACTAGTTTTTGCAGTATTAAAAAAATAGTGCGAAACTTCGCCTTTTAGTTTTACCGTTATTCTTAAAAAATCATCAATGTTTGGCGAAGAACTTAGTGAAAAGCAACGATGATAGGTCTTGTTGCCAATTTTAACTTTTAAGGTGATGTATTGACCTGCTCTATAATTGTAAAAGGCTTTGTCTTCTGGTTTAAAAAAGACAGAAACAGTATCAGGAGTTTCTTTTATAAGTTTATCAATAATTAATGTTCTATACTTGGAATTATCAATGATTGATGCATTTTCCCTTTGGTGAATTTCATTAAATGTACTTTCTGTTGAGTTTAATTCTGTGCCACAAAAGATATCCCAGAAACGAAAAAATAAGCCGTAATTGCCATTGTATTGTGTGTGGTGAAGGCTATGATTAGTTGCATTTACGAGCATATTAAACGGTGGTAAGCTGAAAAATTTCGGGAAAAGCTCATATCCCAGATGCGACTTTAAATTATTGAAAGTTCCAATCACTTGTGTTATGCCTAAAACAGTCATAGAAATAGGCATAATCATCACCAATGGTAGAACCCAAACCGTTAACCATAATGACTCAATGATGTGAAATGAGCTTGAAGTGTATGGATTTACGTCCAAACTCTTATGGTGTAAGGCATGTACATACTTGTAAATACTTTGGTGGTGCATTGCTCGGTGACTCCAATAGAACCAAGTATCGGATACAACCAACATGATAAAAACCGTAAGAACTTCATACCATAACCCATATTTTCCTGCTTCTAAATAAAACTTCGTTAATCCAATATCTTTAAATGATAATATAACAATAATAAATGCAGTTCCTCCAATAAATGATAGAAATGTTGCTCCAATTTCACCTTTTATTTGTGACCACCCGGCTCTTTTTGAAAGTTGAATTTTTCTATTGCTCAGTTTTTTTTCAAATATTACCCAGAAAATTAAAAAAGCCACACTCATGATTGTGAGTGCAACAAGAACTGTTGTAATGTACTGTTTTATGAATTCTAACATTCCTATTCAAATTTTTATATGATAAAATTTGATGTGAAATTAGAATTGGAATTCCCAATACTACTTAACATTTGTTACTTAATCATCTGCTTTCTAATTCTGCTAAGACTTTGTGGTTTTATTCCCAAGTATGAAGCAATATATTGAATAGGAACATTTTGTATTATTTCAGGCTGTTGTTCAACCAGTTTTTTATATCTCAATTCTGCTGTTAATGTAGCAAAATCATTGGCTCTGATTTGAGTTGCAGAAGCAGCTTGTTCAAAGATTACAAGACTCAATTTTTTAAAGTTTTCGTTTTTGTCTATCAATTCAATCAATTTGCTTCTCTCAATTTTATAAAATTCGCAGTTAGTTATACACTCTAAATTTTCATTAGATTTATTTCCATGAATAAAATTTAAGAAAGATGTAATGAACCTATTTTCTGATACAATAAGAGTTGTTACTTCATCACCATTATTATCATAATAAAACAACCGCATCAATCCTTTCGTAATAAAATACAAATGATTTGGCACTTTGTTTTCTTCTTCAACTATGTTATTCTTAGGTAATGATTGTAGTTCAAAGTACTGCTTACAAAATTCTATATCACTG
>JBKCGF010000178.1:0-1220 GCA_046303455.1 Chitinophagaceae bacterium | reverse complement strand
TTTTGAGCCTGCATTTGATAGTTATATTCCCAACATTGTTTCTTGTGGCGCTATACCAGTAATTCTTCAACTTGAATATCCTTCATATAAAATAAATTGGGATAAGTTGAAGTCGGCCATCACTCCCAAAACAAAAGCAATTATCATCAACTCACCGCACAATCCAACCGGAACAGTTATGGGTGATGATGAAATGCTACAACTGCAAGAAATTTTAAGAGATACAAAAATATTTTTAATCTCTGATGAGGTATATGAACACCTTACTTATGATGGCTTAGAACACAACAGTGTACTCAAGTACCCTGAACTCTTTGAAAGAAGTTTTGCGTGCTTCTCCTTTGGAAAAGTATACAATTGTACCGGATGGAAACTGGGTTACTGTATAGCACCAAAAGCATGGATGACGGAATTCAGAAAGATTCATCAATACAATGCATTTTGCTGTTTTACACCTACACAAGTTGCAATTGCAGAACACCTTAAAACACCCTCATCTTATTTGGAATTGAAAAATTTCATGCAAAAGAAAAGGGACTTATTTATCAATTTGATGGAAAATACAGGATTTGATTTGCTTCCTGCAAATGGAGGATATTTCATATCTGCTACCTACGACAAAATTTCTACTATGGGTGGACTCGATCTTGCAATGCACCTCACCAAATCTGTAGGTGTAGCAACCATCCCTTATTCTACTTTTTACAGCAATGGTGAAGACCACAAAATTCTTCGATTCTGTTTTGCTAAAAAAGAGGAAAGCCTGATTGAAGCTACCCGAAGATTAAGTCGTGTTGAAATAAACAAGGTTTAATCATACCGAGGGTTTGATTTATGGTTTCCCTCCCCATCAAAAATTAACTTCCTGCCCTTAAATAAGACCAACCTTCTGATTGTTTAGTGATCAACTCCACAACTGCACTTGGCACCACAGTAGCTTCTGGCATCAGTTGGGAAGGATCTATTTTTAAGCGTCTCAATGAATTATTACAGACAGCAATGATTACGCCTTTTTCTTTTGCCGATTTTACTCTTGCCTCAAACGACTTATCCTCTTTTAAAAGCGATAATACTGCCTGCCCATGAAAAACAACCTCAATTTGAAGCTCCGGCTTTAGCGCCCTTGCATTATTGATTTGGCGAAAAACACCACCCTGTACTGCAGTATCTGAACTGGAAAGATCCCATACTACACTGAGTTTATTTTGCTGTGCAAATAC
>JBKCGF010000177.1:0-2636 GCA_046303455.1 Chitinophagaceae bacterium | reverse complement strand
GGCGTTGGGGGATTAATGGGACTGATGACTGTAATTCTGTTTGAAGGACAACTCGATTCAGGATTACCCTACATGATTGCTGTTCTCATAAGCGGGGCAGTGATGAGTGCAAGAAAAATAGTTTCTGATCACCATTGGTTTGATATCATTACTGGTTTCCTTTTGGGGTTTTGCACCCAGCTCATTGCATTATGGGTATAAAAAAAGAGACCCAGCCTGGAAAGGCCGGGTCGGATTAACCATTCTAAGATCCCATTTTAACCATTTAGAAATTTCGATGTGTTCAAATATTTTTGATCAGGGTAATATGCAAACAGGCAGTTCCCTCCTTTGATTGTTTCAATTATTTTTTTATTCAATTGCGGCGGAAGTGATGGGCAACCATAACTCCTACCCAGATAACCTTTAATCTTAATCATTTGCTCACTTGCATACTCTGCTCCATGCATCACTATGGCGCGTTGCTTGGCTTTATCATTGAATCCATGATCAACTCCTTCCAGCGCTAATGAGTAACCGTTACTGCCTGTATAGGGCTTTTGGGTAATGTAAAAACCAAGACTGCTTTGGTGAGAGTTAAGTTGATTCGAAAAAGCCTTTGCATATTCATCGCCTGTATTTCTTCCATGGGCAACAACACTTTTGAACATGAGTTCTTGTGATTTTAAATCAATCACAAACAAACGTTTTTCCTTAGAAGACATTGTATAGTCGATAATGGTAAGGATGCTATCCTTGCTGAGTTGCTGTTGAGCATTCAACTTATTGAATCCCATCAAAGCCAGGGAAAGAATTTCTTCAGAAAGTTTAGTTCCGGTAAGACTTAACTTTTCCTGCAAGCCTTTTATGTATCCATTATTGATAGCAGTAGCCTTTGTTTTCGAAATGCTATTATTGACAACAGCATCCGGTTTTGAACCTGAGTGGCTCTTAAAGGAGTAAATCCCTACAGTACAAACAAGCAGGAATATACCTGCAACAAAAGTCTTCATTGGATAGAATTTGCTTTCACGCATACATGAAACGCATTTAAAGGGTGGATTATTGCTCTGTAAGTTGCAACTTTTTAACCGCTATGATGTTAAATGATTTGTGAAACATTACTCTATCGCAGAAATTCAGGGCTGGACAAGGATTTATAGGGCCAATTTTGTGAATTCTTTAAGTGGTTTCAAGCCTGTTAGTCTGATTGCTACAGTCAATAAAACCAATCAGCCCAACCTTGCTATCTTCAGCAATATTGTCCATTTGGGTGCAGATCCTGCACTGATTGGCTTCATCAATAGACCCCGTGAGGCGGCTCCCCACACCATAAGAAATATAGAGGATACTGGTTTTTATACGATTAATCATATCCTGCCTTCTTTCGTTGACAAAGCCCATCAAACCAGTGCTAAATATCCGGAGGGCGTGAATGAGTTTGATGCAGTTGGGTTAACAGCTGTATCTAAAGATGGTTTTAGTGTGCCTTATGTGGCAGAAAGTCATGTGCAAATGGCTTTATCCTTATCAGAAATTATTGCTCTGAGCAATGGCACTTTTCTTGTTGTAGGAGCATTGGAGCACGCTTATGTGAATGAAAAGGCAGTAGCGGGTGATGGATTTATAGAATTATCAAAAGAGGAGTCAATTGTTAGTCTCGGCTTGGATGCCTATTATGAAACAAGTCCTTTGGATCGGTATTCATATGCTAAACCCGATCAACTGCTAAATTCTATTTCGTTTTAGCGTTCGGCTTTATAATCGACTACAAATACTTTGTCCATATGCGGACCTAATATCTTTTGAAAATCAAGATGTGCCTGATGTTTTTGGTATACCACATCTCGATCGTATTTGTTGTCAAATGTCAGGATGAAACAATGGGTAAAGCCTTGGTGCCAGTTTTCGGGACTATCATTCAATCCCCATTCAAATTTTTTAATTACACTTATTTTATCTTTCAAACCAACAAACGCATTCACAACAGAATCAACCGAACGCTGAGAGCTGGTCTCCTTGAATTTAAAAATTACCACATGTTGTAATGGTCCCTCTTTTGATTTGTTTTGTCCATTTGCAAAATGAAAACTAAGTGCCAGAAGAAGAAAGAATATTTTTTTCATGTTTTGATATTTATAAAAGTGTATTCAGATTAAAGCATATCGATTGGATTGTCTACAATTCTGAAATTTTCATTCAGGTTGTTCAAAACTTGCATATCCGTTTCAGCCAGTTCAAAGTTGAAGATATCAAAGTTCTCTTTGATTCTATCAGGGTTTTCAGATTTGGGAATGGTTGAAATCCCTTGTTGTACAGCCCAGCGTAAAATAATTTGCGCTGCGGTTCTTTCATATTTCCGGGCAATAGATACTATGCTTGGGTGGTCATGTTTTTGTCCCCTCATTAATGGCGTATAACACTGCAAACAAATTTGATGTTGCTGACAATAGTCTAGTTCGGCTTTAAGATTGAGAAAGGGACTGAATTCTATCTGGTTGACTGCCGGAGTAATAGAACTATAGTTTTCCAACTCATGAAGAAATGGCATAAGATAATTACCTGTACCAATGGCACCAACATGTTGATTGTTGTACAATTGCTCTAATGCTTTCCAGGTGCTTTCTCTCTTTCCTTTGATGGGCCAGTGGATTAAA
>JBKCGF010000176.1:0-2361 GCA_046303455.1 Chitinophagaceae bacterium | reverse complement strand
ATCAAATGGTCTTGTCGCATTTAAAAGAAACCCTTCATAGTGAACTTTCACAACAGATGTATCAACTGGACGCTCACCAGATCCTTCCTTAATCACTTCATATTGGAGTCCACTTGCTGTTTTCTTAACACCTTCACGCTTTGCATTCTGGGTAAGAAAATCATTACACGCATCAATATTAGGTTGAATCTTCTTGCGCATCATTTTCTGCATTTCACCACGCAAAACTTGATCTGCCTGCTCTGGAGTAAAGATTGCTTTCCCATTCATAGCATCTCTAAATCCCAATGAAAGTGAAGTCGGATTAACCGATGTAACTCCTTGTGTCTTGAAAAAGTTTCCATCGAGGATTCCGATAGCATAGCTAAGGGAGTCTTCGGGGGTTTTAAGCGTTACCGGGTTGGCAGTTGCCGGTTTGGCCGCCGTGGCAGGTTTGGCTGCCGCAACTGGTTTTGCAACTGGCTTAGCCGCCGTGGCGGGCTTGGCTGCAGTAGTAGGCTTGCCCGCCGTGGTGGGTTTTGTTTGTGCTTGTAGACCTGCTAACATCATTAAACTAAAAATTCCCAACAAAATCTTTTTCATGTATTGTGTTTTAAGCTTTTTGAATATTTTATTTATCGAATGCGTTATCGTATCCTTTGCCTTTTATTGTTTTTACTTTCTTTTCGACTTCTTTGCGCATCTTCACTTTGAATGCAGCGATTTTCTTTTCCAATACTTTACTGTTGGTTGAAAGAATCGATGCAGCAAGTATACCTGCATTTTTTGCACCATTCAATGCAACGGTTGCTACAGGTATGCCATTGGGCATTTGTAAGATCGAAAGAACAGAATCCCATCCATCAATTGAATTGGATGATTTAATGGGAACACCAATCACAGGAAGCGTTGTAAAAGATGCAACCATTCCTGGCAAATGTGCTGCACCGCCTGCTCCCGCGATAATTACCTTGATACCACGCTTAGCGGCAGTCGATGCAAATTTCATCAACCTGTCCGGTGTCCTGTGAGCAGAAACTACCGTCAGCTCAAACGCAATACCAAACTCTTTCAATTGTTCAGCAGCAGCATTCATCACTGGTAAGTCACTATCACTTCCCATGATGATACTCACGACTGGTTTCTTTTTGATTGTTGTTTTTTTCGCGACAGCCATTATATTTTAATTTTCACTTTTTACAATGAGTGTTTCTCTTACTTTTTTTGCACCCTGCAGCAACACATCAACATCCATACCCATCAAAGTAGCATGTCCCATTTTTCTACCTGGCTTCGTATCTGCTTTGCCATACAAATGAACAAAAGTATTTGGCATTGCAAGTACATCCTTCAATCCTTCATAACTGGTTTTACCAGAGTAACCATCAGCACCAATGATGTTCAACATTACAGAAGGCATCACCATATCGGTATTTCCCAAAGGATAATCCAAAAGAATTCTCCAAAGCATATCGAACTGAGAACTGTAATGCGCTTCTATCGTATGGTGACCAGAATTATGAACACGAGGAGCAGTTTCGTTAACCCAGACTTCCCCTTGCTTATCGACAAACATTTCAACTGCGAAGAGTCCAGGTGAACCAAATCCCTTTGCCACCTCTTTTGCAAGAACTGAAGCTTTTTATAAAGTCGTTTCGTCAATTCCAGCGGGACAAACCTGAAAATCAAGTAGGTTTAGAACTGGATCAAAGACCATTTCGACTGCCGGATATCCCGTCATTTCAAGGTTTTGGGCAACTGCCACAGTTATTGCAATTTCTTTTTCGATATCCACCATTTTTTCCAAAACTGATGGGGCATCAAATCCTTTATCAATATCTTGAACCGACCTGATCAATTGAACACCCTTCCCATCATATCCGCCAGTCGCTAATTTCTGAGCCGCAGGCAAATAATCTTCAAACTGCTTAATCTCCTCCTTGTTCTGAACCACTACAAAGGCTGAAGAATGAATCAGGTTGCGCTGGTAAAATTCCTTTTGCAGGATCTTGTTTTTGATGGTTTTGAGCGCAGATGGTCGAGGTATCACCTTCACCCCTTCTTTTTCGAGAAATTCCAGGGCTTCGATGTTTACATTTTCGATCTCAATGGTGAGTACATCGACTGATTTTCCAAATTTAACTACATCTTCATAAGTAGTTATGTCGCCTTTTATGAATTTATGACTTAAATTAGCAGCGGGACAGTTCTCGTCTTTTTCCATGACATGAACTTGCACAGGATAGTTAGCAGCCTCTTGCAGCAGCATTCTACCCAGTTGACCCCCACCTAAAATCCCAACCCTAAGCATAATAAATTGAAAATCATTTCGTTTTTAAACCTAATGATGCAAATTTCGTTAACTTATTTCTAATAACAGCA
>JBKCGF010000175.1:0-22913 GCA_046303455.1 Chitinophagaceae bacterium | reverse complement strand
GTAATGGGGATGACCACTCCAGGAAAAAGCACTGTATTGCGCAAAGGTAAAAGAGGCAATTCTGCAGGAACTACCAAATCATCTGCATTCCCACCCTCATTATCATTTAAAGGGATGATGGGCATGAAATCCATATCGTCTTCTTGTTGTAAAAAATTCATCTTCAAATCCATAGCTTACTATTTACGACATATTGTCACAATGACCAATAAAAGGAGACATTTCCCCCTATTTATCTATATAGGTCAAGTTTGGTGCCACAAAAAAATCCCGGTCATTGACCGGGATGGATGAAGTAAAATTTGATGATTTTAAAACCCAAGACCAATACCCAGTTGTAGCGTTTTGCTCTTCCAGGTATCTTCGTTTATGTCATTTATGTTGGATAACCCAAAACCATACCTACCATATAATCTAAATCCAAGCACTTTCAATTGAACGCCGGCCATCATTGAAAAATCACCAGATTTGAAAGCGGATTTAACATTGTTCAGGGTTGAATTTTTTGCATCTAACAAAATACCAAACTGTGGCCCTACTTGTATGCTCAGCATTTTAACTGGTCGGATATTCAATAGTAATGGGACAGAAATATAATTCAACTTGACTTTCGTAAGATCAGTTACCGAAGAAGAAAAAGGGCTGGTAAATGTAAACCCTGGATTCACCGCCGTTTGACTCCACAACAATTCTGGTTGCAATGCTATTTTATCAGATAAACCAATTTCGGCAAATCCACCAACATGATATGCATAATCAAATCCTTTGTCAAACTGTAAACCATTGAGACCAGTGATATTCACGCCTACTTTCGGACCAAAACTAAACCCTTGTGCATTCACAAAGAAAGAAGACAATACAAGTAAAGAAAAAACAATTAAACGTTTCATAGTATTGAATTTAAATGAACAATTCCGAGTCTAAATTATATCATTACCTTTCTCCTTAGTGATAAGAAAAGGCTAAAATGTGACACCTACAGTCAGATTGAAAAAATGGGCAAATCTTGATGTATTTAAGGTATTGAAATAGTAGCCCATAAAATAGCCAGCGGAAACAGAATATGAAGATTTATACCAATTCGCATTTGCAGAGAAGGCGAGCGTTTGAAGTGAAAGTTTAGATACTGTTTGCGGGTTGAGATTAAAACGCTTACGAATTCTATCAATATCTACCTTATCCTCGTCATCATCTTCTTCGTCATCATTCAGATCACCAATAACACCAAATCCAATGGGTGTTACTTTATAATTCTGAAGTTCTGCGATTAAATTCAGTGATGGAACAAAGGTTATTAAGTCGTTCTTTGAAATAACATTCTGAAACGAAAAGGTATGGGATAATCCTAAAATGGTCGAAAAATCATTTAGATATACTTTTGAAGTATCTGAAACAAGAATATTATTCCCCCTATCTCTAATTCCTCTAATGGTTACATCCTCATAACTTCCAGAAGCCCACCCCAATGCAATAAAGGGACGAACAATTGATTTCCTTAGTTGGGCATAAGCATAAACTTCATGAGTGAATGGGGTTGACAACAATGAATTGGAAGCTGTTTTAATATAGTTTGTATAAGATATTCCAGTAATTACCTTTTTACCTATGTAATCATAAGAAGGACTAATAGCCAATTGATAAAAATTAGGTTTCCCATCTATGTTACGCATAAAACCAGTAGCGGTCAACCCAAATCCTGTTTTATGAAAATAAGATACAGAGGGCAATAAAGCTGCTTGCCCCGTTCTGGCTTGTTGCGCATTAATCGCGTTGTTTTTAGTACTGAATAGCCTGTTACTATACGCCAGGTTTGCTGAAAAAAAACTTTCAGGCTTATACATGGTTCCCAATAAACTTTTGAGCTCATTCATCAGACTATCATCTTTCAGTAAGTCCAGTTCCGACTTCAGCTCGTTTTCATCAAACTTACTAACCTGAGCAAACACACTTGTTGGCATAGCTTGAAAAACCATGAAAACAAAGAAAAATGAACATAAGAGATACCTCATCAGCAATAGTTGGCTGCAAAGTTAGACGAATAAAAAAGTAAAAAGTTAACCCACAAAAAAGAAACATTTGTTAAAGCTAAGACAGCTCCAAAAGGGTTATTTCAGGCAACATTCCCACCCTACCTGGATAGCCCAGAAAGCCAAAACCACGGTTTACATATAGCTTTTGTTCTCCATAGTTGTAAAGACCTGACCATTGTTTGTATACATACTGAACCGGACTCCATCTGAATCCAGGTACTTCAACTCCAAATTGCATACCATGGGTATGACCAGACAACATCAAATCAATGTCGGTATAATGTTTGCAAACTTCTGCATCCCAGTGACTTGGATCATGGCTTAATAAAATTTTAAATGGATACTGTTCAGCACCTTCATACGCCTTTTTTAAGTCGCCATAGCGACTGAAATTTGCTTTTGCCCCCCAATTTTCAACTCCAATAAGTCCAATTGTAGCTCCATCTTTCTCAATTGCAACATTTTCATTCAACAATAACCTCCATCCCATCTCAGCATGAACATCCTTTAATCTCTCAAGATTTTTGCTTTTAGCCTCCTTATTTGGCCACTGCACATAATCACCATAGTCGTGGTTTCCCAGAATACTAAATACCCCCAACGGTGCCTTTATACCTGAAAAAACGTCTTTTAAACTGTCCATTTCAGTAGCTACATTGTTCACCAAATCACCGGTAAAAAAGACCAAATCAGGTTTTAAATCCATGATTTTTTTAACTCCCCTTTCAACTGCCTTTATATCATCCAGACTGCCGGAATGAATATCTGAAATATGTACAATTTTGAGCCCTTTGAATGCCTCCGGTAGCTTACCAGAGCTTAACTTCTTTCTTTCAATTTTATACTTGTACTTATTTCCAAAACCATACAATAAACTCCCAAAAAGACCAGAACCTACTCCTACCCCTAACCAGGACAAAAAAACAGATCTAGAAATACCTTCCCCCGATTCTAGGCCTTTACCATTGACAAGCTGAATTGTTTTTGTTCCTCCCCACTGCAAAATGCGCCTCAAATCGTCTATCAAGAAAAAAAGAGATGCTACTAGCTTTGCAATAAACAACCCAACCACAATTGCAAAAACATATGTTCGAATAAACTTAGGTATTGACTCAAAACCTACCATAGGGATGAGCAGGAAAAGGAGGACAGCTACGACTGTAAACGACCAATAAATGGTGTGTATCAGTAAACGAGGCTTCTGTGGTAGACCGGCAGTAACCAATCGAAGCGACTGAAAAACGTAAAAATCAACCGCTAACATCATCAAAATAAAAAACCAGGAACCAAACAGCCTTTTCATCTAAAATATTTATTGCCAATCTAATAAATCAACAAAACATTGTCAATATAGTTCTAAAATAACAATATTGTTCAGTCAAAATTGTACCGAAATTGTAAATTTGTCATCCTGTCATCTTTATCAAAACAAATCAAATGGCTCGCATCATTGGAGTAGCTAATCAAAAGGGAGGAGTGGGGAAAACCACAACAGCCATTAATCTGGCAGCAAGTCTTGCTGTACTGGAATACAAAACCTTATTACTTGATGCTGACCCACAAGCAAACAGTACTTCAGGTGTAGGCTTTGATCTTCAAAATGTACAACAAAGCATATACGACTGCATGGTTGGAGATGCAAAAGCCAAAGATGTTGTTCTAAAAACAGAAATACCTAATCTGGACCTTATTCCATCACATATTGATCTTGTAGGTGCTGAGCTGGAGATGATCAATTACCCTAACAGAGAAAATGTCATCAAAAATATTCTTGATGAAATTAAAGATGGATATGACTTTATCATCATCGACTGCTCTCCTTCACTTGGTTTAATTACAGTAAATGCATTGGTAGCAGCTGATTCAGTTGTCATACCTGTTCAGGCAGAATTTTTTGCTTTAGAAGGATTGGGTAAACTACTCAACACCATCAAGATTGTGCAAAGCAGATTAAATCCTGCTTTGGTAATTGAAGGAATTCTCATGACCATGTACGATGTCCGTCTCAGGTTGTGCAATCAAATTGTAAATGAAGTCAGAAAGCATTTTGATGGACTGGTATTTGATGCCCTCATCAATAGAAACTCAAGATTAAGTGAAGCCCCAAGTGTTGGCAAACCTGCTATTTTATACGACGCTGAAAGTAAAGGGGCTATCAATTATTTAAACTTAGCCAAGGAAATACTACAGAAAAACAACATGACTAAAATTAAAGAGTCAGAAAGAACCATAAATCCAAACGATGAGCAATAATCCTTCCAATAAAAAAGAGGCTTTGAACAGAGGTATCAGATCCCTCCTGGGTAGCATTGATGCTGAATACAAAAACCCTGCGGGTGTTTTAAAAACGGAAGTTGTTGCAAAAACGACATCTGTTTCAAGAATTCCACTGGAAGATATCATTCCAAATCCGAATCAACCGCGACAGGATTTTGAACCGAAGGCCATTGAAGAATTAGCAGCTTCAATAAAACTTCATGACATTATTCAACCGCTTACTGTAAAGCAACTCCCTTCGGGAAAATATAAACTCATTGCAGGTGAAAGAAGATGGCGTGCGGCTAAAATAGCTGGACTAAAAGATGTTCCAGTGTATATCCGAGATGCAGATGACCAGAAAGTTCTTGAGTTGGCGCTCTTGGAAAACTTACAAAGAGAAAACCTCAATGCAATAGAAATTGGATTGAGCTATCAGAGATTAATGGATGAATGTTCATTGACTCAGGAAGAAGTTGCTGTCACCATGGGAATGGACAGAAGTACAGTTTCTAACTACATCAGAATGCTTAAACTACCACCAGATATAATTGTAGGTGTAAGAAATGGTTCCTTATCCATGGGCCATGCAAGAGCATTAATCAATGCAGGAGAAGTAGAAAAACAACTTTTTGTTTACAACACCATACTATCAAAAAAACTTTCAGTTCGACAAACAGAGGATCTTGTAAAACAGCTGTATAAACCCTCTAAGAAAACTGACAATACTCCTGCAAAACAAAATGATCAATTCCAAAAAATTGAACGTCAAATGAGTTCTTATTTTGGAACAAAAGTCAAATTGGATCATCAAAAAACAGGCAGAGGGAAAATCACACTTGAATATTATTCTTTAGAAGAGCTGAATGGACTGCTTGAAAAAATGAAAGTCGATATACATTGATGAAAACATCATTTTTGACTACAGTTTTCTTTTTATGCATGTTGTTTGCTGTACATGAAAAACTTTATGCACAGACTGCAATAAGCACAACATCAGAACCTGTTTTACAAAAACCTGATACTTTACCCAAACAAAGATCAGTTGCTTCCAAAGCAGCACTCAGATCTGCAATTCTTCCTGGGTTGGGGCAGGTTTACAATAAAAAATATTGGAAAGTTCCAATAGTGTATGGGATTATTGCTATCCCAGTAAGCCTGTACAGCTACAACAGAAAATGGTACAACCTTACCAGAAACGCCTACACCATCAGGTCGAATAAGGACTCTGCTAATTTTGATAAAATTGCACCAGAACTGACCCCTCTTTCCAGCGAAGCACTTCGTTTATACCGAAATGAATTTAGAAAGAATATGGATTTTTCGATTCTTGGTATCTTACTCGCATGGGGACTAAATGTTGTTGATGCAACGGTTGATGGACATTTAAGAGGATTTGATATTTCTGATGAAGTAAGTTTAAGATTGGCTCCAAAGCTATCTACTGGAAATATGAGTGGTCAAATGGGACTATCAGCAACATTCTATTTTGGCAAAAACAAACAAAACAAATCCATAGGACTATAACAATTCTTCAACTTCCAACACATGAATATAGCATTGATTGGTTATGGCAAAATGGGAAAGATCATAGAAACTGTTGCCCTTTCCAGGGGTCACCAGATTGTGCTTAAAATAGATCTTGAAAACATAAACGCCTTTACCAAAGAAAATTTATCTGTTGCAGATGTAGCTATTGAATTTACTGGTCCACACACTGCACTTGAAAATGTACTTAAATGCATTAGCTTTCATACTCCTGTTGTATGTGGCTCAACAGGATGGTTGGAAAAAATCGAAGAAGTTGAACAGCTCTGTTCTTCCGAAAACGGTAGTTTTATTTATGCAAGCAATTTCAGTGTAGGCGTGAATATCTTTTTTGAAATCAACAAAAGATTAGCCCAGTTGATGGAAGGACAAACACAATACGATACCAGCATTAAGGAAATTCACCACACACAAAAAAAAGATGCCCCATCTGGAACAGCCATCAGTTTAGCCGAACAGGTTATATCAAACAATAGTTCGAAAAGAACATGGGTAAACCAAAAACCCAATCTGGCCAATGAGCTCTTTATTGAAAGCGAAAGGACTGACCCCTACCCTGGTTTACATGAAGTAAAATACAGTTCTGAAATTGACGATATCATCATCACGCACAATGCACACAACAGAAATGGATTTGCACTTGGTGCCGTATTGGCTGCAGAATATATAAAGGACAAAAAAGGTATTTTTACAATGAAAAACGTTCTAGGCTTCGGAGATTAAAATTTATGCTCAATAAAAAAACACAATACGCGTTTCAAGCTTTAATTTACCTTGTTGTGCACAAGGACGAAGGTCCTGTCTTAATTGCAGAAATTGCCAAGAACAAGAAAATTCCACTCAAGTTTCTGGAAAACATCCTTTTGGAATTAAGAAAGATGGATATCCTGGAAAGCAAAAAAGGCAAAGGCGGAGGATATTTTCTGAAAAAAAATGCTACCAAGACCCCTTTAGCTACAATCATCAGAAAGATAGAAGGTCCCATTGCAATGCTTCCCTGTGCAAGCCTTTATTTTTATGAGCGTTGTAAAAACTGTGATGAAAAACATTGTGGATTACACGACACGATGGTGCTGGTTAGAGATGCTACATTAAAAATACTGGATCGAAAAACCATTGGCGATCTGGTTGAAAAAGCATAATCGAATTTATTATGGCAGAAGATTTGAGCATATTCAAAGGAACAAAAGAAGAACAATACCATCATATCATCCCTCAAATCAAAGGATTACTAGAGGGCGAAACTGACCTTATTGCCAACCTTGCTAATATTGCTGCTGCACTAAAAGAACAATTTGACTTTTTCTGGGTAGGATTCTATTTAGTAAAAGAGGATGAGCTTGTTCTTGGTCCATTTCAAGGACCAGTTGCATGTACAAGAATCAAAAAAGGCAGAGGAGTTTGCGGAACTTCATGGGAAGAGGGCAAAACGATCATAGTTCCTGATGTAGAAAAATTTCCAGGACATATTGCATGCAGCAGCTTATCAAAAAGCGAAATCGTTCTACCTCTTTTTAGTGACTCAAAAATTTTAGGTGTGCTGGATGTTGACAGCTCAACACTCGATTGCTTTGATGAAACTGATCAATTGTACCTTCAAAAGATTATTGACTTAATTCGCTTGTAACAAAACTCAAAGCTTTATCTCTTCCTGTAACAAGGCATCAATATCTTCTTGGAACTTTTTCTTAAATGACTCATGGTGAATACCTGTAGCTGGTCCAGCATAGCCGGCATGTGTTTTTCTAACAGTACCATCTTTTCCAATCATAATCATGGAAGGGAAAGCTTTGATTTGAGTCATCTCTGGTAATGTTTTTTCAGTCCTCAAACTATCCGCCGATGTTACCCCTGTTATCAACATAGGATATTGTACATTGAACTTATTTTTAAACCGCAACAGATTTTTTCTGGCAATAGAAAAATCATTGATGTACTCATAGGCAAGTCCGATTATTTCAACTCCCTTTGATGCATTTTTTGAATAGTATTCACTTAAAAAAGCAGTCTCATCCATACAATTAGGACACCATGAACCCATGATTTGAACCACAACTACTTTATTTTTATACCTTTCATCAGCAATTCCCACCAAATTGCTATCTAGATCCGGGAATCTAAAATGTAATTTATTCTCAACACCTTTCAGCTGCATTAACGCCCTGGTTTCATCAACAGATCCTAAACTATCTTTTACTGCGGCCCAAACCTCTCTATATGTTGGACCACTGGCAAATACACCACGATCAATTTTTCCATCATTCATGATTTTTGCAGAAAAAAAGAAAGCGTGTGTTCCGTCGAAAGTCGACATGACCAAAGAATCATTTTTAACAACCCCCTCCAAATACCGATAATCACCAGTCGCTGTCAAGAATGTGCCTCTTAAACTATCTCCCATTTGATCAAACTCAGCAATAGCATTATACTCATTTCCATCCTCTTTTGTAAACACTACTTACCATCTACCACTCACCTTATACTTGGTTGATTCGCCAGACAAGATCAACCTTTCATTTCCTTCCTCAATGTGTATTGGAACTGTTTGATCCCCTTTCGATGTTCGCTTGTACCAATTACCCTGGTATCCACTGCCCGATTTAACCAAGTTTAATTGCGCTTCAAAAAAAGGAAGGTTAATTAAAAGTGAATCGTCCTTTTCAACAATATCATCTACAAGAATTTTTTCACCAGCATTAATGATAGTCCACTTCAATGAATCTCCATTTGATTCCTGCAAAATATTAAAAGCAATGGGCAGGCTATCTTCTCTTACTATGACCGCTCTATATGTTTTTGATCCTTGATCATTTTGTTTACATGAAAAAAAGGTCAATAAACCCAATACAATAAAACAGGCAATTCTCATACTCTTATTCATAAGAATGAAGTTGTTTAAATATTCTTAAACATATCGGCGGTCATCTTTGGCAATTCAAATTCATGCTTCCAATTCCACTCCTCTCGTGCAACTGAATCATCGATACTTTTAGGCCAGCTATCTGCAATTGCCTGACGGTAATCAGGTTGATAACTCATTTCAAATTCAGGGATATGCTTTTTGATTTCAGCACCGATTTCTGCAGGTGAAAAACTCATTGAAGACAGGTTGTATGATGTCCTTACTTTGATATTTTTCGCTGGTGCTTCCATGAGCTCAATGGTAGCCCTGATAGCATCAGGCATGTACATCATTGGAAGATGAGTGTCTTCTTTTAAGAAGGACGTATATTTTTTCTTGAGTTTTGCAGCATGATAAATTTCAACTGCATAATCGGTGGTTCCACCACCTGGAGCTGACTTATAACTGATTAAACCAGGGTATCTCAAACTTCTAACATCCACTCCATAACGATGATGATAATAATTGCACCAGAATTCACCAGCATATTTACTAATACCGTATACTGTTGAAGGTTCAATAATGGTTTGTTGTGGACAATTCATTTTTGGAGATGATGGTCCAAATACTGCAATACTACTTGGCCAATATACTTTAGTCAGGTTTTCTTCTTTTGCAATATCAAGCACATTCAATAACGATTGCATATTCAAATGCCAAGCGAGAGGAGGGTTTTTTTCTCCTGTAGCCGACAAAATTGCAGCCAGTAAATAGATTTGCGTAACCCCCTGTCTGATTACCTGAACATGTAACATTTCCTTGTTCATTACATCAAGACTAACATAGGGTCCGGTTCCCTTCAGCAAATCATTTTCTTCTCTTAAATCAGAAGCAATAACATTTGTGCCCCCATATATTTTACGAAGGGCAAGGGTCAGTTCAACCCCTATTTGTCCACATGCTCCTATTACCAGAATTTTTTCTTTTTTCATACACCAAGGTTCAGAATGCAAACATATAGATTATGATTGAACCAACATATCTTTGCAGTATGCAAGCATTTCTTCAAGACCTGTTTAAAAATCAGGAATACGACCAAAAGAATTTTTTTCTTATTGCAGGCCCCTGTGTTATTGAAGACCAGGCGCTAGTTGAACAAATTGCCTCTCATGTTTCAGGGCTCTGCAAAGAACTCGGAATTCCCTATATTTTTAAGGCCTCCTACAGAAAAGCCAACAGAACCAGTGCTTC
Organism: Chitinophagaceae bacterium; assembly: GCA_046303455.1. Taxonomy (GTDB): domain Bacteria; phylum Bacteroidota; class Bacteroidia; order Chitinophagales; family Chitinophagaceae; genus Pollutibacter. The sequence goes on along the minus strand of JBKCGF010000175.1, from coordinate 12,986 downwards.
TTCGTTTACTGGCCTGGGAGACTCTTTTGGATTGGACCTCCTGAAACAAACTGGTGAAAAGTTTCATGTCCCTACCACAACAGATATTCATTCTGCAGAAGAGGCTGGAATGGCAGCACCCTACGCTGATATCCTTCAAATTCCTGCTTTTTTATGCCGCCAATCAGACCTATTACAATCCGCGGGAGAAACCGGAAAAATTGTAAATATCAAGAAAGGTCAGTTTCTCAGTGGAGAGGCCATGAAGTTCGCTGTTGAGAAAATCAGAAAAACTGGAAATGAGAAAGTAATACTCACTGAAAGAGGTACCACTTTTGGCTACCAGGATCTGGTAGTGGATTACAGAAATATTCCAATCATGCAATCTCATGGCGTTCCAGTTGTAATGGACTGTACCCATGCATTACAGCAGCCCAACCAAACTTCTGGTGTTACCGGCGGAAATCCACAAATGATTGGAACCATTGCCAAAGCTGCAATTGCTGCAGGAGCTGATGGTTTGTTCATCGAAACGCACCCAAACCCATCAAAAGCATTAAGTGACGGAGCCAACATGCTCAATCTGGAAAGATTAAAGGGCCTACTAGAACAGTTAGTAAAGATTAGGAAGGCAGTCGTTTAATTGTATCTCACAGGGTTTCTTTTGCCCTGCAAAATATAACGCTTAAGATTCATCCAAAAAGCTAGGATGAAATAGAATACAACTGGAGAACCTAGGGTGAGGCAAGAAATATAAATGAAATACTTTCTGATGGTGAAAGTGGAAATTCCCAACACTTCACCGATTCGTGTGCAGACTCCAAAAACCTGCCATTCAATGAAATTTCTGAATTTTTCCATACTATAAAGATAAAATAATCCCCATTATTTCCAATAGTCTTGGTAAGGGTGCATGATTTAATTAATTTCGCGATGCAAAATCCTGCCTCAAGCTCCCCAATTTTGAGGTTATTTAATAAAACGGAAAACAGACGATTATGCTTTTTGATTTAGACCTTATTCAGAAGACGTACAAGGAAATGCCAGCAAAAGTAGATGCTGCAAGAAAAGCATTGGGCAGACACCTCACTTTAGCAGAAAAAATTCTTTATTCTCACCTCTGGAATGGTGTTCATATCAGTGACTTTAATAGAGGAAAAGATTATGTTGATTTTGCACCAGACAGAGTTGCAATGCAAGACGCAACAGCGCAAATGGCACTCTTGCAATTTGACACTACAGGCAGGAAAAAAGTAGCTGTACCCTCTACCGTGCATTGCGATCACCTCATTGTTGCCAAAGATGAAAGTAAAGTAGACCTTAAAAAAGCAATTAATGAAAATGAAGAAGTTTACAATTTCCTTTCTTCAATTTCAAATAAATACGGAATTGGTTTCTGGAAACCAGGCGCAGGTATCATTCACCAGGTAGTTTTGGAAAACTATGCATTTCCTGGTGGTATGATGATCGGGACCGACTCCCACACAGTAAACGCAGGTGGATTAGGCATGATTGCAATTGGTGTTGGTGGTGCTGATGCCTGTGATGTAATGGCAGGCTTAAGCTGGGAATTGCTTATGCCTAAATTGATTGGTGTTAAGTTGACTGGCAAGCTCAATGGCTGGACTTCACCCAAAGATGTTATTTTAAAAGTTGCTGGTATCCTTACTGTAAAAGGTGGTACCAATGCAATCGTTGAATATTTCGGAGAAGGTGCAACAAGCATGAGTTGCACAGGTAAAGGCACCATCTGTAACATGGGTGCTGAGATTGGTGCTACAACATCAACCTTTGGTTATGATGAAAGTATGGGTCGTTATTTGCGTGCGACAGGAAGAGAAGCCGTTGCTGATCTTGCAGATGGCATTCGTCCATACTTGACTGGTGATGATGAGGTGTATGCAAATCCTGAAAAGTATTTCGACAAAGTTATTGAGATCAACCTCAGTGAATTAGAGCCACATTTGAACGGTCCTTTTACCCCAGATTTAGCAACGCCTATTTCTCAAATGAAAGAAGCAGCTGCTAAGAACAACTGGCCAACAAAAGTTGAAGTTGGTTTAATTGGAAGCTGTACCAACTCCTCTTACGAAGATATCAGCCGCGCTGTTAGCCTTGCTAAACAAGTTGCAGAAAAAGGATTGAAGACAAAGGCTGAATTTACCATCACACCAGGTAGTGAATTGGTAAGGTACACCATTGAAAGAGATGGCTACCTGAATACATTTGCTCAAATTGGTGCAACAGTATTTGCAAACGCATGTGGTCCATGTATTGGTATGTGGGACAGAATGGGTGCTGAAAAGCAAGAAAGAAATACCATTGTACACTCTTTCAACAGAAACTTTGCTAAGCGTGCAGATGGTAATCCAAATACTTTGGCATTCGTTGCGAGTCCCGAATTGGTAACAGCTCTTGCTATAGCAGGAGATTTAACTTTCAATCCGTTGACTGATACCTTGATCAACGAAAAAGGTGAAGCTGTTAAACTGGATCCACCTTCAGGTGATGAATTACCATCACGTGGTTTTGATGTTGAAGATGCAGGCTATCAAGCACCAGCTGAAGATGGCAGTGGTATTCAGATTGATGTAAAAGAAGACAGCAAGAGATTGCAATTGTTATATCCTTTTGCAGCATGGGAAGGAACTGATATCAAAGGATTGAAATTACTGATCAAGGCAAAAGGAAAATGTACGACTGATCACATATCAATGGCGGGACCCTGGTTGAAGTTCAGAGGACATCTTGACAATATCAGTAACAATATGCTGATTGGAGCAGTCAACTACTTCAATGAAAAAACAGACAACGTCAAAAATCAGCTGACTGGCGAATATGGTCCAGTACCTGCTACTCAACGTGCATATAAAGCTGCAGGAATTGGCAGTATTGTTTTTGGTGATGAAAATTATGGTGAAGGATCTTCAAGAGAACATGCAGCCATGGAACCAAGACATCTTGGAGTACGCGTAGTGATGGTAAAATCTTTTGCCCGTATTCATGAAACCAACTTGAAAAAACAAGGTATGCTTGCGCTTACTTTTGCCAACAAAGAGGATTATGAAAAAGTACAGGAAGATGATACCATAGATGTAATTGGACTAACTTCTTTCACTCCTGGTGTTGCTTTGCAAGTGGTTTTAAATCATAAGGATGGATCAACAGATACGATTGAAGCAAACCACAGTTACAATGCACAACAAATTGAATGGTTTAAATCTGGTGGTGCTTTGAATGTAATCAGAGCAGCTGCTAAGAAATAATCTCTGAAATATTTATGCAAAGGGGATGGCTTATGCCTTCCCCTTTTTTTGTGGAATTTGTTTAGCCGGTTTGCTTGGTGTGGTTGAGGGAAGAGTTGAGTTGTTGGTGGATGGCTTAGGAACCATGTTTGGCTTTTGTGAAGTTTTCGCTTGTTCAGGCTGTCCATATACAAACCTTTCTGTTCTTACGATGGTCCCCATGGTTGCATCGTAATAGTTCCAGACTCCATGTTTTATTTCGGCCGACTCATGTTTGATGATTTTTCTAATCATCCTTTCAGGATGATCGATATCCGGTACCATAATGGTGTCATATGGATTTGAAGGATCTACTGCTTTCCAACTTTCCTCACGCAACAAATCACCCATTCGGTTATAATACATTTGCTTGCCATCTCGAAATCCAGCGATATAATATTCTTGAGCAATGAGATCTCCCATTAAACTAAACTTCTTCCAGGGGCCTTGTTTTTTGTCATTATAGAAATACCCCTCCTCTTCAAAACCAGGTTCACCCCTCACCTCCTCATACCTGAACCACCAAGGTCCTTGCTTTTTCTTGTTTTTGTCTATTCTATTAATGGTATCTCCCCTTGGCGATATTTTATATTCTATCCAATATTGGGCACTGGATACAGAAGGAAAAACAAGTGCCAAAACAAAAATCAACCTGAACAGGAAATCCATTGGTTTACCTTGAATATTTCTATATTGCAACATCCTTCAAATTAAAAAAAACAAGCCATATGTTTAGCAAAGTTTTTCACAAAACAATTTCAGTTTTTAGTATTGGATGTTTATCACTTTTCGTAGCATTACCCACAAGCATAAATGCACAGATCAAAGCGACTGAAGGGACATTGAGAATGAAAAGCCTGACTGAAAAAGCAACACGTGCTTCCAATAGTTCTTTGAAGGATGTTAATTTCAGAAATATAGGCCCAAGTATCATGAGCGGGCGTGTTGATGATCTTGAAGTCAATCCCAATAACCCTACCGAATTTTATATTGCTTATGCAACAGGAGGATTGTGGCACACTACTAATAATGGTCAAAGTTTTACACCCATTTTTGATAAAGAAGCAGTTGTTGGCATTGGTGATATAGCTGTCGACTGGAAAAACAACACCATCTGGATTGGAACCGGTGAAGTAAATAGCAGTCGCTCTTCTTACGCAGGCATTGGCGTTTACAAGTCTAAAGACAATGGAAAAACATGGGAGTACATGGGGCTACCAGAGAGCCATCATATCGGTAAAATACTCCTCAACCCCAATAACCCCGATGAAGCATGGGTTGCAGTGCTTGGACATCTTTATTCACCCAACAAAGATCGTGGAGTTTACAAAACCAGTGATGGTGGAAAATCATGGAAACATACCCTATTCATTGATGATAACACCGGAGCTGTAGAAATGGAAATCAATCCCACAAACCCCAAAGAAATTTATGCTGCTGCATGGCACAGAATCAGAAAGGCATGGGATTTTGTAGAAGGCGGAAAGACATCTGGTATTTATAAAAGTAATGATGGTGGTGAAACATGGCAGCTCAGTACTTCTGCAACATCAGGATTTCCTCAAGGCAATGGAATTGGTAGAATTGGTTTGGCAGTTTATCCTCAAGATCCATCAATAGTATATGCAGTAGTAGATAATTATAACCTTAAACTTGATACCACTAAAGCAGATACAGGAAGAATAGCAGTGAAAGATCTCAAAGACATGACAAAAGAATCCTTCGGAGCTTATAGTGATCTTGCAGTTGAGCGTTTTTTGAGAATGAATGGACTATCCGGACAATACCAAGCAAAGTCAATTAAAGAAGCGATTTCAAATGGCAAGATTACTTTGAATAAGCTTTATCAATATTTAAATGATGAAAGCGCAGGTCCTTCTGTCAATCAGATTTATGGCTGTGAAGTATACAGAAGTAATGATGGAGGAAAAACTTGGAATAAAACCCATGATAAACCAATTGGTATTTACAGCACCTTTGGTTATTATTTTGGAAAGATTTTTGTGTCGCCTTCAAACCCAAACAAGTTTGTTATCCTTGGTGTAAACGCTAACATATCAACCGACGGAGGAAAGACATTTAACTCAATGGACAAAGGAAATACACACTCCGACTGGCATGCACTTTGGATCAATCCAAATAAAGACAATCACATGATTGCAGGTAATGATGGAGGTTGTAACATTACTTATGACAATGGCAAGAACTGGTTTAAAGCCAACTCTCCATCAGTTGGACAATTCTATGCCATCAATGTAGATAATGAAAAGCCTTATAATGTTTATGGCGGATTACAAGACAATGGTTCATGGTATGGACCGTCAACACACAAAGAATCTATTGACTGGATTGATAATGGACAATATGGTTATAAGAGCATCAATGGTGGTGATGGTATGCAAGTTCAAATAGATCCAAGAGATCATAACACCGTATATACAGGTTCACAGTTTGGTTCATACATGAGAATCAATAAGCAAACACCCGGTGGTAAATTTTTGAGACCCGCAAGTGCCAACTTGAATGAACCAAAAGCAAGATTCAACTGGCAAACCCCTATCCTTTTGTCGAATCACAACCCCGACATTCTCTACATGGGAGGAAATGCTTTATACAGAAGCATGAACAAGGGTGATCAGTTTGAAAAAATCAGCGCTGATCTTTCAAATGGTAAAAAAGCTGGAGATGTTCCATTTGGAACATTAACTACCGTAAGTGAATCTCCATTAAAATTTGGTCTGATCTATACAGGAACGGATGATGGCGTTATCTCTCTGACAAAAGATGGCGGTTACAGTTGGACTAAAATTGGCATGCCAGATAAAAAGGGATTAGGAGGCTTACCTCAAGGTCTTTATGTAAGCAGGGTCATTGCATCAAAATACAAAGAGAGTCGCGTTTATGTAACTTTAAATGGCTATAGAGACGATCATTTTGAAGCTCTTGCTTATTGTAGTGATGATTTTGGAGTGACCTGGAAAAAAATAGGAACTGACCTACCAATGGAACCCATTAATGTTCTTAAGGAAGATCCTAAGGATGAGTCAATTCTATATGTGGGAACAGACGGTGGTGTTTACGCAAGTATAAACGGAGGAACCTCATTCAGTCAGTTTACGGGAGGACTTCCAATGGGAATTCCGGTACATGACCTTGCAATACAGGAAAGAGAAAATGAAATTGTGCTGGGAACACACGGTAGAAGCCTTTATATAGGCAAGCTAGATCTTGTTCAGAAAATGGCTAAAGACAGTAAGAAATAATTAATTCTTGATCAGATATTGCAGGGCTAGTGTATAGCCTTCTAAACCTAGTCCTGCAATTGTTCCCTTGGCTTTTGCAGAAACATGTGAAATCTTTCTGAATTCCTCACGTGCATGCACATTGGAAATATGCACTTCTACAACAGGTGTTTGAATGGCAGCTATGGCATCTCCAATGGCGACTGAAGTATGGGTATATCCTGCCGGATTGAGAATGATACCATCAGCTGATGTTCCAGCTGATTGAATAGCATTGATCAATTCACCTTCTATATTGGATTGAAAATATTCGATAGATACATCACTGAACTGAGTTCTGAGTTTTGCTAAAAAAGCATCGAAACCTTCAGCACCATAAACTTCAGGTTCACGCTGTCCAAGCAGGTTGAGATTCGGGCCATTGATGATAACTATCTTTTTCAAATCAGTTATTGTTGATTAAAGATATGAAATCATCGAAAAGATAGCGACTATCATGCGGACCAGGTGTAGCTTCAGGATGGTATTGAACCGAGAAAGCAGGTCGGTCTTTTAAACGAATTCCTTCGATAGAATCATCATTCAAATTGATGTGTGTCACTTCAACATTTACTGCATTTCTAATGGCATTGGCATCAACAGCAAAACCATGGTTCTGTGTGGTGATCTCACATAATCCATTCATAAGGTTCTTTACAGGATGGTTCAATCCTCTGTGTCCATGGTGCATCTTAAATGTTGGAATCCCATTAGCCAAAGCCAGCAATTGATGACCTAGACATATACCAAACACAGGCTTTTTGGTTTCAAGAATCTGCTTAACGGTTTCAACAGCATAACCCATTGATGCAGGATCACCAGGTCCGTTTGAAATGAAATAGCCGTGTGGCTCGAATTTTTGCAATTCTTCAAAACTTGTTTTTGCCGGATGGACTCTAACATACGCGCCTCTATCAGCCATGCATTTGATGATGTTACGCTTTACGCCAAAATCAAGAACAGTAATACGGATGGATGAATTTGGATCACCCATATGGTATACTTCTTGAGTTGAAACAACAGAAGCAAGTTCAAGTCCGTCCATTGAAGGTACTTTGCTCAATGCTGATTTCAATTCTTCTACATTGGTATTTTCCGAAGAGATGATACAGTTCATAGCACCTTTTTCCCTGATATGCGTTACCAATGCACGCGTATCGATATCTTCAATTGATACAATACCTTGCTGTTCTAGATAATTGTGCAATGAATCGGTCGCCATCAATCGACTATAACGTTCTTCAAGATTTCTTCCTATCAAACCCTTGATCTTTACAGTTTCACTTTCTACATCTTCAGGCTTCACACCATAATTACCCGTATGCACGGTATTCATGATTAAAACCTGACCATAATAACTAGGGTCTGTAAACACTTCCTGATAACCAGTCATGCCGGTATTGAAACACAACTCGCCAGAAGTTGTGCCAATCTTACCAAAGGAACGACCATGAAAAACCATTCCGTCTTCCAGAACCAAAACTGCAGGGACCGACTTTATTTCTTGATTGGGCATGAATGTCAATTTGAATGCAAAATAAAAAAGGCAGGACTAAAAGACCTGCCTTTAAAAAGATAATTTATCAACATTTTCTTATTCTGCTGATTTTGTTTCTTCTGTAGAAGTTTCAGCTGCTGGAGTTTCTGCTACAGGAGCTTCAGCAGTTGCTTTCTTTTTTGAAGCTGCACTTCTTCTTGTTTTCTTGGCTGGAGCTGCAGCCTCTGCTACATTCTTGCCATAGATTTCGTTGAAGTCAACCAGTTCAATCATTGCTCTTTCTGCATTATCACCAAGACGAATACCCAACTTGATGATTCTGGTGTATCCACCTGGACGAGCAGCAACTTTTGGACCTATTACTGTGAAAAGTTCTTTCACAGCATTTTTATCTTGAAGATAAGAGAAAACAATACGGTGGTTGTGCATGATCTGCTCTTTGCTCTCAACCTTCTTAGTCTTTGTGATCAAAGGTTCGATGAAAGTACGCAGCGCTTTTGCTTTAGCATGTGTAGTTACAATACGCTTGTAGGTAATTAACTGAGATGCAAGGTTTGACAAGAGGGCTTCGCGGTGTGCCTTCTTACGACCTAGATTGTTGATTTTGTCTCCGTGACGCATGACTTTTTTGTTTTTGAGCTGTACCGTGTCAGGAATTACAGCCTGTTATTAAATAAGGATAACCCTTTTTCTACTAATACTCTTCTACATCAATACCCAACTTTGCAAGATCCATTCCGAAGTGTAAACCTCTTTCCTGGAGAACTTGCTCGATTTCAGACAATGATTTTTGTCCGAAGTTTCTGAACTTCATCAGATCTTCTTGCTCATATTGAACCAACTGGCTCAAGCTATTGATCTTAGCAGCTTTCAAGCAGTTGAATGCACGTACAGAAAGATCTAAATCTTCCAAAGGTGTCTTCAATACTTTTCTCAACTGAAGTGTTTGCTCATCAACCAAGTCTTCTTTCTTCTCTTCTTTGTTATCGAAGGTGATGTTCTCATCAGTGATGATCATCAAATGCTGAATTAGGATTCTTGAAGCCTGCTTTACAGCTTCTTCAGGATGGATTGTTCCATCAGTTACAACATCCAACAATAATTTTTCGAAATCAGTACGCTGCTCAACACGTGTATTCTCAATTGCATATTTCACATTCTTGATAGGAGTGAAAATAGAATCAATAGGAATATATCCAAATGGAGCATCTTTTACTTGATTGTCCTCAGCAGGCACATAACCCCTTCCCTTTGTAATGTGAAGTTCGATGTTCAATTTTGCTGAAGGATCCATTGTGCAAATCAGCAACTCAGGATTCATTACCTGGAAAGTTCCAGTTACTTCATCAATCATACCAGCAGTAAACTCAGACTTCCCTTTGATAGAAAGAGTAAGCTTTTCAGACTGTACATCATGATCAAGAATTTTCTTGAATCTGATTTGTTTGAGGTTAAGAATAATTTCAGTTACATCTTCAACAACTCCTTTCAAAGTTGCAAATTCATGATCTGCACCTTCTATTACGATTCCTGAAATTGCATATCCTTCAAGTGAATTCAATAAAACCCTGCGTAATGCATTACCAATGGTAACACCGTAACCAGGTTCAAGAGGACGAAACTCGAAAGTTGCTTCGAAATCGGTAGCTTTTTGGAGGACAATCTTGTCCGGCTGCTGGAAGTTTAATATGGCCATTTTAAATCCCTTTTTTGTTATTAAGCTCGGTTAAACCGAGTAGATGATATGAAAACCAGATACCCGAAAGTATCAGGCAGATTACTTAGAATACAATTCCACAATAAGCTGTTCCTTGATGTTTTCTGGTACATTTTCCCTTTCAGGATATGCAACAAAGGTACCAGTCATCTGAGCCTCGTTGAAATCAACCCAGCCAATCTTTGGATTCTTCGGTCTCATCAGAGATTTCAATGCTTCACTTTCTTTACTCTTGTCTGCAATTGTCACAACATCACCTGGCTTAAGTTGATAAGATGGAATATTCACAACTACATCATTAACCATGATGTGTTTGTGAGACACCAACTGTCTTGCAGCTGGACGTGATGGGGAAATCCCCATACGATATACTGTATTATCTAAACGTGCTTCCAGTAACTTGATAAGGTTTTCACCAGTTACACCTTTTAGACGAGCAGCTTCTTCAAATGTTTTGCGGAACTGACGCTCCAACAAACCATAAGTGTATTTTGCTTTTTGCTTTTCCTTCAACTGGATAGCATATTCACCCAACTGCTTACGCTTGCGCTGAGCTCCGTGCTGACCAGGAGGATTACTGTTTTTGTCGAGGTACTTTCCGTTTCCGAGAATTGGTTCTCCAAAAATTCTGGAGATCTTTGTTTTGGGGCCTGTGTAACGTGCCATGTTTGTTTATTTTTTTGATTTTTTAAGAATGACAGCTGATTATGAAAAAATCATAAAACTGAATCAACCGCCCTTTATGATTAAAAATTATACGCGACGCTTTTTAGGAGGACGACAACCATTGTGTGGTAAAGGAGTAATATCCTTGATCATCACTACTTCAATTCCTGAATTGGCCAAAGCTCTGATTGCACCTTCGCGACCAGCTCCTGGACCTTTTACATATACATCAACCTTCTTCAAACCTGCTTCCAATGCAACACGAGCACAGTCCTGAGCAGCCATCTGAGCTGCATAAGGAGTATTCTTTTTAGAACCTCTGAAACCCATTTTACCTGCACTGCTCCAAGAAATTACCTGGCCAGTCTTGTTGGTTAAACTGATGATGATGTTGTTGAATGTGGCATTGATGTGGGCATCCCCGAAACTATCAACTTTTACCACTCTTTTCTTTGCAGCTGCTTTTGCGCTGTTCTGTTGTGCTTTTGCCATAATTACTTTAAATAGGTACTCAAAATGTGGACAGGCTTTTCAACCCTTGCTCAACCCTCACTGCACCAGCTTCCGGCGTTGAACAATTTAATTGGTGCGTATATAATAACAGAAAAGCGGCATAAGCCACTCTTCTGCATTATTATTTCTTAGGTGCCTTCTTCTTACCTGCAACCGTCTTCCTCTTACCCTTTCTGGTACGAGAGTTGGTTTTGGTACGCTGACCTCTTAATGGAAGTCCTTTTCTGTGACGAAGACCACGGTAACAAGCAATGTCCAATAAACGCTTGATAGACATTTGAACTTCTGAACGAAGCTGACCCTCAACCTTGAACTCATTGGTAATGATATTTCTGATGGCGTTTAACTCATCATCATTCCATTGGTTTACTTTCTTGTTGAAATCAATGCCTGCCTTAGACAAAATGTACTGGGCAGTTGATTGTCCGATGCCGTAGATGTAAGTGAGACCAATCTCACCTCTCTTGTTCTTTGGCAAATCAATACCTGCGATACGAGCCATAGATGTTTATTGTGTTTACTTGTTGAATGTTTTTAATTAACCTTGACGCTGTTTGAAACGAGGATTCTTTTTGTTGATCACATAGAGTTTTCCTTTTCTGCGTACGATTTTGCAATCTGCGCTGCGTTTCTTGATGGATGCTCTTACTTTCATATTTCGTTTTTTGACGCCTTTCGAATATTATTATTTGTATCTGAAAATGATCCTTCCTCTTGTTAAATCGTAAGGACTCATTTCTACTCCAACCTTATCCCCAGGTAAAATACGGATGTAGTGCATCCTCATTTTGCCCGAAATTGTAGCCAAAATCTCATGCCCATTTTCTAATTTCACTTTGAACATAGCATTGCTTAGCGCTTCTATGATCGTACCATCTTGCTTAATGAGTGCTTGTTTAGCCATAGTTTTTGGGAGCGCAAAGATAACCAAATCACTTGAATTATAAAAAAAGTTTGGCATAAATTACCGGAAATCAGATTTTGGAGAAATAAAAAATGGGAGAACCTGTATTTTAAATTCCAATAATTCTCATAATTAATTGATTATCAAACAAATGAAAAATATTGTATTGCTATCCGATACCCATGGGACTCTTGATGAACGCTTCATTCCTCACTTCAAAAACTGTGACGAAATCTGGCATGCTGGTGATATTGGAGGAAACGAGGTATGTGAAACCCTAAAAAAATTTGCTCCATTGAGGGCAGTTTTTGGAAATATTGACGGCTACCCTTTGCGTCATGAACTCCCTGAATGGCTTTCCTGGAAAACAGAAGCTGTTTCGGTTTTGATGACCCACATTGGTGGAAGGCCTCCCAAATTTTCAAAAGATGTGCTGGAAAAGATAAAAATGAATAAACCGAAAATCTTTATTTGCGGACACTCACATATCCTTTTGGTTCAATACCTGAAAGAAATCGACTGCCTTCATCTTAACCCTGGAGCAGCTGGCAAGCAAGGATGGCATAAAGTGCAGACCCTATTGAAATTACAGATTGAAGGATCTGATATTAAAAACATGGAAGTAGTTGAACTAAAGCGGAATATTTCCTCTTAATCTTACATCCCTGGGAACCAAGGTCGTGCTATCACGTCTCGGAATGGCCAAGGAACAGCAGCTAAAATTAGAACAAGCGCAATAAGAAAATAGCGAAAAGCTTTTCTATATTTTGTTTCATCATCTACAGCTTTCTTTGCCATACCATGTCCAAGTGTAATGAAGACAATAGCGAGAATCATTAGTGTAGGATGTTCTACCAAAAAAAATCTAGCGACCTTATCTTTCATCACTGCACCAACAGAAGAATAATTTGTGCTGAACAACCCAATTCTTCCAAAAGTCCATTGATACAATCCCAACAACAAAGTAATATGAGATGCGATCATGGTAAACAACCAAAACTTCTTATCACCTGCATCAAATTGTTTTTTACTGCTGTACCCCGAATAGCTTTTATAAATAGAAACCAACAATAAAATCAGTATAATCCATCTCAATAAATTGTGCAAGTGAACAAGTCCTGTTTGCATAACATTAGTTTTAGTC
>JBKCGF010000174.1:0-8559 GCA_046303455.1 Chitinophagaceae bacterium | reverse complement strand
CTGAACCAAACTCCTGCAACAAAACTAAATCCACCTTTTTGTCCGTTGTTTAGACTTTGTTTGAGTATAGTAAAAATGACGGGTCCCACTGAAATAGCAAGAATCATACCCAGTCCAAAGCCTTTGATTACCGACTCAAGCATTTCAGATGATTAGGGTTTATGCTGATTTAGAAATTCCGTCCATTCCTCAAGTAATTTTCCTTTTAGTACTCTTGGGAATTTATGTTGTCCTCCTACTTTTCCTTTTGTATCCAGGAAGTTGATAAATGTATTTTCCGGTAGCACTTCAACAAGCACATCCTTCAACGCGCTTTTTCTTTCTACTGCATAATCATCGTTTATCTCCTTCAGTATCTCATCAATATGTTGAGTAAGTAGTTGGGCGTCGACTACTTCGTCACAACCAATATACCAGTGATGGCCAAAAAATCCATCAACAGGGAAGCCGGCTACTGTAAACTCAGAACAATTGACATTCATTTTTTCTGAAGCAACCTGTATTGCTTTGTTCATGTTGTCAACACTTAGGTGTTCCCCAACAAGACTGAGGAAATGCTTTGTTCTGCCAGTGATGATGATTTCAGATCTTTCCTTGTTGACAAACTTTATGGTGTCTCCAATCAAATATCGCCATGCGCCTGCAGTGGTACTCATCAATAGCGCATATTCTTTTCCCTCTTCAATTTCATCTATGTTGAAGGATTGAGGCTTATCTACCAAATCACCAGCATTGGTGAAATTCTGCTCATCAAATGGGACGAACTCAAAATAGATGTGTTGATTAAGCACCAGCTTCATTCCTTCGGGGTGTTGCCTGTCTTGGTAGGCGATAAACCCTTCAGATGCCAGATAAGTTTCTATATAGGTGAGTGGCTTGCCCAATAGTTTTTCAAATCTTTTTTTGTAAGGTTCAAAGGCAACACCACCATGACAAAAAAATGCTAGGTTAGGCCAGATTTCATGAATATGGTTCAGGTTATAGCGCTTGATGACCATCTCCATGCACATTTGGATCCATGCAGGAACGCCAACTACAAATCCAATATCCCAATTGGGGGCCTGCTCTACAATGGCTTCAAGCTTTTCATTCCAGTCCCTCGTTTTAGCTATTTTTTTCCCTGGTTTATAAAATGGGCTGAACCAAAGAGGAGCTTTTTTGGCAGTAATTCCGCTCAAGTCGCCTGCAAAATAACCCGGTCCTTCCTGCAATTCTGTGCTTCCGCCCAGCATCAGGTATCCTTTGCCAACAGACTTCCAGGGAATATTATCGTAGGTCCTTAATGAAAGCAACTGTTTGATCATGATGAGTTTGTTACCCTTCATGAGCTCTTTGGTAATGGGGATATACTTGCTGGCCGCCTCGGATGTGCCTGAACTTAAAGCATAATAATCGATTTTACCCGGCCAGCAAACATCTGTTTTACCTTCCAGGGTTTGTTTCCACCATTCGTTATAAATGGTATTATAATCATAATGCGGTACGGATTTCTTAAAGGCGATTTCTGTATCATTATGCTCCAGGAGTGCACCAAATTGATATTGCCTGCCAAATTGAGTTGGCGCAGCTTTCTTCAATAGTTTCTTGAGTACCCTGCGTTGTTGATCACCAGGGGTGCTCTTGGATAGCCTTAAGGCATTAGCAATCGATTTTGGTATGCTGATATCTATCAATGGCATTACGTGCAAGTTAAGCCATTTGTATTTTTTGGTGATTCTTTTGTATTTTTAAAATTATAAAACTTCTATATGAACAGACGCGAAGCTTTAGAAAGGGTAGCCTTGATTTTTGGTGGGACTGTCATTGGTGGTGCAGCTTTTTTACAGGGATGTAAATCATCAGATAAAGGGGGCTTTGTATTTAGCCTTACTCCAGAGCAAATCGCATTTCTGGATGAAGTAGCTGAAACTATTATTCCTACAACAAATACACCAGGTGCTAAGGCAGCTAAAGTAGGGGAGTTCATGCAAGTAATGGTAACAGATTGCTATGAAGAGAAGGATCAGCAAATCTTCAGCGAAGGATTAAATAAAATTGATACAGCGAGTAAGTCGAAATACAGCAAATCATTCATAGAGGTTACACCAGATGAACGTACTGCATTGTTCAATGAAATCAACAAAGAGTTGAAGGCATACAATGAGCAGAAAAAAGAAGGGGATCCTAACCACTACTTCGCTATGATGAAGCAGCTTACTTTATTGGGCTATTTCACTTCTGAGATTGGCGCAACACAAGCTTTGCGCTATGTTGCTGTTCCTGGCAAATACGAAGGTTGTATTCCTTACAAAAAAGGCGACAGGGCCTGGGCTTAATTCATGAAAAAGCTACTTCTTCTTTTATTACTTCCTTGTTTTGTCTTCTCTCAATCGAAAGAGGAGAAAAAGATTTTATCCATCCTGGATAAACAAACACAGGCCTGGAACCGTGGTGATTTTGATGGTTTCATGAAAGGCTATATAGAAAGTGACTCATTAATGTATATTGGTAAGTCGGGAGTCACTTATGGCTTTACTGCTACACTCAACAGCTACAAAAGAAATTATGCAGGTTCAGATAAAATGGGACAATTAAAATTTGATATTCTGCATCTCAAAAAACTCGGCAAAAAACATTACCTGGTTGTTGGTAAATGGTTTCTTAAAAGAAACGCAGGGGATGTTGGCGGCCATTACACACTCACTTTTGAAAAGATTAATGGAGAGTGGCTGATTATTGCAGATCACAGCAGTTAAAAGTAGCCTTTTCTTACTTTACCGGTTTTATTATAAAATTGTGTTTTAGGTCTGCGTATGAAAGGCAGAACTAAAAGTTGCTAGATACAAAAAACTAATTCTTGTAGTTTTACTTGTTGTTAAAGGTGTTCTTTCCAAAGCTTCTTGAAAAGTCGGAATAGAAAAAATACACTGATGGCAAGCCAAATATAAAAAATGGTGGTGCCTGTTTGGTGTGTCCCATCAATGATAGCAAGCTCAAATCTCAAACCCGCAATGGCATTGATCATGAGCCATGTTAAGGCAGCGAAAAGTGACCACATGATGCGCTGCATAAATTCTTTAACTATCGGATCCATATAATAGAAACAATGTGAATGAATTTTAGTTCTCTGCAGGCAAATTAAGTTTTATAGTTTTCTAAAACACAGTTTGGTTAATTTTACAGCAATGCTTTTTTCGAAAGTAAACGACTATATCAATTTTTGTTCTAAACTTAATCTGGTTAAATGCTTGAATGCCTTCAAGGTATATGCTTCCTATTTTCTAAGCAGTTGGATAGGGCGTCCTGTCATATTGGGTATGCCAGTTGCTATTGCTGTTGAACCTACTACAGCATGTAATTTAAGTTGCCCTGAATGCCCTAGTGGCTTGAAATCATTTACCAGGCCGACTGGCAAAATTGAATTGGCTAAATTCCAGCAATACATGGACCAACTGAGTAAGAACTTGGTGTATGTCAGCTTTTATTTTCAAGGTGAGCCTTATTTACACAAAGGATTGCTGGATATGGTAACGTATGCTTCCAAGTTAGGCATCTATACTGCCACATCTACCAATGCTCATTTTTTGAATGATGAAAATGCTAAAATGACCGTTCAGAGTGGACTCGATCGGTTGATTATTTCGATTGATGGCGTAACACAATCGTCGTATGAAAAGTATCGAATAGGGGGTGAGTTGAATAAGGTTCTGGAAGGGACAAAAAGAGTACTAGAATGGCGTAAAAAATTAAAAAGCAAAACGCCATATGTTGTTTTTCAATTTTTAGTGGTGCGGCACAATGAAATGGAGATTGATGCTGTGAGAAAAATTGCTAAGGGCATAGGTGTAGATGATTTGTGGTTGAAGACTGCTCAGGTTAATGATTACAATACAGATCCTAACAATCTGATTCCAGTAAACAACAACTACAGTAGGTACAAGGTTAATGCAGGTGGATTAACTGTCCCTAAAAACAAGCAAGCAAACCACTGCTGGAAAATGTGGTATAGTAATGTGATTACCTGGGATGGGAAGGTGCTGCCCTGTTGTTTTGATAAGGATGCACAACATGCACTAGGTAATTTGAACGATGAACCAATGCATAAAGTGTGGGAGGGTAAAAACTACAATGAATTCAGGAAAGAATTGATGCAGAGCAGAAAAAATATTGATATTTGCTCAAACTGCAGTGAAGGAGCTAAGGTTTGGACTTAATTCTATAGCATGACTCAATTTAACAACAGAATACGACAGGTTATCTTGCTTTTGGTGATTGGATTCTTTGGATTTCTGATCATCAAGGAGCTTTATGTTTTTCTGCCAGGTTTAATGGGGGCACTCACCTTTTATATATTAGGAAGGGAGCGGTATTTTAAGCTAACAGAAAACAAAGGTTGGAAACCTGCACTGACTGCTTTTTCATTTATACTTATCTTTTTATTGATCATTGCTGCTCCATTGTATTATACGATTGTATTGGTATCCCCTAAAATTAGTGATGTCTTTTCACATGCTGATGAACTAAAAGTAGGTGTGCAGGCATTGTCTGATAAGTTAAAAGATCTGACTGGCAAAGAGTTGCTATCAGAAAAAAACATGCAAACGCTGGAGTCTAACCTTGCTAATTTCATACCCACCTTTTTGAACAGCTCAGCAACTATTCTTGGTAATATGATAGTGATGTTTTTTGTGCTGTTCTTTATGTTTACTGGTGGCAGAGCTATGGAGCAGACTGTAAAGCAGTTTATTCCATTGCATCAGGATAGTGTAATTGCTTTGGCGCAAGAAACCAAACACATGGTGAAAGCCAACGCCATTGGTATCCCATTGATTTCAATTGTACAGGGTTTTGCTGCCTGGTTGGGCTATTTGATTTTTGGTCTCAATGATGCGTTGATGTGGGGCTTTTTAACAGGGGTGTTTGCTTTTTTCCCAATTGTGGGAACCATGATGATATGGGTGCCCCTTGTGATTTATCTTTTTTCGCAGGGACTAACTGGTCCTGGTACGGGGTTATTGATATATAGTCTCTTGGTAACAGGCAATGTAGATTACTTGGCAAGAGTATCCCTTATGAAAAAGATTGGCAATGTTCATCCATTGATTACTGTTTTTGGTGTTATTGTAGGATTGCAACTTTTTGGATTCATGGGTTTTATATTTGGTCCGTTGGTCTTTAGCTATGTTATAATCCTCATCAAAATTTATGCTCATGAATTTGTTGACCCCAATAGAAATACAATCTGAGTTGTTTTATGGGAATTGAAAAAGATATCAACCAAGAACATTTTCAAAGTGAAGGTCAGAAAGCAGTGATCAATTTGATCTATACGTATAATTGGGTGACTGAAAGACTAAAGTTGTTTCTTGCAGAGGAAGATATCACGATGCAGCAATTCAATATCCTAAGAATATTAAGAGGCAGTGATCCCAAACCTTTATCGACTTTAACAATTCGCGAGCGGATGCTGGACAAAATGAGTGATACCAGCAGAATTGTAGACCGATTGATCATCAAGGGATGGGTTGAGAAAAAAATGTGCTCAACCGATAAAAGGCTTGTAGATGTATTTATCACCAAAGAGGGAAAAAAAATCCTGGAAAAGATAGATAAAAAGTCTGAAGCCATGAATGCTACTACTTCTGCTTTGTCTGATCCCGAATTGGTTCAGTTAAATGTATTGCTCGATAAACTGCGGACTTTAAAAGGGAAAAAATAAAGCAGCTTACTTCCCTTCAAGTTTGTTTACATAATCAAGTGATCCTAACCGTACACGAAGGGGTAAACCTGTTTTCTTTTCAAGAAGCCATTCCTTCCTGCAAATAAATCCTTGGTTTTTACTGATGAAGTCGGGGGCAACTGTCTTTGTCTTTTTGATTTTACCTAAATCATATTCCTTGGCGATGAACGTAAATTTTTGGGATTGTGGCACATTTTTTTGCGCCTTTACCATCCCAAAAACGAATAAACCTATGATAAACATGAAAGCTTTCAATGCTCGCCTATTTGTTCGTAAATTTACAGCATAATTGACCATTCCAATTGGAATATTCTTGATCATGGCACTTTACCAGGGCTTACAACAAAGACTGCAACAGAAACTATCTCCTCAACAGATTCAATTGATGAAATTGTTGCAAGTGCCTACTTTATTACTGGATGAGAGAATTAAAGAGGAGATGGAGGAAAATCCTGCTTTGGAAATAGGGCAATCAGATGCTGATGATAAGGACCCTTTAAATAACGAAGACAGTGATCAGGCTTCAGATGCTGCTGATGGCGAAGAGGTATTGTATGACGATTATAGCGATGAAGATGACATTGCCGAATACAAACTAAAAGAAGATCATGTTCCCGAATTGCAAGGCAGTGGAAATATTCCTCATCCTACAACAAGCTCACTTCATGAGTTGCTTTCTGAGCAACTGCGACTGCTAAACCTTGAAGATATTGAAGCCAAAATAGCCGAACAGATCATTGGTAGTATAGATGATGATGGTTATTTAAGAAGAGATACAAATTCTATTTTGGATGATCTTGCCTTCAAGCAAAACATAGTAGTAGAGCATGAGCAGGTAGAGTCTTTGATTTTAAAAATCCAGCATTTTGATCCTTCTGGTATTGCGGCACGTGATGTTCAGGAATGCTTGCTGATTCAATTGCGGAGAAAAATTTTGCACAGCAGTCAACCAGCAGTAAAGCATGCCTTGAGAATTGTTGAATTTCATTTTGATGAATTCACAAAAAGACATTTTGATAAAATAATCAAGTCGCTCGACATCAATGAGGAACAACTGAAAGATGCAATTGCTGAAGTAAGAAGATTGAATCCAAGGCCAGGAGGTCAGGTTGGGTCAATCAACAAAGCTGAACAATATATTGTGCCTGATTTCCTGGTCTACAACAACAATGGTGAGCCGGAGTTGACACTCAACCAACGCAATGCGCCTGACTTGAGAATAAGCGATGATTACCGTGGTATGTTACGGGATTATGAAAAGGGGAGTAAAACCGATAAGCGTCAAAAAGAGGCTGTCATATTCATCAAACAAAAGATAGATGCTGCCAAATGGTTTATTGATGCCATCAAGCAAAGACAACACACCTTGCTTGTTACCATGCAGGCGATCATCAATCACCAGAAGAATTTCTTTCTAACGGGAGATGAAACTGCAATGAGGCCAATGATCTTGAAAGATATTGCGGAGAAAACCGGATTGGATATTTCAACTATTAGTAGAGTTGCTAACAGCAAGTTTGTTCAAACCGAATTTGGCAGCTTTCGATTGAAGTATTTTTTCAGCGAATCATTGAGTACTGAAAGTGGAGAAGAAGTTTCTACTTTGGAAGTAAAGAATATCTTACAACAAATCATTGATGGTGAAGACAAGAGAAATCCTTACAGTGATGATACCTTGACTGAACTTTTGAAAAATAAAGGGTATAATATTGCCAGAAGGACAGTCGCCAAGTACCGCGAACTTTTAAATGTACCAGTAGCACGCCTTCGAAAAGAATTGTAAAATGGAAAACACAATACAAAAATTAGAATTCCCTTTATGGGTGCGTATTTGGGCAAAACTGGTGTCATATGTTTTTCATCCATTATTTGTAGGGGTAATGATGGCAGCCTACTTGATTTTTATTCATCCCTATTTTTTTGTTGGCTTCTCAGAAAAACAGCGGATGCTGAAGCTGCTTGCTGTAATCAACAACAATTTGTTTTTCCCTCTGATTGTTGTTGCACTTCTTCGTGCCTTGGGGTTCAATAAATCCCTGTTGTTGCAAACTCAAAAAGAAAGAATTGTTCCTTATCTGGCTTCAATTACATTCTTCTTCTGGTCGTATTATGTTTTTAAAAATCAACCAGAAGTTCCAAGGGTGTTGGTATACATGTGCAGGGGAATGTTCATCTCAGCTGCTATTGCTCTTGTTCTGAACAACAACTATAAAATTAGTATGCATGGCATTGGCGTTGGGGGATTAATGGGACTGATGACTGTAATTCTGTTTGAAGGACAACTCGATTCAGGATTACCCTACATGATTGCTGTTCTCATAAGCGGGGCAGTGATGAGTGCAAGAAAAATTGTTTCCGATCACCATTGGTTTGATATCATTACTGGTTTCCTTTTGGGGTTTTGTACCCAGCTCATTGCATTATGGGTATAAAAAAAGAGACCCAGCCTGGAAAGGCCGGGTCGGATTAACCATTCTAAGATCCCATTTTAACCATTTAGAAATTTCGATGTCTTCAAATATTTTTGATCAGGGTAGTAAGCAAATAGGCAGTTACCCTCCTTGATTGTTTCAATTATTTTTTTATTCATTTGCGGTGGAAGAGATGGACAACCAAAACTCCTACCCAGATAACCTTTAATCTTTATCATTTGCTCACTTGCATACTCTGCACCATGCATCACTATGGCCCGTTGCTTGGCTTTATCATTGAATCCATCATCAACTCCCTTCAGCGCTAATGAGTAACCGTTACTGCCTGTATAGGGCTTTTGGGTAATGTAAAAACCAAGACTGCTTTGGTGAGAGTTAAGTTGATTCGAAAAAGCCTTTGCATATTCA
>JBKCGF010000173.1:0-1945 GCA_046303455.1 Chitinophagaceae bacterium | reverse complement strand
TAGCTACGTTAGTTGCTAAGTTTGCTGGAGAAGATAAAGTAGGGACACCTGGAGCAGGTAAAGCAGGTACTGTACCAAAATTAACTTGCAACAAATTATTTACTGTTCCAGAAGGAAGTCCGGTAATTCTACCAACAGCTGAAAACTGCTTTAAAGCAGTCTCTACTTGCGCAGGAGTTGATCCAGGTGCATATTCCAAATACAAAGCTGCTGCACCTGCAACGTGAGGTGTTGCCATTGATGTTCCTGAAATAGTATTTAAAGCAGTGCTAGATGTAATCCAGGCAGAGGTTATAGAACTACCCGGTGCATGAATATCTACAATAGATCCATAATTAGAAAAACTCGACTTAGCATCAGTCGAAGTTGTAGAGCCTACTGTAATTGCTTCTCTAACTCTTGCAGGTGATGCAGTGCTTGCATCCAGGTTACTGTTTCCAGCAGCGACTGCCATTACAATTCCATCTGCTACACATCTTCTAACAGCATCATCTGTGGCTGTTGAAATTCCACCACCTAATGACATATTGCCTACTGCTCGAACACCTTGAACGTGATGAGATACTGCCCAATCAAGACCTGCAACTACACCAGCATTGGTTCCAGAACCAGCAGCGCCCAATACTTTAACTGGAACAATATTAACCGATTTTGCTACACCGTAGGTAGTTCCACCAACGGTACCAGCCACATGCGTACCATGACCATTTCCGTCTTCTGGAGTTGGTTCAAGAGCAATTGCACTGAATCCTCCAGTAACACGACCACCAAATTCAATATGATCAGAACGTACGCCAGTATCGAAAATGTAGGCAGTAACTGTTGATCCATTGGTATTATATGTATAGCTCTGGTCTAAAGGAAGATTTGCTTGATCAATTCGGTTAAGTCCCCACGTAGGATTAGACTGTGTTGCTACAATCTGAACTACCTGATTCTGCTCAATGTATTTTACTTTCGGATTTCTTCTAAATTCTTCAATTGTAGCGGCAGACAATCTTCCACTGAATCCTTTTACTGCATATTTAAATGTGCGTTCTTTCTGTGCTTTTCCTCCACCACACATTTTTTCAGATTCTCCATCAACTTCGGTCTCTGCAACATCATCTTTAAATACAACTATGTAGCTGTCCTGTAAATCAGCCGGCACGTTATTCTTTTTGTAAACCGGGGCAAGCTGATCTTCACCTAAAGTGAAGTTCTTTTTTGCGACTTCAAGATTATCTTGTTTCGCACAAGCAAAGATTACAATAGAAAGGGATAAGAACTTGAGAAATTGCTTAACGGATTTGAGGGTCATGCTGAATGGTTTAGTTTATTCTATCTACCAAATTAAAAAACGGCAATTCAGAAGGAAAATGGATCTAAATCAGTTCATTTGAATGCGACCGGACTTTCTTAACCACCTCAAAACCAAGTAATAAACGACAAAAAGCGGCAAAACGGTGATCATGAAATAGTGCCTGGTCCATGGATTCTCACCAAAGATAAAAGGAAATTTGAATATGATCGTTAAAAAGACTCCTGTAGCCCAAAAAATCTGAGTATTATTTTCCGTGAGCATGCATTTCGCCCAGTTGAACTTCATACTGGAAAATGTTTTACCTATACCCTTTAGATTAGGCAACCACCTGTTTGTTTTCGAGCAATAATCAAGGTAAGGCTGGCCAAATTTCTTGGTCAGAAAATCCTCTTCAGCATAAATAATGCATTGATATATAAATAGAAATACAGGCACTACAACAACAACATATATCAATGAATTAGACAAAATTCCGAGTCCGAAAAGCATCAAATTATTTCCTACATACAAGGGATTTCTACAATGGATAAACAAGCCTCTCGTAATTAATGCATCCGCATGAATCTTAAGCTCTTTACCACCTCTTTCAATAAAGGTTAATCCAATCGTTAGTCCCCTAATGACTACACCAAGTGTGGTTAT
>JBKCGF010000172.1:0-1722 GCA_046303455.1 Chitinophagaceae bacterium | reverse complement strand
TGCTAATGCTGATGTACTACCTTTTGATTACAATGCGCTTACCAATACGATTGCCGGTTACCTTGTTGATGTTAAAGGTTTGATTGATCAAATGAGGACAGACGTTGAGGTTGAAAATAAATTAATTCATGAAAAAGTATTTCAATTGGCTGCTGATCCAAAAAATCAACGTGCATTACCTGTGGCCCAATCATCAGTCCCTTACCTAGAATTTGGTAGTCTAGAAAACGCAATGCATACATTAACACAATCAACTCAACAATTGAAAAACTTGTTTGCAAAAGCTGATCAGTTGAATACAACTGAACTGGCTCAGCTCAACACTATCTTGTTCACAGCAGAACAAAGCCTACTCAATGAAAAGGGATTGCCGCGCAGACCCTGGTATAAACATCAGGTATATGCTCCCGGATTCTATACAGGATATGGTGTAAAAACATTGCCAGGAATAAGAGAGGGAATTGAAGAAAAAAATTGGAAAGAAGCTCAAGATCGAATTGGCGTATTAGCAGCAACGCTCATGAGTTTTGATGCAGTAATTCGAAATGCAATTGCTATTCTGAGTAAATGAAACTAAATACAGCATTTCTAAATACTATTGAAAGTTGTCAGGGTTTTGATAAGGAAGCTTTTATCGAAGCTCATCATCAAACACCTGCAGTTTCAATAAGACTCAATCAATCAAAAACGCTGGAGCGATCCGTTGTTTTGAATGATGATAATCTATTGGCAAAAGTGCCATGGTGTGATGAAGCCTATGTTTTAAAAGATCGTCCATCATTTACGCTTGATCCTTTGTTTCATGCCGGTTCTTATTATGTTCAGGAAGCATCAAGTATGTTTCTCCAATATATTGCAAAGGAGTTGTTCCAAGAAGGTCGTGGGTATAAGGCATTGGATTTATGTGCAGCACCTGGAGGGAAATCGACTTTAATGGCGGGTATGCATCAATTTGGCATGGTTGTTTCAAATGAAATTATACAATCACGCGTAGCAGTGCTTCAGGAAAATATCATTAAATGGGGTCAAATGAAAGTTTTGGTATCCAATAATGATCCGGCTGATTTTAAAAACTTACCTGATTATTTTGATTTTGTAATGGTAGATGCGCCATGCAGTGGAAGTGGGCTTTTCAGGAAAGATGAAAAGGCTATGAATGAATGGAACCCTGAACTTGTAGATTTCTGTGCTGCACGACAAAAGCGAATTTTGCATGCAGCTATTGAAACTGTTGCAGAAGGAGGGTATTTGTTTTATTCTACCTGTTCATTTTCTGAGGAAGAGAACGAAGACAATCTTGATTTTTTGATTGATACTGGTTTATTTGAATCGGTTGATGTGCTTACAGATCCTTCATGGAACATAATTTCATCCAGTTCAAAAAAACATGGGGCCAGGGGTTATCGTTTTTATCCTGATAAGATTTTGGGTGAAGGATTCTTTTGTAGTGTGTTGAAAAAGGTAAGTTCCAGTAGTAACAATAGAGTTGTGTATCCGCAATCATTTAAAACATTGCCACTGTATGCTCAATTGAAGGATTGGGTGAATGATGCTGAAACATTACATTATTTTCAAAAAGCAGATGATATTTTTGCATTTGACCCAGTCTTTTTGTCGGATTTAAATTTAATCTCAACTGTCTTAAAATTGAGAAAATCTGGACTCCGTTTAGGGGAAATAATTAGAGGTGAGTTTGTGCCCAATCATGAATTGGCGATGTCA
>JBKCGF010000171.1:0-5635 GCA_046303455.1 Chitinophagaceae bacterium | reverse complement strand
ACTATTTGTCCATGCCGATGGCTGTATGGATTTTTCTTGTCGCATTTGTTCCAAAAAAGATTGTACTGAACGCAAATTCCCTTTCAAGAAATCAATTACCTGGGATGTGCATAATATTTCCAGTGATCAGAAGCATATGATTTAGGGAAGAGGCTCCTGCTGACTCAAACAATGAAAACTTCCTAATCCCCAAATGATATCTGTAGAATCAATTCCTACGATTTCACGATCGGGAAAACTCTGTTGAATAATCTGTAATACTTTGTTGTCTTTATCACTTCTAAACGTTGGGACAACCACCTGCTTATTTGCAATATAGAAATTAGCATAAGAGGCAGGCAACATCTGATCTTCCCAGATCACTGGATCAGGCATAGGTAATTCTACAATATTCAACTGTTTGCCATTGAGCAAACGCATTGCCTTTAGTTGCTTCAAATTATGCTGCAATAATTCGTAGTTCTCATCTTGCTTGTTCTCTTCTACGACTGTAATTACAGTGTCTTCATTGACAAACCTAACTGTATCATCAATATGCCCGTCTGTATCATCGCCCACAATTCCTTCATCCACCCACAACACTTGATCTTGACCATAATAATCCATCAAATATTGTTCAATCTGTTGTTGATTCAAATGAGAATTCCTATTGGGATTCAATAAGCAAGCTGTTGAAGTGATAACCGTACCAGCGCCATTAAAATCGACTGAACCACCTTCCATGATGATGCCAGGATTAAAGACTGGCAACCCCATTTTGTTTCCAATCAAAGTTGGAATTACATCATCTAAATCAAATGGAGGATACTTGTTTCCCCATGCGTTGTAATTCCAGTCGACTATAGCTTTTTTAGACTCGTCTAAATTGTTCAATAAGAATGCTGGACCATGATCCCTACACCAAGCATCGTTTGTGGGATGCAAGTGAAAATGAACTCTTGATAAATCTACTGAAGCAGCTTGCAAAAGCTGGGTAGCTTTTTGTAGCATGGCAAGATCACATACATTGATGTTGACATCCTCAAAACGAACCAAAGTTTTGATGAATGCAACATAAGATGGAAATATCGTTTCTATTTTTCCAGGCCATGAAGCTTCCTTGTGCGGCCAACTCAACCAAGTAGATTGATGAGGAGCAAATTCTGCAGGGAAATAATAGCCGAGTGATTTGGGGGTTGGGGTCATGGTTTACAGTTGACAGTTGACGGTTAACAGTTAACCGTTAACTGCTAACCGCAAACTAATTATCATTTAATCAATAAATCTTTTTACAATATCCCCATACGAATCAATTCTGCGATCGCGCATAAATGGCCAATGGGTTCTATAGCTATCGGTTTTAGACAAGTCTAATTCTGTTACAATTACTTCTTCTTGGTCGTGTGTAGCTTTCACAATCAAACTTCCA
This sequence comes from Chitinophagaceae bacterium, assembly GCA_046303455.1. Taxonomy (GTDB): domain Bacteria; phylum Bacteroidota; class Bacteroidia; order Chitinophagales; family Chitinophagaceae; genus Pollutibacter. The sequence continues at coordinate 4,227 of JBKCGF010000171.1, read as the reverse complement.
AATGGATTGGATATAAATGATCCACCCCAGAATTTCATGGCACCATTCTGTTCAAATCCTACCCTATTTACACTTACTACGTGAACGCCATTTGCAACAGCGTGACTGCGTTGTATGGTTTGCCATGCATTGTATTGTTCCGTATTGGTGGCTTCATCCTGACTGGTTGCCCAACCAATAGCGGTTGGATAAAATAAAATCTCAGCACCCATTAATGCTGTTAGTCGCGCTGCTTCCGGATACCATTGATCCCAACAAATCAACACGCCAATCTTACCATACTTCGTCTCGAAAATTTTATATCCCAAATCACCTGGCGTAAAATAAAACTTCTCAAAATAAGCAGGATCATCAGGGATATGCATCTTTCTGTACTTTCCTAAATAAGTTCCATCAGCATCCAAAACAGCAGTTGTGTTGTGGTATAAACCTTGCGCGCGTTTTTCAAACAAAGATGCTATCACCACAACTCCTGCTTCTTTTGCCACTGCAGAAAGGGTATCTGTAGAAGGACCAGGAATGGGTTCTGCCAATTTGAAATTCTCATAATCTTCAACATCACAGAAATAAAGTGATGTAAACAATTCCTGTAAACAAACAATGTTGGCGCCTTTTGCTGCAGCATCTTTAATACCGGCAATTGCTTTGTCCATGTTCGACTTCGCATCGCCACTGCAGCTCATTTGTACAAGACCTACTTTTACTTTAGACATTTTAAACTATTTAAAAATTTATACCACCCCTCTCTCGTCCCGAAATTTCGGGACTCGGAGCCCCTCCTATATTAGCAGGGGAACTTTATTTACAACTCCTCTCCTTGAAAAGGAGGGGTGGATCCCGTGAGCATAGCGAACGGGAGACGGGGTGGTAACTTAATCTTATTAAGTCTCCACCAAAACCAAATCCCCCAAACCCCTCACACCAATCGACTTCTGCGAGATAAATCCTTCGCCATATTTTACTCCAATGCGTTTACCCAGCAATCTTGCACGGGCAACCAATGCCTCTTGAAAATCCGGTGTTGAAATATAGGTCTGGGTGCCTTCTGCAGAATCTTTGCTCACATGAAATTGAGTTGCATATGCTTTAACGGCTTCCATGCGTTGCTCAAAAACATCGCTTATATCAACTATCAAATCTGGCTCAGTGAATCGATCTTGTATGTAATGTAAAACCTGTTTAGGCCTCCACCTTTGCTGTGGATTACCGTTATCATCAAAGGTTTCAATCTTACTTAATCCTGAAAGAAAACAAGCCTCTTTCAATAAATGACCCGCTCTTCCATGGTCGGGGTGACGGTCATCCAATACGTTGGCTAAAACCACTTCTGGCTGGTATTTTCGAATAGCACGAATCACCTGCATTTGGTGTTCTTCATCGTTCTTAAAGAAACCATCTCGCATCTTCAAATTTTCACGAACAGCTAAACCCATGATAGCAGCAGCATCTTCAGCCTCTTTCTTCCTTGTCTCGATGGTTCCTCTGGTACCCAACTCTCCTTGTGTCAAATCAATCACACCTGCAAGATTGCCTTTTTTTACCTCATTGATCAGTGTGCCCGAGCAACTGAGTTCTACATCATCAGGATGTACACCAAAGGCTAAAACATAAAGTTTCATTGAATTCATTTACGGCGGCAAAGATACAGATTTGAATTACTCCGCATGCCCATACATTCGGGCGACTTCCAAAACAATTAGTTCCATGTCAGCATCTTCTCCCTTGGGATCATAATCTTGCTTGAGGCTGCTTCCAAACACCCAGGCAATTGTTTGCCAAAAACGAGCTGAAAATCCTCCTCTGTACTCTTTTACCAGGTTGTAGCAAGAGTTGCTGGTTTCGCGGTTGATGAGCTTCATCAACACTTTACCCTGGTAAACCGATAATGAAGTAAGCGGAGCTGTAAATTCTTTTTTGAGTTCTTTCTCCCTGGAGCTAAGGTATTTTTTTCTGGCCGATGGATCTTTAATTGTAACTAGCTTTTGATTTAAGTCATTAATGATGTAACTGGCCTTTTTAGCATAGGGATAAGTTACATAAACAGCGTTTCTCAGCCTGGTCCATTTTTGCCTTGCCTTGCGTTGTTCTGGTGTCATCTCCCCATAAACAGAAATCATATCCAACTGTGCATAGGTCATGGTATCCCCACCATAAACAATATAAGGCACAAGCAAGGTATCATTTGCACCGTACCTTGATTGTGCCTTGGCATTTATTGAAAAAACCAGTAAGATTAATATGGTCGAAAAATAACGCACTTTATAAAGTTACAGATCTCTTAGGCTACATACAACTTGTTCTTTAACCTGAACCACATACTGATCATGAAGCCAGCAACAGTTATAATGGTACCTAGCCATAACAAGTTGATCCATGGGAAACGAAAAGCTTTCAAAGTAATGTACCTTACTACAGCATTCGACTCTTTTAACCCAAGCTGCACCTTTCCATTCTCAGCACGCTGGAGTCCCACAACAAGATGTTGTTCCATAATGGTATCTACCTTAGTAGAAGCAATACCATCTTTCTTCATATAGGCAGGTGTAGCATTAAACTGAATTCCTTCTTTTGAAAAAACAGTAACATCAGATACCCATGCACTATCCACCATCGGCAAATCTTTGTTGTCGTTTTTGTTGGCAGCCATTAACTTGTTTACGATTGCGAAACCATTTGAATAGAAGACTGTATCACCCGCGTTCACATCTGTATACCTGAAACTTGCTGTATCCTTGAGGTTATCAGGATTCAACCAAGAGGTGATGTAAACAAAGACATCGCTTGATAAATAATGTTTTGATCCGGGGTTTGACGACAACTGAGAGCTCTCACCACTCTTCACCAAAAAGGCATTAGGAGTGATATTGAAAGCCTCCACAATGGTCTCATCATCTTTAGGATCAACCTCAATAAATCTTATCTTAAAATAAACTTTACTGTTCTTTTCTTCAGTGGAATCGCCGAGATAAGTCACCACATACTTACCCATTTTTACTGGAGTATTGTATAGCAATGTTACGTTCTCCAATGGATCATCATCCCTACCCTTGGCATCTTTCAAGCCAGTAACAGAAATTCCACCAGCATTTCTGGAAATCAATTCTTTTTTAGAAGAAGAAATAAGAATTCCCAAAAGCATCAACCCAAAACCAAAGTGAGTGATGGATGCTCCTGCAGCTTTCATTTTCCATTTCAACACAGCACCCATGTAGTTTGCGTTGGCAATGATGGTATATATGGAAGTCCATAAAGCAACATGTATGCCGACTAAAAATCCAAGTCCATGTTTATCAAACTTCACCTCACCCCAAATACTCAATGCAGCTGATAATACAACTGTTGCAATAGTTGGAATCAACAATTTCGACCAGATATATTTTCTAGTTGTCTCTTTGTATTTGAAATATTGTGTGATGGCAGTCAGCACACCAATAATTATAGCCACCAAAATCATGATACGGTTATACACGTATTCAACATTTTCTCCAATGGCCCATGATGTGCCAAATAATTTATTGATGAAAGGCAGTGATGTCAATACAATAATATATACCGCTGAAATCAAGAGTAAAAGGGAACCGACGAACATCCAGAACTCTCTTGAGTTCATGCTTTCCTCTTTTACCACTGTTGGAATATTTTTTCTATCCCTGTAATACAAATATGCAGGAAGAGCAATAAAGGCCAATTGCATCAAAATCAAGTGCCAATACAATGTACTTCCTTCACCTGTGAACGAGTGTACAGATGTATCTCCCAAAACGCCAGTCCTCGTTAAGAAAGTAGAATAGAGAACAAGCAAATGTGTAAGAAAAATAAAGAGATATGTGCTCTTCATTGCGTGACCTGTACTCTTGAATATCAACATGGTATGGATACCCGCCACAAGTAAAAGCCAGGGCACCATTGATGCATTTTCAACCGGATCCCATGCCCAGTAACCTCCAAAGGTAAGCGACTCATATGCCCAGGCAGCACCCATCATTATTCCCAAACCTAGAATACCAGCACAGAACAAAGCCCATGGCATTGCGGGCCTCAACCAACCTACATGGTCTTTTTTCCAAAGACCTGCTACACCAAATGCATAAGGAACGATAGCAGAAGCGAATCCTAAAAACAAAATCGGTGGATGAATCACCATCCAGTAATTCTGCAAAAGAATATTCAATCCATTACCATCCAAAATATATTTACTCAGGTAATCAGGATCCTTGAAAACAGGAG
>JBKCGF010000170.1:0-1484 GCA_046303455.1 Chitinophagaceae bacterium | reverse complement strand
ATTATTTCCTTTGGTATTGAAGGTATTTGTATTGGTTTTTCCTTTTGCGTTGATGGTGATATTGCTGTTGAGGAGTCCGAGGTAATTCATTTTAATTCGACCGATGAGTCCCGCTATTTTTTTCTCTAGCAACAACCCATCATAGTTTGAAGTACTTTTCTTTTTTGTCAAATCCAGATCCATGTTAATGATGGGCTCTTCGCAAATCATGGAATCTACTTCAAAACGATTTTCTTTGTAGAGTGTTTGGAAGTTGATTTTGGTCAGCAATAGTTTCTTTAATTGAATCTCTAATTCGTTTTTAGAGGAGTCGCCCGACTGACTATTGATTTTTAGTCCCTCGATAGCCATGGAATTGTCTTCCGTATCAAATTCCAGTTTACCATATCGGATGCGGTAATCCCCTTCGGGGAATTCCACATCTTGCGGTCCGGTATTGAGGTTAAGTTTATCAAGACTGATACCTGGATTATTTTCATTTGCTTGATCCAGCATGGCTAATTCCTGTAGTGATAGATTTAGTCCACCTAGTCGTATTGTTTTATTATTAGGTTCCAAATTGTGGAGGGTGACCATACCATTACGGAGACCAAATTTTTTCACTTGCAGTGCTGCAACTACTTTACGGAGCGCATAATAGATGTTACCAATTTTGACTTGGACAGCATGGTTGGCTTTGGTCTTATCTTTTTTACGTGAGGACGGGTGGATACCGACGGATGGGTCTTCCGCAAGCAGGTAGTCGACTAGCAATTCTTTATCAACGATAAAAGACTTGAATGAGCGCAGTTGCAGTTCCAGGAATTTAAAGGAGAGGTCGTATTGCACTTTTTCACCCTTTTCATCCAAGAATTCAAACTTGGTATCTCTTAAAACCAGTACTTCGTCGGGGAACAGCTTCAATCTTACCTTCCCAATGGACAAACTGACCTTCCCTTTGGTTTGCTTAGCGACGATTTCTTCGATGACTCTTTTGCTGAAGTGTTGGAAGAGGGCCTGGAGTAGTAGAAATACAAGGCCTAATACCACTATTGTGGTAACAAACTTGCGTAGGGTACGTTTATTTTGAAATAGCCTGTTCAATTGGATAAAGATACAATCCATTCCATAAAATAGCTAGTCTTTTCAGTACCTTTGCACCGCTTATCACTCCTTAACTCAAACTTCATGCGCTGTTTTAGAAGGCTTTTTATTTTCCTTTCATTAACTGTTGTATTTCAATCCCAACTGCAAGCACAGGAGGTAAAAAAGGAAGAGAAAGGATTAGTCAAGAAAGACAGTGTAGTTGTTAAAAGTAACTTTTCAGGATTAGTGGGGCTCACTTCAAATGGATTATCGATAATTCCAACCTTCGCTTTAAACGCTCCAGCCTATAATTTTTTGCTATCGGTTTCTAAAAACAAATTCAGCTTCGATCCAGACATCCGATTGACCTTAGATGGAAGGAAAGGTGGTATGGTATTTTGGTTCAGGTACAAGGTTGT
>JBKCGF010000169.1:0-2605 GCA_046303455.1 Chitinophagaceae bacterium | reverse complement strand
TTGTAGGAGATTTCGTAACCACTGAAGATGGAACAGGTATCGTGCACACTGCGCCTGCATTTGGTGCTGATGACTTTAAAGTGGGAAAGAAAAATAAACTGGGTATCCTCACATTAGTAGATAGAGAAGGAAAATTTGTAGATGGTCTTGGGGAGTTCAGTGGCAGGTATGTGAAGAACTACAAAAATGACGAGCAATATGTTGATGTTAATGTTGACATCTGCGTTCAATTAAAAAAAGAAGGGAAGGCGTTTAAAGTTGAGAAATACCAACACAACTATCCCCATTGCTGGAGAACAGACAAACCCATCTTATACTATCCATTAGATGCATGGTTCATCAAAACCACTGCTTTGAAAGATCGAATGGTAGAATTGAATAAGACCATCCAATGGAAGCCAAAATCAACTGGAGAAGGACGTTTCGGAAACTGGCTGGAGAACATGGTGGATTGGAACCTCAGCAGAAGCAGATTCTGGGGAACACCGCTTCCCATCTGGCGTACAGAGGATGGTACAGAAGAAATCTGTATCGGTTCAGTTGAAGAGCTGAACACTGGAATTCAAAAAGCAGCTTCTGTTTTGGGTGGAAATACCAATGCAGCTTTTTTACAAGATGGGATAAATGATTTGCACAAGCCTTTTGTTGATGATGTGATTTTGGTTAGTGCATCAGGCCAGCCAATGAAAAGGGTACCTGATTTAGTCGATGTTTGGTTTGATAGTGGAGCAATGCCTTATGCTCAATGGCATTATCCATTTGAGAACAAAGCCATGATTGAAAATGGCGAAGCATTTCCAGCAGATTTTATTGCAGAAGGAGTAGACCAAACAAGAGGTTGGTTCTACACACTACATGCATTAGGCGCTTTGTTATTTGATAGTGTTGCTTATAAAACTGTTGTTTCAAATGGCTTGGTATTAGACAAGAATGGCAACAAAATGAGTAAGCGTTTGGGTAATGTTGTAGACCCATTTGCAACAATTGATACCTACGGTGCAGATGCTACTAGATGGTATCTGATTACCAATGCTTCCCCATGGGATAATTTGAAATTTGATCTTGAAGGAATTAAAGAAGTTCAACGAAAATTCTTTGGAACCTTATACAATACCTATCAATTTTTTGTGCTCTATGCAAATGTGGATGGCTTCACTTATAAAGAAGCTGATGTGCCATTTGGAGAGCGACCAGAAATTGATCGTTGGATTTTATCCAGTCTGCAGACACTAGTGAAAACAGTGAACAAGCACATGGATGATTATGAGCCCACCCTTGCTGGCAGGGCAATTGATGAGTTTGTAGATGAGTTGTTGAGTAACTGGTATGTAAGGTTATCCAGAAGAAGGTTTTGGAAAGGTGAATATGGTACAGATAAGATCAGTGCATACCAAACTTTATATACTTGTCTGATGACGGTTGCCAAATTGGCTGCACCCATTTCTCCATTTTTTACAGATTCAGTTTTCAGGAACTTAAATGCAGTAACAGGAAAAGAGCAACAGGCTTCAATACATCATACTGATTATCCAAAGCCTCTGGAAGAATGGATTGATCTGGCATTGGAAGAACGTATGTCAATGGCGAAAGAATTTTCTTCATTGGTATTGTCCATTCGCAAGAAAGTCAATATCAGGGTTCGTCAACCGCTTCAGAAATTACTTATCCCGATCTCTTCTGATCAAATGATGCAACAATTGAAAAAAGTTGAGGATCTCATTTTGGCAGAAGTTAATGTAAAAGAAATCCAGTATTTGCCGGCTGATAATGATTTCATCAAAAAAAGAGTGAAACCCAACTTTGTTATACTGGGTAAAAAACTGGGTGCAAAAATGAAAGCTGCTGCCGCAATGATTACGGCTTTAGATCAGCAATCTATCAGAAAACTGGAGCAGGAGGGTAGTTTATCGATTTTGCTTGAAGGAGAGTCTGTTGAAATTTTGAAGGATGAGGTCGAGATCCAGAGTGAAGATGTGGCAGGGTGGATGGTTGCCTCCAGAAATGCCTTTACCGTTGCTTTGGATGTTTCTGTGACTCCAGCACTTGAAAACGAGGGAAATGCGAGGGAATTGGTCAACAGGATTCAAAAAATACGAAAGGATCAAAATCTGGAATTGACGGATCGAATAAATGTGGAAATTCAGTCTGATCCTGAATTAGACTATTCATTTACTGATTTTAATGCGTATATTTGCGCCGAAATTTTAGCTGACCAGGTCTTGCTGAAGCAAGGTTTAACAGAAGGAGTTGAAACAGAGATCAATGGTAAAATGCTGAAGATCAATGTTATAAAAAAAGGTTAAGAATTATGGCAACAAAGAAACCAGCACCGAAAAAGAGTGCAGCTCCTGCTAAAAAAGCAGCGCCAGCAAAAAAAACAGCTCCGGCTGCAAAAAAATTAGTACCAGCTGCTAAAGCTCCAGCTGCAAAAAAACCAGTAAAAAAAGCTGCACCTGCTAAAAAAGTCGCACCTGCAAAGACTGCTTCTTCAAAAGCACCTGCTAAAACTGTAGTTGCCAAAAAAGCTGCTAAACCTGCTGCCAAGCCTGTTGCAAAGCCAGTACCGGCCAAAGCTGCTCCTAAAAAAGCACCAGCCAAGGTTGTT
>JBKCGF010000168.1:0-1653 GCA_046303455.1 Chitinophagaceae bacterium | reverse complement strand
TCTTTTTGCAATTGCTTCAAGGCTTCCCCCTTGATGATTATTTTTTCATTTTTTACCTGGTCAAGTCTGCGAAATAGTTCCCAGGCATCTTCATCCATGATTTCTTTGGACACTTCATCTGTTCCTAAAATGGCAATGTATCCTGAACGTGCATTTTTATAAGCACCTATAGCTGCTGAATTGGTGACAGCATGATTGATGACTTGTGGCCATTGTGTATTCACATATTCCATTTCCATGGCTGTACTTCTCGACTCTGCCGCTTCGGCGGCTTTGCTATACTCGGTAATAAGAAATAACAATTGCTCATCTTTTATAAAACGCAAACTACCTGAACTTTTCATTTGTTCGTAAGTATCATTTTTACTCATGAAACGAAATAAGTTAGGAGGAAGATTGCTATGCAGACTATCTAAATCGACAGCTTCACTTTCGGCTAAATATAAAAAAGCGGAATCCAGTTTTTTTGCTAGTGCCTTATCTCTTTGAATCACAGAATCGATGTAATAAATATTTTTGGAGACATCTCCTTTCATTAAGCTGATATATTCTTTTGCTCGAAGCGCTTCAGAGCTATCCTCTCTGTAGTTTTCTGCAATGAAGCCTAAAGTGACCGCTGCAAACAGCATTAGAAAATCTATGAAATACTCTTTCCAGTTCTTGGGGGTATGTTTGCCGTGATGGACTTCCATAATTTAAAATTCGTATGATTTAACGATCAATGATTTAAGGGTAGTCGTACTGTTAATGAGTTCAACAACAGCCCGCATTTGCACTTCTGTATTTTTCTTGAGGTAATAAAAACTATTGTAATATTTCTGCAAATCCTCTTTGTCATAAGTAAGCAATGCAGGATTGCCCTCTGGTTTTAAAATTTGAAATATATAAGTGTTTGTATACACACTGGCTTTTTCAAATACCCTTGTATCAAAAATATTTTTATTCTCATCCTGCACTTTCTTCACATCTTCAAAATACCATTTTATACGTTGTTCGTATTGCGTTTTCAAATTGTCGTAGTTGGATAGAGAATCTGCTACAACATCCTTACTGATGATACTAAACATGCCGCTGTTCTTTAACTGATCCAAAGAGCGAGACGACAAAGGATATTCACCTCCATAGTATCCTAGTCTTCTTCCATACATATAGAGTTCTGCGCCGTAAGGTTTGATATCGTTCTGGTTAAAAAAATAGGCTATGGAATCACAGGCGATTTTTCTGGTTGTTAAGGCAGCTTGCTGACTCAACAGGAGTTCTTCATTGCGTTCCAGATCGGCCACCATCGACTTCATCAATTGAATTTCCAATCGACGCTCTGCATAACCTTCACGCAGGTTTTCAGCAAAAAAACCCAGCGTAACCGCTGCAAAAAGCATAATGAATTCAGTGAGATAATCCTTGATGGCTTTCCTGTAAAAGAAAGAGCTGTCTTCCTTTTTCTGCATAAAAAAGATTTAGTTGAATTTATAACTTTTCAGGAATTTTTCTTCCAAAAGTCTCCCTGGCTTGGATGATGGTTGCCATGAGCTGAATACATCCCATCAAAACAAAGAGGGCTTCAAAAGAAATATAATTAGCAATTAATCCTCCAATTGCAATAGCTATACCAGAAACAAAAAATGATTGTCCGTTCGCTATACCCCACACAAA
>JBKCGF010000167.1:0-24651 GCA_046303455.1 Chitinophagaceae bacterium | reverse complement strand
CTCTTTAGGAGAGTTTACAGCGCTTGTTGTAAATGGAACATTGCCTTTTGAAGATGCACTAAAGTTGGTGAGCATCAGAGCAATGGCTATGCAAAAGGCATGTGAATTAAATCCTTCTGCTATGGCAGCTGTTCTTGCTTTATCCGATGCAGATGCTGAGCGAATTTGTAATGAAGTTACTAATGAGACAGGAGAGATAGTTGTGCCGGCTAACTTTAATTGTCCCGGTCAGTTGGTGATTAGTGGCACAAATGCCGGTATTGATCTTGCTTGTGAAAGAATGAAAGCAGCAGGAGCAAAACGAGCAATCAAGTTACCTGTTGGTGGAGCATTTCATTCTCCTTTAATGGAACCTGCAAAAGATGAATTGGCAAAGGCTATTCTTTCTACTAATTTTCATCGTCCTGCTTGTCCGGTTTACCAGAATGTTGTAGCTAAAGCAGTGAAAGATCCAGAAGAAATCAAGCAAAATCTTATTGATCAATTGACGGGTCCTGTAAGATGGACGCAAACCATTGAAGTCATGATTCATGACGGCGCTTCAACCTTTATTGAAGTGGGTCCTGGTAAAGTTTTACAAGGGTTGATCAATAAAATCAATAAAACTGTTTCTGTGGAATCAATCAATTGATTGATTAGGCCTGCGCCTGTGGTCCACCAAACTGAAATGGGATTTGAACTTCCTCAAAATCCTTGATGCTGCCATGTAGGTCTTCAAATTTGTTGATATTATCTGCCAGTGCATTCAGCAGTCGTTTTGCATGCTGTGGGGTTAGTATAATTCTCGACTTTACTTTACTTTTTGGTGTACCTGGCATCACATTCACAAAATCAACTACAAATTCAGCATGACTATGTGTTATGATGGCTAAATTGGCATACTGACCTTCAGCAACTTCCTCAGAAATTTCGATATTGATTTGATTTTGTTGTTCGCTCATGATCTAAGTTTTGAACTCCAAATATACAGCTTCATATTTGTTTGCTAATTCCCAAATTCCCAGATTACTTGCATCCGCCATTCTTTATTCTTGAGCGGCGATTGATAAGCAGCAGTTATGTTGTTTTTATCTTTTCTGTGGTCACTTATTATTTTCATTTGAAGTTTGACTGCTTTTTTATAGTTGTATTGTACCAATAAATAACTTCTTTTTCCCTGATCGAAATGTGCAGGGATGGCATAAAACGATTGTAAATCCCTTTCATAAGCGTAAACCCTTGATGCATAATTATCGGTAGTAAAGAAAGTATAACGAAAGCTCAAGCTTAGGGGTTCTGTCATTGGTTTGAATATCATTTCCAGGTAGCTCAGGTGTCCAATTGAAGTGGAATTGAATTCTTGCTGTACTTTGATTAACTCATTTCTACATCTGATGGTAAGGCTTTCCAGAGGTGAGAAAGATAGGTGTGTCCTCCAGCGATGTACAATTGATTGCCCAATCAAGCTGGTGCGGTTCTGCTCATATCCCTGATTACTTGTTTTATTTTCAATTTGGTACCTGGTTGAAATTTCAGTTTTCTTATTGGGTTTCCAGTTGTATTGTATTGAAATAAGCCGACCATTTTCTGATCTGTCGCTCGTGAAAGTTGGCCATTGATTTTGGTAGAAATCAGCAAATCCTTCAAGATGATGTTTGGCATGGGGTTGGAAATTAAAACTCAGCAAAAGGCCTGCTTCATTTCCGGCTTCTGAATTGCTGGAAATACAATTTGATTCAAATGCACGGTATCTTGGGCTCATGTTGCGGTAGATGAAGGACAAATCTAGTTTTGGATCCAGACTTTTCAGCCATCCTAAATTAAATGCAGGGTCAAATTGCTGGTCTAAGGCAAATTCACTGAATATGAATCCTGCTTTGGTCGGGATGGTAAAATCAATACTTATATTTTTCCAATGCCGACCAGCAATTGCAAATTGGTTGTAAGGTTGTTGTCTTTTTTGAATGGGTATAGAAAAAAAAGTTTGGATGTAGTTGAGGGCAATTGAAGCAGATGATAGTTGGTATTTAAATTTTCCGCCTACAGTCAACTTCGACAAAACATCTTTGTCGGCTTTTTCAGCATCATTTCGATGTAATCCTGATAACAGGAAAGAGCTGACCCAGCGTCGATTGTTGATGCTGTCATTCATTACATTGGCATCAATTTGAAGTCGGCTCATAAATACTCCAATTTCAGTTTTCCCTTTTTTTAGGTTGATAGCAATGCCCCTTTGGAAACGATTCTCATCTGTTCCTGTGTGAGGTTGAATAAAATATCCTTGTCGGTAGCCACTCAGTAAATTGCTGCTTCTTCCAAAAGCATAACCTTGCCAATGAACCAATCCTTGTCCCATGTTTATATTGTAATCACCAATCAAAAAATCTTTAATTATTCCTTTGTTCCTTAACAATAAATAAATACCTGTGTGGTCAAATACGTTTTTTTCACCTGCATCCTTCTCAATCATTAATCCCGCCTGAAATTGGTCTTTAAATTTAAATTTGTAATTCACCATTTGTTTGTTCTTGGTTATCCATGTTTCTTTTGAGTTGAATCCATTTGATCTGCCACCTGTTCTGTAGATCAGAAAATGTTTTCCTTCTGTAAGGCTGTGTTTTACATTGATCTTGTCATTTTGGTTGGCGAGGTACAGATGAGGTAGAATTTTTTTAATAGTTGTTAACTCCCAGAGTGGTATTGCTTGCAATTCGAGTAGACTGATAAATTTTCCATATTTTTTCCGATGAATTATGAACTCACTGATTTGTTGAGGCGTAAGTAAAAAAAGACTTGATAATTGTTCTGCGCTAACGTTATTGATGTTGTATGCAATATCTTGGGCTATAGTACTGCTTTCAAGTGGATCACGCAATTGAATTTCATCTGTCTGTGCCATTTGTTCCAATTCGATTTCATGCACTTCTTGTGTGAAACAACAATTGAATGCAAGTGTAAGAACAATGAAAAAGTTAATCTTTGGCATCTGCTTGACGATTGATTTGGAGCATGATTGAATAGCCAAGATGTGGGTGACTGGATATGCCTATGCTGGGGTTGATTTTTTTTATTTTTCCACTTACGCCCAGATAAAAATGTCCACCTCCATTGGTCCCACACCAAAATCCAATTTTATCATTAGGTGTCCAGTTCAGAGCAGGTAAAAGCAACAGATGCTGTTCTTGTTTCCTTATTTCCAATTGCAGGAAGACAGGCTTGCTTAATCGGTATCCTATCCCAATAGTTAAGCCTTCTCTTTTTGTATTGGTGTTTTTGTATTTTGAAGCAATGCTTTGGTAATGCTGATAATGGATGCCTATTGTAGTTTTTTCATTGATGGCATGAGCAATACCGGCAATGATTTGGATGAGGGTTTCCGGCGACTGAGTTTTCAATTGAAAATATGTTGTTCCTAATGCGATGCCAATTGTTGTTTGCTTGTTGAGGGAATGCCCGTATCCCAAACTACCGCTATAACGGGTGTAAACGGGACTACCCTGGAGAGATCCATGCAAGCTGATGTTGCCATTTGAAAGCGGATGAGACATGCTCAATTTGAGTTGAGACAACTCATTAAGCCCATACTTATTTTCAAGTGATAGTCCAATTTCCTTCCTTTGTTCAAAACCCAGAAAAGCAGGCAGATCGTGTAATCCAATGACGGGAGAACTGTTTTTTTGATAGGCTAATGTGTTGAAGGGTACCACATCATGGTTCATCCAGTTTTGAGAAAATGCAAAATAAGGCAAGCCCATCAACACACAAATCCATCGCTTCATGGATTAAAATTGCTGAAGCGCAGTGTTCCTGCCAAGTGGAAAACAACTTATTTGGGTGTCATTTTCCACGACTGTACCTTTGCGATATGAAATTAATGGACGGAAAACTGGTTTCTCAAGCCGTAAAAGACAGGTTAAAGTCGCAAACCGCAGAAAGAATAGCTCAGGGTAAAAAAGTACCTCATTTAGCAGCCATCCTCATTGGTAATAACGGCGCAAGTGAAACTTATGTAGGATCAAAAGTAAAATCATGTGCTGAGATAGGGTATAAGTCAACCCTTATTCGACTGGAAGAAAGTGTTTCTGAACAAGAGCTGCTTTTCAAATTGAATGAGCTAAATGAGGATTTTGATATCGATGGTATTCTTGTTCAATTGCCATTGCCCAAACACATCAGTGAACAAAAAATAATTGAAACAATTCTTCCGTCTAAAGATGTTGATGGGTTTCATCCGGAAAGTGTGGGTAGAATGGTACAGGGACTTCCTGCGTTTTATCCAGCAACACCTTATGGAATTTTGCTTTTATTGGAGCATTATCAAATCGAAACAAAAGGCAAGCATGCTGTTGTAATTGGACGAAGCAATATTGTAGGTAGACCCATCAGTATTATGCTCAGTAAAAATGAATATCCGGGCAATTGTACCGTAACTGTATGCCATTCTCATACACCTAATTTGAAAGAAATTTGTCTGCAAGCAGATATTATTATTGCCGCATTGGGTCGTCCTGAATTTTTAAAAGCTGAAATGGTAAAAGAGGGAGCAGTAGTGGTTGATGTGGGTATCACCCGTGTTGTTGATGAAACAAAAAAATCTGGGTTTGCCATTAAGGGTGATGTGGCATTTGATGAAGTAGCTGCTAAAGCCAGTTTTATTACACCAGTACCCGGAGGAGTAGGTCCCATGACTATTGCTGCGCTCATGATGAACACTTTCAAGGCTTGCGCCGCTAAAGATTAGTAAATGGATAAAATGCAATCAACCACTTTACCTTTGATGGAGCATTTTTGCACCTTACAGGGAGAGGGAAGATATACAGGGCATGCTACTTATTTCATTCGTTTAGGCGGATGTGATGTAGGATGTGTGTGGTGTGATGTTAAAGATAGTTGGGACGCCAGCAAACATCCCATGGTAGAAATCAGCACTATTGTTGATTGGGTAGTGGCTTCTGGTGTTAAGATTGCGGTGATCACAGGTGGTGAACCATTGATGCATGACTTGAATTTGCTTACTTCTCTTTTGAAGCAAAAGGGAATTCGAACACATATTGAAACATCAGGATCACATCCTTTATCAGGACAATGGGATTGGATCTGTTTATCGCCTAAAAAGTTTAAAGCACCTTTAAGTGAAGTAATTGAAGTAGCACAAGAGTTGAAAGTTGTTGTCTTCAACAAATCTGATTTTGATTGGGCAGAACAATATGCAAATCAAGTAAATTCAAATTGTCTTTTGTATCTGCAGCCTGAATGGAGTCGTGCGAATGAAATGAACCCCATGATTGTTTCTTATATCAAAAATCATCCGCAGTGGGCATTATCTCTGCAAACGCATAAGTACCTCGATATACCATGAGAAATACATATGTATCTATCTTGTTTTTTATTTTTCTTCTTCATGGAGAATCCATAAAGGCACAAGGTTATGATGCAAGCAGTATTTCAAAAAAGGCAAAAAAAAATTATGAGTTGGCCATGCAGAAGGTTGATGAAGGTGATTATACTGCAGCATTGCATTTCCTGGATATTGCAATCAATATCAATGGTAATTATCTAGAAGCACTTTTGTCTAAAGCTGGAATTTTATCTGAATTAAAACGGTATTCTTCAGCTGTGGCTTTTTATGAGCAAGCATTTGCAGTAGACCTTGATCAGTCGAGAGATTATTTATTGGTTTACTCCATTGCATTAGGTGGGTTAGGGGAGTTTAAAAAAGCGGTTAATGCAGTCGATCGGTTTTTGCAGTTACCTGGCTTAAATGCTTCGTCAATTCAAGCTGCCCAATACAGAAAAAAATGTTTTGAATTTGCTGTTACACTCAATCAGTTGTATCCTGAGCGGTCGGCAATAAAAATTGAGAATGGAGGTGATAGCATCAATTCAGTCGTTTCGGAATACTATCCTACAATGACAATTGATGGAACGCAATTGATAATTACAAGAAGAACGAGAGGGTCAGCTGATGAAGACTTTTTTTTATCTGTCTTAGCGGGTGGTAGATGGGGCAAGGCAGTTCCTTTGTCAGGAAAGATAAACACCAATTACAAGGAAGGCGCACAGCAGATAACACCCGATGGCAACTGGATGGTTTTTTCAGCAAAGGATTATCCAGAAGGATTAGGAAGTTTTGATATTTATTTTGCTTATCAAACAGAAAATGGGTGGAGTGAAAGGAAGCATGCTGGATCTGTAATCAATTCTGAATATTGGGAATCAGCGCCTTGTTTGTCGCCCGACAAAAGACAGCTTTATTTTGCTTCAGATCGTCCGGGTGGATTTGGAGGGACAGATCTTTATGTTTCAACAAGACTATCAAATGGTAAATGGACGGCTCCACAAAATTTAGGTCCCGTTATCAATACAAGCGGCGATGAAAGTTGCCCTTTTATGCACGCCGACAATGAAACTTTGTATTTCAATACAAATGGTCATCAAGGCTATGGGGGAACTGACCTTTTTCTTGCTAAAAAAACAAACCAGGGATTTACAGCACCGCAAAATTTAGGCTACCCCCTTAATACAATAGATGATGAGGGTAGTTTATTTGTAACGTCCGATGCATCGACTGGTTTTTTTGCAAGTGACAGAGCAGATTCAAAAGGAGGCTTAGATATTTACAACATTCAGTTGTATAAAGGTATTCAGCCCAATGCCAGCTCATGGGTGGAGGGTAGGATTTATGATAGTCTTACTGGAAAAGGAATCTCTGGACTTGTTGAAGTGATTGACTTAGATTCTAAAGTCCTCATTTCAGAAGTTGAAGCAGATGACAATGGCTACTATTTATCTATTCTGCCTTTAGGAAAAAATTATGCATTCAATGTAAGTAAAAAAGGATATTTATTCTTTTCAGGTAGATTCTTGATGAAAGAAGTAGTGGAGCAAAAAAAGTTCATCTATAATATTCCTCTTCAATCATTACAAAAAGGGACTAAAATAGTTTTAAAAAATATTCAGTTTGAATCAGGTAGGTATGAATTGTTACCAGAATCATTTATCGAATTGGATAAGCTGCTGTCAATCTTAAATGAAAATCCAAAATTGAAAGTTCAAATTGTTGGACATACTGATAATGTTGGAAATGATAGTGACAATCTTCTTTTATCAACCCAACGGGCAAAAATTGTATTGGATTATTTGATCTCAAAAGGAATAGCAGCACAACGACTATCTTCCAAAGGTTTGGGTGCTCAACAACCTGTTACGGATAATCATACCGAAGAGGGAAGAGCGATGAACCGAAGAACTGAAATGATTATTTTGGCAAACGAATAAGTTTATTCCACTCGTTTTTCAGCTTTTAAACCCATCTCTGTTTGTATTTTTAAACCAACATAGATTTTTCTTCCATAATACATTGCAGGCAATTCAATGTTATGAACGAAGAAGTGTATTGGCATTTGGCATTAACACAAGTTCCTCAAATAGGAGACGTACATATTGGTGTTTTACTTAGTTATTTTGGAAATCCCTCTGATGTGTTTAAAGCCAATCGAAAAACACTGGAAGGTTTACCTGGAATAGGTACAGCAAGAGCAAGTGCGCTTAAAAAATTTAATGGGTTTAAGTGCATTGAACAAGAACTTACATTTCTTTTAAAAAATGATATAGCTGTCTTGGTTAAAAATGCAGATGATTATCCTCGTAGATTGGAAAATTGCATTGATGCTCCTCATGTTTTATTTTATAAAGGCAGTCAACCACTTAATGTTCAAAAGGTAGTTGCAATAGTAGGAACCAGAGCTCCTACCGATTACGGAAAAGAGAGGGCGGCTGCATTAATTTCTACACTTATCCCTTTGGATGTATTGGTGATAAGTGGTTTAGCTTATGGTATTGATACCCTGGTGCATAGAGATTGTGTTAAACATGGGGTAAGTACAATTGGTGTATTGGGACATGGATTGAACCAAATCTATCCATCATCCAACCGATTGCTGGCGGGTGAAATGATTCAGAAAGGCGGGCTCCTTACAGAGTTCATGAACAAGACAAAGCCAGATAGGCAAAACTTTCCCAAGCGAAACAGAATTGTAGCAGGAATGGTAGATGCGGTCGTTGTTATTGAAAGTGGTGAAAAAGGGGGTAGTTTGATTACAGCAGAGATTGCCAATAGTTATAACAAGGATGTTTTTGCTTATCCAGGCAGGACTACAGATCTGGGCAGCATGGGTTGTAATCATTTGATCAGGACGCACCGAGCCAACCTGATTACATCAGGGATGGATTTCATTGAATTCATGGATTGGAATTCAGCGCTGAAAAGAAAAAAAACCATTCAGGCTGAATTGTTTTTGGCCCTGGAAGGAAAGGAAAAAGAGCTCTACGATCTGGTTTTACAAAGAGAACCTGTTGGGATTGATGATTTAATTATGCAGTCTGGGCAAAAACCCAGTGAAGTTGCAGCTTTACTTTTTTCCTTGGAAATGAGAGGGTTGGTAAGCTCCAGGCCAGGAAAATTATATGCTGCAGTGTATAGATAAGGGAGATTTTATTTTTTTCTTATCTTCGCATATGGCAACAAGAACTCCACAATCCCCCAAATTTTTTGGAGAAGGTCTAACCTTCGATGATGTACTCCTGGTTCCATCATATTCTGATGTGCTTCCAAGAGAAGTGAACATTTCAACTCAGCTAACAAAAGACATCAGTTTAAATATTCCTTTGCTGTCGGCAGCTATGGATACAGTAACTGAGTCAACCCTCGCAATTGCTCTTGCACGTGAAGGGGGAATCGGTATTCTTCATAAGAATATGAGTATTGAAAAGCAGGCAGAACAAGTGAGGAAGGTAAAGCGCAGTGAAAGTGGATTGATCATTGACCCTGTTACACTCCATGTTAATGCAACAATAGCTGATGCATTAAAATTGATGAAGGAGAACAGAATTGGAGGTATTCCTATTGTTGATACTGCAAATAAACTGGTAGGTATTCTTACCAACCGTGATCTAAGATTTGAAACTGATAAAACTAAGAAGGTGAGTCAGGTTATGACCAAAGATAATTTGGTTACAGCGCCGGAAGGGACTGACTTGCTGAAAGCAGAAAAAATTCTGCAAAACTATAAAATTGAGAAGCTTCCAGTAGTAAAGAAAAATGGTCAGTTGATTGGATTGATCACCTATCGTGATATTCTTCAATTGCAAAGCCATCCTCATGCTGTAAAAGATGAATTTGGTCGACTCCGAGTTGGAGCTGCATTGGGTATTACAAAAGATCTTTTGGACAGAACAGCTGCGCTACAGCAAATTGGTGTAGACGTGGTTTGTTTGGATAGTGCGCATGGACATACCAAAGGTGTTGTGGATTCTCTCAAGTTGTTGAAAAAGAACTTTAAGAAACTAAGAGTGATTGCTGGTAATATTGCAACAGCTGCAGGTGCAAAAGCATTGGCTGAAGCTGGGGCGGATTGTGTTAAAGTGGGTATTGGTCCAGGTTCCATTTGTACTACTCGCATTGTAGCCGGTGCTGGGGTTCCTCAGATTACTGCAATTCTTGAAGCATCTTCTACTTTAAAGAAAATGAAAGTTCCAATCATTGCTGACGGCGGTATTCGTTATACTGGCGATTTTGTAAAAGCATTAGCTGCTGGTGCATCGACTGTCATGATGGGTGGAGTATTTGCAGGAGTTGAGGAAAGTCCAGGTGAAACCATCATCTACGAAGGAAGAAAATTCAAGCAATACAGAGGGATGGGATCAATTGGTGCAATGCAACAAGGAAGCAGTGACCGTTATTTCCAGGATGTTGAGGATGGGATAAAAAAACTGGTACCTGAAGGTATTGAAGGTCGTGTTCCATTCAAAGGCAACCTTAGTGAAATCGTTACACAATTCGTTGGTGGTTTGCGAGCCGGTATGGGTTATTGCGGTGCAAGAAATATTGACGAGTTGCAAAAGGCACAATTCATCAAGATTACAAATGCAGGTATGCGTGAAAGTCACGCACACGATGTAGCCATTACAAAAGAATCTCCAAATTACAGTCGATAATTTCATTTGAACCGAATGAAATACATATCAATTCTTTTGGTTCTGATCCTTTTTGGTCATTTTGGAAAGGCTCAGGAAGAGCCCAGCGCTCTTCGAATCAGTTTAATTACCTGTACGCCTGGTGCTGAATTGTATTCTGTATTTGGTCACAATGCACTGCGCATTGTAGATTCTGCTGCTGGTACTGATATTGCTTATAATTTCGGAACATTCAATTTTGATGATCCTGATTTTTATACCAAGTTTGTACGTGGAAAGCTTCAGTACTATTTAAGTCAGGAAAACTTTAGTGATTTCCTTTATGCCTATCAGTATTTCAAGAGGGGTGTTAGTGAACAGGTATTGAACCTGACCGAAAAAGAAAAAAAAGAAATTCAGCGTGCACTGTTTGAAAATCTTACTGAAGAAAACAGATACTATAAATATGATTTCTTTTACGACAATTGTTCTACCCGTTTACGAGATATAATATTTAAAACCAAATCTAACCAAGCGTTTAACCCTCCTCAGTTTGTAGCAAATGGACTTACATTCAGAGATCATTTGCATACTTATTTGGATAGGGCAGAAATGAAATGGACGCGTTTGGGTATTGATCTCATACTGGGACTAAAAGCTGATCGGAAAATGAGTGTCAGCAATGCAATGTTCCTTCCAGAATTTTTAGCCAAGGGAGTAAATGCGACCGAAGTCAATGGCCAAAAGCTTGTAGTTGAAGAAAACACTTTATTACCTGATCAGCAGCCAACACCAACAAAAGACTCATTCCTGTTAACTCCATTTTTTATTTTTTTGATTATTGCAATACTGATGATGCTGCCTTTAGGCAATAAGGTTCCAGCTTATGCTAAATTTCAGCATGTATTGCAGAAGATTGTTTTCATTAGTGCAGGATTGCTAGGGCTATTGATGTTGTTTCTGTGGATAGGAACAGATCATCAAACAATGACAAATAATTTGAATCTGTTTTGGGCTTTTCCACTTCATTTAGTTCTTGTATTTAAAGAGAATAACTTGCCAAGATGGTTAAAGCGCTATACCATATTTTATCCAGCATATGTAGTTGTATTATTATTGGTTGCGGCATTTGTCCCTGGTCTTGTTCCATTTGCAATTTATCCATTGATCATTGCCATGGCTTATTGCACATGGATGTTTTCAAAAAAACCTAACTGATTCTTATGAAAATTTTAATTACGGGAGCTACATCTGGATTTGGGAAAGCAATGGCTGAAAAATTTGCATCGAAAGGAAATGATCTTATCCTTACAGGTAGAAGAGCAGAGCGTCTTGCTGAATTTGCAAAAGAGTTACATGAAAAGTTTTCTGTTCAAGTATCTACAAAAGTATTTGATGTTCAAAACAAAGAGGAAGTTTTTAATGCATTGTCTAATGATGACAATCTTGAAAATGTAGATGTGGTAGTCAATAATGCGGGACTTGCACTTGGACGAGATTTTTTTGATGAGGCATCCCTTGATGATTGGGAAGTAATGATTGATACCAACGTCAAAGGCTTACTGTATGTAACAAAAGCAATGTTGCCCTATCTGATAAAAAGAGGCAAAGGTCATATTGTCAATATCGGCTCTACTGCAGGTATGGAAGTATATGAGAAAGGAAATGTTTATTGTGCAACAAAACATGCTGTGGAAGCCTTGAGTAAATCAATGCGAATTGATTTGGTGAGACACAACATCAAGGTAACGGCAATTCATCCTGGCGCTGCTGATACTGAATTTTCTATTGTCCGTTTTAAGGGAGATGCGAGCAAAGCCAAAGCAGTTTATGATGGATTTACTCCTTTGTATGCGAATGATGTGGCTGAAGTTGCCCATTATGCAATAACAGTTCCCGAACATGTTTGCTTAAACAGCATTGTTATGACCTGTGCTGCTCAGCCCAATAGTTTTTATTTGCACAAGACTACTGAGCAAGCGAGATTCTAACTTGTACTCCTGCTCTTGTATTTACAGAAGGCGCAGCATTGGAGATGTAAGGATTCAATCTTCTTTGATCAAAATACAATTGAATATTGACTCTGTTGCTGATTACATAATCAATAGTAGGCCTGATGGTTACAACTCTTTGTCCACCTGTTGCAAATGCATTTGCTTGATCAAGTCTGGAGTTAGAATTGATGTCATCTCTAATGCTGAAATCAAGTGAGAAAGTGATATCGTTTTCTAGCTTACCTGTCGGTTCTTTTTTGCCAAGTTTAATGCGGAAGGGCAGTGGAAATCCTCTTTTTCTCCATCGCATACCAAATGTAACTTCAGTCGACCTTACTTCACTCAATTGGAAATCTACTAGACTCATACTCAATTGACGGGATTTCCTGTATTCAAATCTGCCGGATAATTGACCAGTAGTAGAAAAATCTATACCAATCAACGGAGAGAATTGTTCTGAAATCAACAGATTCGGCACAAGGAAATAAGGGACATAATTACCTGAAATTGTATCCACAAAAGATGGGAATCCTAGAAGTAAGGTGTCCTGGAACAGTAGTGCAGAATTGAAGCTGTTCATACTCAATGTGGAGCTATATCCATGAGAGATGGTGAAGTTGGTAATGTATTTCTGTAGGCTTTCGATTCTGCTTAAACCGTTATAAGTTAATCGCCAATTGGGTTTTGGGAGATAGCTTCCAAATGGATTTGCTTTTACAGATCCATCTGTTCCATTCTTTAATAGTCCTACTGTGTTTGGATCTTTATTGGTGTATGCTGCAATGAAGGCCGGAACCAAAACATCTTGAGCATATCTGCCATAGCCTTTGTAAAATCCATCTGCACCTGTTGTTTGGCTATAAGGATTTTTTTCACCTAGACGTTTTGAAAGTATAATTCTATTGTTTTCAAATGTTTTGAAAGTCTCGCTGGTATTGTTAGGATCAAATTTTCCAAATAGTGTTTGGAATGCAATATAGCTGATGCTAAATCCACCCCCTGAGTATGGATTCAATGCATTGAACTGCCCGTTTCCAACAGTGTCTTTGAAAAGCGTTGAGTAGTTTTTAGTAAGACTTTTATCGAGGTTAAGGTCGATAATAAAATCTCTAAATGGCTCAACCTGTGCAGTGATGTTCAGTTTTTGTTCATAGTTCTGTAAAAACAAATTATTGAGAATCGGATCTTTTGTGATCAGTCCTTTTCTGCCAACGTCTTCAAGCCAGGATTGGTTGGGTTGTTTGCCCATTACAAAATCCAGTCCTGGGGCCATGCTTTTCCAGTTTTGTCCAAAGTACTTTGTGCTGTCTATGTAGCCTGGCAAGAAAGTATTTCCACCTTCGTTATAAGTAACGCCGACTCTTTTGAGTGAAGTAATGATTCTTAGGATTGCTTTTTCTGCACCATTTAAAACAATTGTTCTTTGTTGCCTTTCTTCTTTAGCTAATCTTTTCTGTTCTTTTCTCGCTAATTTTTCTTCTTCTTTGCTAAGTTTTGCTTCAATTTCTTCAGCAGTTCCTTTTTTCTTCTTTGCCTGTTTTTTAGGAAGTCCCTTCAATGCAGATTTTGCTGTTGCTTCAGTCTGATTGATTTCGTCTATGGCTCTGAACAGTTTCAATTTGCTGTAGAGTTGTGTGAAATTCAATTCGGCCGTTGCACCTGTTTGTCCGCTGTTCTGAATGGTATTTCCAAGGTTTATTGCTAGTCGTGATGCGCCTACCCAATTGTATGTGCTTCTGTATGCGATATTGAAAGTGGTCCAGTTTAAGAATGGAAAATTTGAAGTCGGGAAATTATAAGTGATATCTGCACTTTGGTTGTATATGGTGTTTCTACCTCCTTTGAGGAAGTTTTTCATCAATGAATCGCGTTTTTCTTTGTTGTCAATTCTTCCGAAGGGCTCATCTACTCTGGAATTGTTGATGGCTTTGAAATCAATATTCAATGAACGTGTTAGGTCCCAGCGCATATTGTAGTTCCTGTCAATCACAAAGTATTTATCGTATGTTTCTGGAATTTTAAATGGACCACCACCAACATTCCTTGGTCTGAATGCACCAAACTGTCTTCTGGTGTCCATCCTTATGCCAATCAATGAAGGTTTAAGGTTGAAGTTGACATTCCTTAAGAAGTCGAGCCAAGGAGTTGGCGCTTTGATCATTTTTTTGAAAGGCTCAATGTATTTTGCTTCTGATGTATAATTGTAACCTATGCCACCTTGTGATTTGCTTACTTGGTTGCTTTCAACTAATGGATTATGCTGACGCGTTTCTGTGAATGAGTAGCTGAAGTCGAAATTGGAAATACTCCAGAGTCTTATTTTTTTATTGGGACGTTGATTGAATCTAACATTGGTAAAATTAAAAGTTTTTAATCCCACATAATCTATCGCATCATTTCTGATAGAATCACGTTCATCTTTGTAGATCTTTAGTTTTTCTTTTAAGGTGACGTCTTTATCGTATGGGTCATATTCCGGAGTGCTGATGGTTTGAGACAGATTAGCGAAGAATGGAATTTCTAAACCTAGCTGCTTTGGCAATAATTTACCCAATTGTAAATTGGTTGAAATATCAAACTGTGTGAAATCATCTCTGAACCTGTCATTTACCCTTTGTTCCAGTTGTCCAAAACCAGTTGTATGGATGTTGGCCGACATTGATACATTTCCTAAATCTGCAAGTTGAACATTCATTTGCCCCACTGCAGCCCAGCCTCCATCTTCATCAAGTCCGGACAATCTAAGCTCATTGATCCATACTTCAGCATTGACAGCTCTTCCACCTGCAGGATCTGCAGGATTTTCAAGACCTGCAAGTATACCCTTGACTTCTCCAAGGTTAGGATTACCTCTTATGGAGATGATTTTTCCACCAATATTTTTTCTGTATATCGAATTGGGATTATTGGTATTGAAATTACGCTCGTTTTTCAATTGAATAAAATCTGATAAGTCGATGCTCAGTTCATTTTGTTCTGGCCAAATGATTCTTTCGTCGCTTGTTCCAAATGGAGTAATCTTTAGTGGATATTTGATTTCATAATAGTTATTGATATAGTCATTTCCTAAACGGACGATTGCATAAATTTCACCATCACGTGTTGCGCTATAACCTTTGAGGCTTTCCGCGTGGTAGAACATCGACATTTTCTTGTATTGTCTTAAATCATGGTTGAATGATTTGAATACCGCTCTTGCGTCACCTTCTTTAAGGTTAACTACATTGATGCTTAATGCCTGTTCGTTTTGCAGAATATTGATACCGCCATTGCTCAAAGTTTGTACACGCTCAATACCTGGAGGAGTTCTATAAGGTATAGGATCTCTTCTGTCGTTCTCTTCAATGTTGACTGCTGAAACAAAGAATTTTGTGTTGTTGTTGGTGAGGTCAATTTGTTTATAGAGACCTGAAGTGTCTAATTCATAAGCAAAACTTCTCCAGTTGTTTCTTACCAATTCAAGTTTGGCAAATCTCAAGACGACTGAATCAGCGAAGTCGGTCAAAAACATTCTGAAGAACCTGATCGATTTGAAATCTGGAATATCACCAACTTTACTGGTATAGGCTGCAATGGGGACCCTGAACTGATACCAGATTTGATTTTCTCTTGTGCCATCTGCAAGTGTTACACCTACAATTTTTCTATCGGATATAAAATTCTGACCAACTTGCATACTTGCATCAGTGTTCGGCTTCAAGTCGATTCGGTATTGAAAATATTCTTCTGCTTCGTTTAAAGTATTATCCCTGTTGAGGTCTTCTCCGTCAGGATACAATGTAAACGCTGATGCAAACGCGTCACCTGCTCTTGCAATAGGTGAGTTGCCTTGTGGACTATTAAAGTTTTTATATCTCGATATAATACCAGCATTGCTTCTATCAAATGACAGATCACGATAATATTGGAAATTATCAGATGATGGATCTCTTTCAATTTCTTGATATGCAGGTGAGCCAACACCTAGTCTTGCTGATAGGTCGGCAAGAAACTGCCTTCTTGTTGTGGCCTCTGCAGAATCAGTTAATCCATCTAATCCAACATCCTGGAAAGGTCTGTCCGCTGGGTCATTGCTGAATCCTTGTGTAATCTGTACTGGATTAAGTGGCGCCCTGCCCCATATTGAATTCGCAGTTGCAGCTGGTATACTTGGCGTTGGTAATCCATTCTCATAAAATCTTCTGGAGTCTTTTAAGATGTCTTCAGAAATATTTCCAAGATTCAAATAAAGTGAACCACCTGCTGGGTTGGTATTCTTGATGAATGGATCTAGTACCCAAAATTCCATGAATTCAATGTTCGCTGTTTCGAAGTCAGTCTGATCAATACCTCGCATGATACCGCCCCATCTTTTATTTGGCGTTCTTAGCGTACCATTGTTATCTATATTTGATGCATCATAATTATAAGGTCCTCTTTCTTTTGGAAAATAAGCAAGGTCAAATGTAACGAGCTGACTTTGTCCGAAGTCTGGTGTTCTTCTTGGAAAAATTTCTTGCTGACCAACTGATCTTACTCTGGGGTCAGATAGTTGTGCCAAATCATTTCGAATAGGGTTGTTTGGATTTCTTCTTTCCTGAAGAATCGGTTCAATATTGTACCATGCAAGCTTGGCTCTGTTTCTTCCATATTCAATGTTGTCGAATGCAGTCGCTTCTGGGAACATGATGTTACCAAATCGATCTGTTGAACCAGATGGTGTAGAAGCCAACGTCCAACCAACAATTGGAAACCTTAAATCAATACTTGATTTTGTTCCTTCAAAATCATCAAGATAAATTAAACCATCTCCACCTCTTCCAATTTGAGGGGCATGTCCAGGTATCATCTTTGCAGCTTCAGCGGAGAAATTGATTTTTGAAGTTCCGTTGGCCTCATAGAAAGGAAGTTTGCTTAACCATTTGCTCAACCTTGGTAATTCACTGTTGTAATTGACATCTAATCCCAGCATGCTGTTTTTGATGGGGTCAGAACCATATTCCATTTTGGTAAAGAACGGACGTTCTGTCAACCTGACCATTGTACCACCAATTGATAATTTATCATTGAATAAATAATCCCATCGCATACCCATATATGTGCGTTGTTGCACACCAAATGTTGCATTGTTTTCAAACTTAACATCTACTGGTAATCCGGATTGTTTGATGGCATTGTTGATGATTCTAACTGTACCTGAAATATAATCAACAGTATAATCAACATTCTCTTGTAATACTTGTCCACCTGCTGTAACCGATACTGATCCTTGTGGAATATTAAATGCGTTCAAAGAAATTTCACCATTGTTAGCTCCAGATGATTTAGAACTACCACGCATAACGAAGCGATTAAGGTTAGCATAGGTTTGCGCGATAGCTTTAATCGTATCGTATAATGGGTAGAATAAATATTTTTCTCTTAATGATGGATCTGAATTGAAAATATAATCGAGATCATGACCAAAGGGTTCGAGTACAGGGAAGATAACGCGACTCTGATAGGAGTTGATGGTAAATCCTTCAACATAATCAAACACGCCATCTGGTTGTGGATCGTTCTGGTTATTCAATCGATCCAGGTTCATCAAGGTAATCAAAGGCACACCTGCCTGATCACCTTCTGGGATATATCTTTTTTCTCCGCCTCCTGGTTCTTGATACAATACGTTGAATTGAAAATCCTGTCGCTCTAGTTGACCGGATCCGACAGGATAGATATTTTTCATCATCAAGTCCCACATCGGTAATGCAGTTCTTTGTGAGGTTGCTTTCAGTAGTTTTAAAAACAAAACTTTTTGAACACCATTGTTTGCATCAACAGGAACATCCTGCGCAAATTCTCCTACCTGGTAAACTTTGCCATTCAATGTATATTGGTAGGCGACTGCCAATACTTCATCAGGTTGAAGTGTAACGTTAAGCGAAATGAATCCAAGTTGTCTGTTGAAATAATATTGCGTGCTGTCTAGTTTTCTTGCAAAAGTTTTTTCAAAGTCGCGGACCGGTTGTAATCCGATGTTGTTCAAATAATTCACAATCTGTGCAGGATCTCGGCTGATGGGGTTGCTGACAATCTTTCCATAAAGATCATTTGCTCCGTTGGCAGGAAAAGGAATTCCTGTTGGATTGATAATAGGAGCTTGTTGAAATGGATTGCTTTCTCCTAAGTCCATTAAACCCACAATATCTCTTGCATTGGTTGTAGCTCCGGTTCTGTTGGTCACCCAAACATCTAATCGCAAAATCTGTACTTGGGAGTTGACGATAGGCAAATTTTTCATTGCTTTATTGTACTCCTTTCTAAAATGTTGTGCGAGTAAGAAATGTCGGTTTTCCTCGTACTCATCTGCTTTGATTTCAAACTGAGAAGCGCTTGATCCACCTTGGAAGCCTACTGATTGTCTTTGAGAGCGCTGACTTGCAAAGACTGTCGATACCCACAGTTTACCAAACTGCATTTGTGTTTTAACACCAAACAGCTGCTGTGCACCTGGTATTAAAGTTCCTTTGCTTGCAAATGATGTATTACCAATTTCAATTTTTTTGAAGATGTCGTCAGCGTCTCCGGTATAATCCAGTTTGAGTTGGTTCTCAAAATCGAAAGTCGATAAAGTATTGTAGCTAATTGGAAACCTCATTTTATTTCCAATGTTTCCAACAACATTTAGATTTGCTGCCATATCAAAATCCAAGCCGCCATTTCTCCTCGCTCTTTCTGGTAAGGTGGGATTCTTTACATTTTGACCCTGGTATCCCGCTGTTACATTCACCTCGCCTTGTGGTCTGATGTCTATCTTTCCTGAACCGAAGAGTCTGTTGAAAAGATCATCGCCCATATTCAATTTAGGCTTGGTTAATTTTCTGTTGAGCAAGCTGCTGGTATTGGCTCTTTTCTGGAAATAATCGACTTCCATTTTGCGGGATTGAATCCGCATGTATTCGTCAAAACTGAGACTGGTTGGTTTCCTGAAATATTTGGTTCCAATTTTTTCTATGATAAAATACTCCTTTGTCTTTGGGTCATACACAATGGAGTCGCGGATATTTGCAGGATCCTTTAAATCAAATGGGTTTTTTCCTGGATATGTATACTTATCACTATACCGGTCTTTAATAGGGTATCTTAAGGTGTCTTTTTTAGGAAGTGTATCCTGAGAAATTGAGATAGGGGCATGAGAATGACCTTCCGCAGAAGCAGAAAATTGAAAACCAATGAAGATGGTCAATAAGGTTATCGTTTTGGATAACAGGGTCAATTTGCCGTAAATATTTGATGGGGTAGAGTTCTTATCAAATAAGCTGAAGTGATTTTTTGATGAGTGATTCAAGGTTATTGTCTTCTGGGGACGAATTTTTTGCTTTTTTGAGGGCATTTTCAGCAACATTTTTTTGTATGCCAAGGGCCATCAATGCATTTAACGCATCATTGTCTAAAGTATTGTATTTGAAGCCTGAAGAAGTACTTTCCACACCAGCTTTCACCATTTTTTCACGAAGCTCCAGTACAATTCTTTCTGCTGATTTTCTGCCTATACCTTTGATTTTTTCCAATGCACCCGTATTTCCCGATGCGATGGCGGATCTCAATTCAGCAGGTTGCATGGAAGAAAGCATGATTCTGGCTGTAGAAGCTCCCACGCCATTTACGCTGACGAGTTGTATAAACAATTCTTTTTCAGTGAGTTCTGAGAATCCAAACAGGGTATGGCTATCTTCCTTGATCTGTAAATGGGTGAAGAGGGTTCCTTCTTTTGTGTCTTGGATTTTTGAATAGGTATTTAAACTGATTTGTACCTCATATCCAACACCATGCACATTGATATGCACATAGGAGGGGGTTTTGACTAAAAAATTACCAGTTAAACTTGCTATCATTGGATTATAAATACACTGCGAATTTAATGAATTTAAAGGAGTTAGGCAGCAATATCAGTTACTTTAACATGGTAAAAGTTTCTATATTTCAACCCCTGGCAAACATCAATTTCATAACTTTGCAAACCAAACAACCAATATGCAGAAAATTACAGCAGCCATTACAGCAGTAGGTGGATATGTTCCAGAGGATTTGCTGACCAATGCCGATCTGGAAAAAATGGTCGATACCAACGATGAATGGATCAAAACCCGAACAGGAATTTCTGAAAGACATATTTTAAGGGGTGAGGGGAAGGCTACATCAGATTTAGTAGTACCCGCTGTTCAGGATCTTTGTAAGAAAAGAGGAATCGATCCAAATGAGATTGAGTGCTTGATCGTTGCAACTGTTACTCCAGACATGTTTTTTCCCAACACTGCAAACGTTGCCTCTGATAAATTGGGCATCAAAAATGCATGGGGATTTGACATCCTGGCTGCATGTTCAGGTTTCTTGTATGCACTTACAACCGGAGCCTCACTTATTGAAAGTGGTCGCTACAAAAAAGTAGTGGTGGTTGGTGCAGATAAAATGAGTTCAA
The DNA here is from genome assembly GCA_046303455.1 of Chitinophagaceae bacterium. Taxonomy (GTDB): domain Bacteria; phylum Bacteroidota; class Bacteroidia; order Chitinophagales; family Chitinophagaceae; genus Pollutibacter. The sequence continues at coordinate 4,284 of JBKCGF010000167.1, read as the reverse complement.
TTACCGACTATACTGATCGTACAACCTGTATTTTATTTGGTGATGGTGCGGGTGCAGTTTTATTAGAGCCGAATCAGGATGGCTATGGTGTATTGGATAGTATACTAAAAAGTGATGGCAGTGGTGGAAAGTATTTGCATATGAAAGGAGGTGGATCGCTTAATCCGCCCTCTCATGAAACAGTAGATCGAAAAGAACATTATTTATTTCAGGATGGTCAACCTGTTTTCAAATTTGCTGTTACTGGTATGGCAGATGTGAGCTATGAATTGATACAAAGAAACAACCTGACTGCAGATGATATTGCCTGGCTGGTTCCACATCAGGCCAACAAAAGAATCATTGATGCCACTGCAAGAAGAATGGGACTTGCTGATGAAAAAGTGCTGTTGAATATTCATCGCTATGGTAATACAACTGCAGCAACTATTCCGCTTTGTTTGTGGGATTATCAGGATAAAATAAAGAGAGGCGACAATATCGTTTTAGCTGCTTTTGGTGGCGGCTTCACCTGGGGTGCGACTTGGGTAAAATGGGCAATATGAGTAAAAAACAATTCAAAGGATTTTCATCACTTGCTGTACATGGTGGTCATGTTAAAGATCCTATGTACGCGCATCTGACTCCTATTTATGCATCTTCCACTTATGTTTATGATGAAGCAGAGCAGGGGATGAGAAGATTTTCTGGCAAAGAAGAGGGCTACATTTATTCAAGGTGGGGAAATCCTACAATGAATGAAGCAGAACTAAAGATTGCTGCAATGGAAACCTTTGAAATTGAAAAAGATGGAAAACCATTGGAAGCAAAAGCAATTTTGCATGCATCCGGAATGGCAGCCATCAGTTCACTCTTCATTGCAACATTGAAGCGTGGAGATAAAGTGCTTACTCACTTTTCTTTATACAGTGGCACACAAGATTTTTTAAAATCACTGCTTGAGCCTTTGGAAGTTGAAGCGATAATAGTCGATTTGCGTGATTTAGCACTAGCAGAAAAATGTTTGAAAGAAGATCCTGCCATTAAATTGATCTATCTTGAAACCCCCGCCAATCCTACATTGCAATGTGTCAATTTAGAAGCACTTGCAAAGTTGGCAAAACAGTTTGGTAAGCTGACAGCTTGTGATAATACTTTCGCTACGCCTTATTTGCAGCAACCATTTAAATATGGAATAGATTTTGTGCTGCATTCTACTACCAAGTTTTTAAATGGGCATGGTACAGCAATCGGAGGAGTTTTGGTTGGGACTGATTTGGAGTTCATGAAAACCAGGGCAACAAAGACACACCGACTTCTTGGAGGCAATAGCAATGCATTTGATGCTTTCTTGTTGATAAATGGAATGAGGACGCTTGAAATAAGAATGCAGCGACATTGTGATAATTCAACAGCAGTAGCTGATTTTTTGAATAACCATCCAGCTATTGCAAAAGTCAATTATAACGGGTTGAAAGATCATCCGGATTATGCTGTGTCTCAACGTCAGATGAAACATGCAGGTGCGATGATGAGTTTTGAGTTAAAGGGAGGTTTTGATGCGGGTGTGAAGTTTATGAATGCTTTGCAAATGTGCACCAGGACTGTCTCTTTGGGTACTTGTGACACACTGCTATCTCATCCGGCTTCTATGTCGCACAGTTCTGTGCCTCGTGAAAACCGATTAGAATATGGAATCACCGATGGCTTGATTCGATTGAGTGTTGGTATAGAGAATATTGAAGATATACTTGAAGATTTCACACAAGCTTTACAATAGTCATGGAGTTTCAAATCAGAAGAGCTGAGAAAAGTGATTGTCCCGCTATGCTGGATCTCATCCGAGAACTCGCACTTTACGAAAAAGCACCTGATGAGGTGACAGTAGATCCACTCCATTTTGAAAAAAGTGGTTTCGGAGCAAACCCAGTGTGGTGGGCTTTTGTGGTGGAAAATGAAGAAAAAAAAGTCATTGCTTTTGCACTTTATTATATCCGTTATTCAACCTGGAAAGGTCAGGTAATGTATCTGGAAGATATTCTTGTTACAGAAGTTTTAAGAGGAAAGGGTATCGGTAAATTGCTAATTGAAAGGTTAATTGAAGAAGCCAGAGAAAAAGGGTTTAAACGGATGACCTGGCAGGTGCTCGACTGGAATGAGCCGGCAATCAACTTTTACAAGAAATTTGGTGCAAAATTTGATCCAGAATGGGTGAATGTGACTATTGAAACTCAATCTTAGTATCTTTTTTTACTACCTTTGCACCCAAATTCAAGAAACCCATGGCTGGTCAGTTGAAAGAAGTCAGGAACAGGATAAAATCGGTTCAATCCACACAGCAAATTACCAAAGCGATGAAGATGGTGAGTGCGGCAAAATTACGTCGTGCTCAAGATGCAATCATCCAGATGCGTCCATATGCTTCTAAATTGCAAGAAATGTTGAGCAACATTGTGAGCAATACAGAAGGTGGAAGTAATATGACACTTGCTGAAGAAAGGCAGGTGAAAAATGTATTGATGATTGTCATTACCAGCGATCGTGGTTTATGTGGTGCTTACAATGCTAATATCCAGAAAATGGCTTTGGCAACCATCAAAGAAAAATATGCAGCACAACATGCTTCAGGAAACCTAACCATATGGGCAATTGGTAAAAAAGGTGCAGAGTTTTTTCAGAAGAGAGGATACAATGTGGATGTAAGGTTTAAGGATATCTTCATGAAACTTTCATTTGGAGCAGTCCAGCTTTGTGCTCAAGCTGCTGTTCAAGCATTCGCTCAGAAAGAGTTTGATGCAATTGAAATTGTGTACAGTGAATTTAAAAATGCAGCAACCCAGGTCTATATAGCCGAGCCTTTCTTGCCCATTCCAAAGAATAAAGCTGAAAAAGGAAGTCAATCAAAAAAATCTGATTTTATTTTTGAGCCAGAAAAAGATCAGTTGATTGCGGAGTTGATGCCAAAAATTTTAAACACACAGCTTTATAAAGCAGTATTGGATTGTAATGCTTCCGAGCATGGTGCTAGAATGACGGCAATGGATAAAGCTTCAGAAAATGCGAATGAGTTGCTTAAGAGTCTGAAGATTTCATATAACCGTGCTCGTCAGGCTGCGATCACAACAGAACTTACTGAAATTGTGAGTGGCGCTGCTGCATTACAAGGTTAGAAAATTTTGACTACATTTATTCGATCTTCAAACGGAGTAATCCGATAATTTATAGAATTAGCAATGGAAATAGCCAACCTTATTAACCACATAGAAGCATTGATCTTCGCAAGTGAAAAGCCGCTGACGGCAATTGAACTTACCGAATTGGTTAATAGTGCGTTTGGTTTTTTAGACGATAAGGTTGGAATTGATCAGGTTGAAACTTCTATAGAGGGGATTAAAGAAAAATATGCATCTGAATTTTTCCCATTCGAATTGAGAGAAAGTGGCGGAGGATTACAGTTCCTTACAAAAAAAGAATTTCACCAGACCATTGTTCAATTGAATGGAGATAAGTTTTTAAAGCGGCTCTCTACAGCTGCTTTGGAAACCTTGGCCATCATTGCATACAAGCAACCCATCACCAAATCTGAAATTGAAGCCATCAGAGGGGTTAACTGCGATTACTCCATTCAGAAACTGCTTGAGAAAGAACTCATTGTTATTGCTGGAAGAAACGAGCAAATGGTAGGTAAGCCGCTGATCTATACAACATCCAGACATTTCATGGACTACTTCGGAATCAATAGTTCAGAGGAGTTACCGAAAATCAGTGAAGTGCTGGCAGAGCAAGTGATTATGCCAACCTTGGTCAATGCAGAACATTTTGAAGTTGATGCAGACCAATCACAAGAATTTATTGTTCAAAATCAAGACACAACAACTGATCCTCAAATTGATGGTGATGAAAATGTTGAGTCTATCGAATCCTAAAGTCTTAAAATGGATTCCATTCTTACCAACGAAGTATTGTTAAAAGCTGTTGAGCAATTTAATACGCCGTTATACGTTTATGACGCTCAAAGGATAAGGAACCAATACCAGAAACTTGTAGATGCTTTTGGAAAAAGTGATGTTCAGGTTTTTTATGCCTGTAAAGCACTGACCAATGTTAATGTCCTAAAGGTGTTGAACGCGCTTGGGTCTGGAGTAGATTGTGTGAGCATCAATGAAGTGAAAATGGCATTGACTGCTGGCGTTCCTGCAGATAAAATAATTTTCACTCCAAACAGTGTTGCGCTGGAAGAATACCTGGAGGCGACTGCCTTAAAGGTCAATATCAATATTGATAATTTGAATTTGCTGGAGTCTT